>JAGGZD010000025.1 GCA_021162245.1 Dehalococcoidia bacterium | reverse complement strand
GCACCACGCTCGGCCCAAACTAGCCAGCTCTGTAACCCTTATACTTCAGTAGGTAGACAGCAAGTCTGCAGCCTAACACAAGCAAGTAGAAAAGTCAAACAAATGCTGTGCGGTGCACACAGGACATACTATGCAGTTTTTGAACTATGGGTATACTGAATACGTCAAGGACGTGTTCGATGATTCTTCCACCGCCTAAGTATTTTGTGAAGGAACACATAGTCACTGGATTTCACCTAGCTTCGTATTATGGCGTATGTATTTGTAAATTTCAACGCTAGTAGCCACCAAAGGGACAGCTAAGACTATCCCCCAAAACCCAGCGATATATGCTCCCAAGACAAGTAGCACAAGGGCAATAGCAGGATGCACCCTCAGATAGCTCCCCTGAATTCTAGGAACAAGTAGATTATTTTCCAATAACTGCACAGCCAAAAACAGGACAGCTACCCAAATAGCTTTTCCTGGCGCCGTAGCTAAGGTAACTATCACAGCGGTAGCGCCAGCAATCCATGGCCCTAATATCGGGATAAACTCAGCTATTCCAGCAATAATGGCTAGCGTTGTGGCGAATTGTACTCTGAGAGCAAATAAGCCCACAAAACAGAGGTAAGCCACAATGCCGGCGAGCACTAACTGGGCACGAACATATCGTCCCAGTACTCCTCCAATAATTGCGAAGATATGCTTAATATGCTGAGCAGCCCATTGTGGAAGGGCTGAGTAAAAACTCTTACTTAACTTTTCTGAATCTTTTAAGATAAAGAACAGAAAAACAGGCAGGACAACAAGGCTGAGAGCCGAGCCAAAAGTGTTCGGTATAGATGAGACCCGATTGAGAAAAGCACCTTTTACGGCATTGCCAGCTGTTACCCCTGCATCTACAACAAATTCATCTACGTGCTGCTGCACCTCCGGAGGAAATGCATGGCGAAAACTTTCAAGCCATCCCTGGAGTACAACCAAACTCCTAGAGATATAATATGGTGCATTGTACAAAAGAACAGAAAGGGCAGCAATAACCGTGGTGACAAGATAATAGAAGAAAAAGCCAATCAAGCCAAAAAGTATTACAAGGAATAATATTATCAAGGAGATTCGTTTAGCCTGCCTCCACTTGCCATGACGAGCCACTTTCTTCTCCGTCCATGAAAGAAGCGGCAGAAAAAGGTAAGCAAGCCCTAACCCCAGGACAAAGGGAAATAAGGCACTCCACCAGGCGTAGAGCAGACAAAGAACTACAATTACAGCTGCCGCAAAAAATATAAAGCGCCAGTATTTTCTGAGTACACTACCAGCTATACCCAAGGTAAACCTCCATCGCCCCAAGAGATATTGCACAGAATACTCGGCCCACATACACAAACATTACAACCACCATCTAGCCTGTTTGAGTGTCATATAGCCAATCTGAATCGCTCCTCTGAAACCCCTTGGGTTAGCCGTACAGGATAAACCAATCTCCGAGGATTACTTGAATAAGTTATTGTACCTAACCGCTACAACTGGAGTTTCATTTTTCCGCTTGCTCTTCAGCTTCCTTCGCTTTCGCTTCTACCTTTTTCATTACTTCGGCAGCGGATTTCTCTACTTTCCCAGCGATTTCAGCCGTTTGTTCCTTAACTCTCTTTACCTCTTCACTAAATCTCTGTCTCGTTTCTTCTCCTGTTTGTGGAGCATAAAGAAACCCGATAGCGAGACCAACCAGTGCTCCCATAACAAATCCAGTAACAAATCCAGAAGATACATTCTTGTCAGCCATGTCTCCCTCCCTATTTTTTTCTGAAAAACTTGCTTATCGCATTGACCCCTCGAAACACACCCTGAACAAAGATTGCCAATCCGGCCACAGGTTTAATTACCTGATCCTTCACAGTGGAAGCAACTTCTTGAATATTTTTTGTAGTAGTTTCAATAGAATCTAGTGCAGCTTTAACCCTACGATAAAACAAACACACCACGACAGCAACGATAATAGACACTATTACCGCCACTGCTCCTGAGATACAAATAATCAAATCCCTGAGCCATACAACATCCATCATAACCACCTCCTTTTCTACAAGCAATTTACATAATTGTGTAATTATGTAATTATATCACTTCCATATATTACAACAAAGAACATAAAATTTCTGGACTTAACGCTCAGAACAAGAAGGAGAATGCACATGGCTATTAAAATCGTAACTGATAGTACGTCCGATATTTCCAACGACGTAGCACAGGCACTGGGAATTACAGTGTTGCCCTTGTACATCCATTTTGAAAATGGAACATATCAAGATGGCGTTGATATCAAGGCTGCCGAATTTTATCACAAGTTGGTAACAGAGCCTAACCTTCCTAAAACTTCAGCACCATCTTCTGGAATGTTCACAGAAACATACAAAAAACTCTCCGCTGAAACCGACGAGATCATCTCCATTCACATCTCTTCCAAGCTCAGTGCCACATATAATTCTGCCTTGCTGGGCAAAGAGGGGGTGGGCACACGTTGCCACATAGAAATAATTGATTCCTTTTCGGCAACCATCGGCCTGGGGCTTATAGTTATAAGCGCCGCCAAAGCAGCACTTGCTGGGGCAAACCTGGATGAAATCACATCCATGGTAGCACAGTCCATTCCCAAAACACACTGCTTCGGCATGGTAGATACTCTGGAATACCTACACAAAGGGGGACGCATAGGCAAGGCGCAAACACTCTTAGGCTCAATGCTCAATGTCAAACCTATAATAAACGTACAAGATGGAGAGATATATCCATTAGAAAGGGTGCGCGGTCGTCCCAAGGCTTTGGCCAGATTATATGAATTGACAAGCAACTTCCACCACATCAAAGAGATGGCTGTAGCTCACGCCACCACTCCCGGTGAGATGGACGCATTGGCTGAACGCTTATCTCCATTATTTCCTCAAGGGCAGATATATAAATCAACGTGCGGAGCAACTATAGGGACTTATCTGGGGCCGGGTTGTCTAGCCGTGGCCGCCATTGAAGAGTAATACTGACGCAGAAATTAGCATTGCCCTCCGAGTAAACCCAAAGAGCTACCTATATTCTAGTGCAAGTTAAACATCAAGCCAATTTCCTGGTATGAAGCACCCATAATGCCCCTGCTACCAACATTGGCAGTGGGTAAACGAGGAATGTCCATAGAAGATTCATCGGATTAGCTATAAGGTTGATAGTAAAGAGTACCCCGGTGATAATGCCGCCTGTAATCAGCCACCACCCACCTATGCGCTGGTGATTCCAGGCTACAGCAGTAGCTGCAATCATTGAGATAGGTCCACATATCAGGAGAACACAATCTTTAAGGTCAGGGATACCTCCAAAGTCTCCACTGAGGCCTTCGCCAATGGCAAAAGCCAGAAACAGAATCCCAAAAGCAACACCTATTCCCAGTGCAGTATAACGCATCCAATACATAATATTCCTTGTCCTCGAGGCATTATAGCAAATTTGCCTGCTATCTCATAGCCACTTCTTCATTATGACGCCTGCTATGAAGAACTCGCACTATTGTGCCGCAATCCTGCTGCTCAATCTTGACTTCAGCGTCAGGGATTTTTTGTGGTATCACGCAGATACTTCATCTCCTAACTAACCTTTAGCTCTAATTTAGCTTACCCTAAATTCTTGAGATACCCATCTTTATGATAATGCTCCAGAAATTTCAATTTACCACAGGTTTCGAGTTCGCCATATTGGGCTCAACTGTCAAAGCCTTTCTTTGGACAACACCTCCTGCTCTTACACCATGGTGAGCCACCGCCTGATTAACAACCTTTACAGCTCATTCCAACAACGTCTTCGGTTTTCGTTCATGCACCATTCAAATTACTCATATAATAACCTATCCTGGTTTCTGCGGGTGGCGCTGTGCTTGTATAGATACCACCTCGCTTCCCGATTCGAATAGTTGTGATTTGATTTCATTCACCAGCCCCCAGGATTGTGCCTCCTCCGGGGTTAGAGTTATTCTTTCGAGCATGGCATTTGTCACGTCCTCTACACTTTTGTCTGTATTTGCTGCGATCACTTTTGCGATGTTTTCGATATCAATTCTTAGCCCTTTCAACCTTTCCTCTAATTGCTTTTCTTCTAAGCTCTGATTGCCCTTAAATTGAACGTTAACGGCATGGAGCAAAAATCTCGCTTGAGGCACCGATAACCTTCTTGAGCCAGCACAATACAAGACGATGCCTATCGAATCGACGCTGCCGAAGTTGTGCGTAGTTATCATAGCAGGCAATCCTTTGAGATAATTATATGTGCTCAAACCATGAATAACAGAGCCGCCAGGGGAGGAGATAAGAATAGTAAAATCTCTCACTCCCTGCTTCATCTTCTGGTCGATAGCATTCATTAGAGCATTGGCCGTAACATCTACAACGGGAGCGAAAAACTTAATTACAACTGGTTTCACACTCATATTTGCACCTCCTTTAAAATAATGCCACTACCAATTAACCCTTCGTGAACCTGCCATCATCTCTTGATGCTGATAGTTTATGCACATTCTTCTCCAACCATCCTACCCTTACTACTTCTCTCAAATCAAACTCAGGCACATGTGGTTTGATATCCAAAAGCGGAGTCCCATCCACAATATCCACATCTTGAATATGGAGTATGTTATTTTCAATCCCGATAAGTCGCACTACGGAGATGCCAATTGGATTCGGCCTGCTCGGACTCCTCGTTGCAAAGACTCCACGCACTTCATTATCCATGTACGGTTTGACTTTTAATGGCGCTCGCCTGGACAAATGGAAATAGAATATCAATATGATATGTGAAAAGCCCTCCACATCTTTTAAACCCTCAGCATATTCAGGGAATACTTCCACTGTTCCATTGATGCCTTTAGCAGCTGCAGGCTGTATAGGTGTGCCTTCAGGCTCTTTGAAAGAAGAATGAACGGTCCCGATTGGCTTATAGCTTATCTCATTCACAATTTTATTCTCTCATACATACGATTTACTGTAATTTTTACCGGGCTAAACAAAAAACCATTTCTGCGCACCTGCTTTGATTATATCAAATATCGTGAGTGTAAAAGTTAATATAACATAAAAGTGAACCCTAGGAGTTTGTCCGAGTAATAGCTTCAGGTAGTCATAAAGGGGTATAATTGGGGGTAAGTCTTAGCGAAGGAGGCGCCTGTGAGCAAAACCTTTCGTCCTTATGAATCCAACCAGATATTTCTCATGCCAGCATCGCTACGGGAAT
>JAGGZD010000041.1 GCA_021162245.1 Dehalococcoidia bacterium | reverse complement strand
GCATTTATATTTATGTTAACTTTAGCTGTTGTTCTATTCGGAGCTGGGGTTGGAATTGCATGGCACTTTAATCAGATTTTTAAAATAGCTCCAGGACTCGAAAAAGCTGCCGCAGCAACAATGGTTCTCCTTGCCATTGTAACTAGCATTTCCACAGCTTTCAGCGTGCTTGATGCTATCTTTGTAGCAACCCAACAATATGTCTGGAAAAATTATATTTCAATAGGTGTCACTTTGATTCGTGCCCTTTTGGTTGTTGTATTATTATATTTTTTTAGACCCTGGGTTGTTTGGGTTGCTTTAGCCGAATTGATTGCCACAGTTATCAGTGTCACTGCCAAGCTCGTGATTGCTCGAAAAATAATGCCCTTTCTTCGGTTTAATCCGTTTCTATTCGATCTAAAAACGGGCTTACAGGTTCTCGGCTTCAGCGGAGCCGTCTTTCTAGGCCAGGTTTCGGGAATTCTTTACTGGCATACCGACCGAATTCTCATCAATGAGTTCTTGTCTGCAAGAGAACTTACTTTTTATGCAGTCGTGACCATGTTTGGCAATCAAATCTATCATCTGTTTCAAGTCCCTACTTCAGTGCTTTTCCCTGTTATTGCATCTGCGGAAGCAACAGGTAGACTGAACTATATAGAATCATTTATCTATCGATGGTTACGGCTTAGTATAATTTTTGCGATTCCTATTTGGGCGCTATTTGGCTTACTCGGCGGGAAGTTCTTCCGCTGGTACTTGGGGCCGCGTGTAGCAGATCAAAGTCACTTTATTCCTATTGTTGCTATAACTCTACTTTTCTCGTCGGTTACGTGTATTATTCGCCTCACACCACTCGCAATAGGTAGGGTATTATTTGTTAATATAATGGAACTGATCGGGGCACTAGTAAATATTGGGCTTTCTTTGCTATTTGTACTCTTACTAGGGTGGGGGCTAAGTGGGGTAGCTTTAGGAACTGTTATTGTGGTCGTGTTTAAGAATCTTTTTGTAATACCATGTTACTTATCAGCTATTAAGCTTATAAAGTTTTCTTCGTTTTTCATAACAATTTGGCGTGGATTTGTTTCTTCTTTGTGCCTTGTTGGTGCGCCTACTATATTTTGGACTATACTTCAAGGATATTCATATATATTAGCCGGTACATTATCTTTCTTAGGGCTGCTGGTTGGCGTTTTTTTGCTGTGGAAGTTTGCGTTTAACATCGATGAGCGGCTATTCATGATACACGTATACAGAGAGTTTAGGGCTTCTGGTTTTCTTGGGTTGGTAAGGATTATAAAGACAAATATGAGTATGATATGATAGATTTTAGTTTAAGGCACATATAGCCGATTTTGTGCTTTTAATAAGTTGTACCTGTATGTGATTTAACTGATTAAAGAAGGATGTAATATGAGCAGACCCATAAAGTATAATTATGATCAAGATTATAAGTTGCCTTATCATTGGCTTATGTCCCCCGACGATCTCCGTCAAGGTGGCTTAGACTATTGGCAGTATGTGAAACTCATATGTGAACTTATTATTTCAAAGCCAGGTGAAAAGATTCTGGATGTTGGATGCGGGGATGGATGTGCAACAGATTATATTGCTCGCTGTTTTCCTGAAATGAAGGTGAAAGGGATAGATCTATCCGAACGCGCTATAGCCTTCGCCAAACTCCTTAGTAATCGGGTAGAATTTGAGTGTCGTAGTATATATGATGAAAAAGGCAAATATGTATATATCACAATGATCGAGGTGCTTGAGCATATTCATCCCCAAGAAGTTCAACAGTTTCTTCAGCGCGTTCGGGAATTATTGAAACCTGAGGGAGCTCTGGTTTTGTCGGTGCCTACACCCCATCTTCCAGTCACAATAAACCCAAGCCACTATCAGCATTTTGATCTACTTAAACTAAAAGATGCATTAGCTCGTGCCCACATGAAGGTGGAAAAGGTTATCTTTCATTTGGATCTAAGGTTCTCTCGCTACTCTATTTTGTGGAGGCAGTTGCTAAGGCTTTGCGATAATAGAATATATACCTTCAAACCGGGTTTATCGGTACTAAGATGGTTTCATAAAAGGATTGCCTGTCGTACAAATGAGGCACATGCTGCTCGGATCGTCGTGCGCGCAGGCGTTGAATAGGATCAAAGATGCCAAGTTGAAAACATTTTTCTCATAAATTTCTTTGTCGTTTCCCAAAGTCTATACTAATATGCTAATATGACAAAAGTATGTCATCTCAGTCCAAACCACAGCGTATTTGATGATCGCATATTTTACAAAGAGGCTATCAGCCTTAGTAAGGCTGGCTATAAAGTGATTGTTATCTCTGGAGTAGAAAATCTACGGAAAGTTGAGTATGGAGTTGACTTGTGGGGTGTCGCTTTACCAAATTACCTAAAGAATTACCTAAAGATATGGAAGGGGCGAGGAATATTAATGAAGTTGCGGTTTCTCTGGTATGCATGGAAGGCCAACGCTGTTATATACCATGTACACCGCCCATCGCTTCTTCCTATT
This sequence comes from Dehalococcoidia bacterium, assembly GCA_021162245.1. Taxonomy (GTDB): domain Bacteria; phylum Chloroflexota; class Dehalococcoidia; order GIF9; family AB-539-J10; genus JAGMDB01. The sequence continues at coordinate 4,112 of JAGGZD010000041.1, read as the reverse complement.
GTATGTTTGATAAAGATTGCCCAGCGCCTGCTACGTAAGCGACATGTTTTCATTGTACACGAAATCCGTGACTTTTACCTATGGGAGGCATGGTTAGATCGTTTACCTATAGGATGGTATCGAAAATTGCGTCTATGGTGTGCCGAGAAAATGGATAGGTTTTTCCACAGGGTGTTTGTTGACTATGTAATTGGAGTAGAAGAAAGTAAAGTCGAAAGACCGAAGTTATACGGAATGCCCCTTGATAAAATACTAGTGATTGAAAATTACGTTAGACTTGATCTCTTTCCATTTGTTCCAAAGACCTTTACTCCTAATTCATTTACAGTCGCTTATGTAGGTGGATTATCACGTCTAAGAGGAATTGATGTATTAGCGAAGGCCTGTGTGTTATTCGGTAAAGAGACGGGCATTCGCCCTACACTGCTACTTGCTGGGAAAGCATATTCACAGGAGGATGTTACCTGGACTCTCAACTTTTGCAGAGAGAATGCGCGATACGTGAATTTAAAATTCTTAGGCTGGATAAGCCACACTAATGTATCTCGTGTTCTCTCGGAGGCTGACGTATGCTGTGCATGTTTCTATTCTAATCGTTACCAGAGGGTGTGGAGTGGTAAAGCTGGTCCTATCAAAATTTACGAATACATGTCTTGCGGTAAACCGATTATTGTAACAGATGCTCCAGCGCTACAGTTTATTGTACAGAAGGCACGTTGCGGTGTTGTGGTCAGTTCACAAGGTGGAGCGAGAGCTATCGCTGATGCACTTAAGTATCTTTATGACCACCCGTCTCTACTTATGGAAATGGGGAGAAATGGCAGGCGAGCGGTTGAGATGTGGTGGAATTGGTCTATTGGTGAAGAGAAATTGCTGCGAGTATACACTCAACTTGTTAGTTGCTCGTCAAAATAGGAATGTAAATAACAGAGCTATACTAAGAGACAATAAATAGACCTCTAAAGATGTTGTAAGGAAAAATGTTGCTAGTGTTATAGGAGGGATAGGCAGTTTTTCGTTTGATTTGGAGTGTGTAGAGTTCAAATATACAGGCAAGGTTTGATATCTTGACAAGCTGAAGAGCTAAAAGAAACAATGTCGCAAGGTGCTTACGAAGTAAGCTTACTAAAATCGGATAATGATCTCTCCGAGTGGGACGCTTTTGTGGACGAATCTCCTCAGGGCTGTATCTTCTGCCGGTCGTGGTGGTTAGATGCGGTTTGCCCGGATGGCTATGAGATCCTTGTTTTGCGAAAAGGCGGTCGAATCGTCGCCGGAATGCCCCTACCGAAATTTCGAACATGGTATGGAACAGTTGTTCAAATGCCTATGTTGACACAGACGCTTGGTGTCCTATTGGCCCCGCCAACGGGGGAAAAATATGAAAGGCGTCTCTCCAGAGAAATGGAGGTCCTGCGAGCGCTTGTTGATGCTATTCCGCCATTTAAGGTCATTGCCTTCAATTGCCACTACTCTTTTACCAACTGGCTTCCATTTTACTGGGATGGCTATACCCAGACGACAAGATACACCTACGTAATTGAAGACACTTCTGATCTTGATGCTGTGTGGAGTGGAATGGGCCAGGCTGTACGGACGGAAATCAGGAAGGCGGAAAAGAATGGAATAGAAGTGGTTGAAAGCGATAATTTGGATGAGTTCTGGAGGTTGAACAGCATGACATGGGAAAGGCAGGGCCGGTCGGTTCCTTACACGCGTTCTTTTTTAGAGCACCTGGACGAGACCTGTTCTCGACATGCTGCTCGGACCATCTTTATCGCGAAAGATTGCTTGGGGAGAGTACACAGCGCGCTTTATGTTGTGTATGACAACAAGGCGATGTATAATCTGATGCAGGGGGGAGATCCAGCTTTGCGATCGAGCGGTGCGAATCCTCTTGCTATGTGGCGTTCTATTCAACTCGCTGCAGAGCGAGGTATTCGATATGACTTTGAAGGATCGATGCTGGAGAACGTCGAACCGTTTTTCCGCCACTTCGGTGCCCGGCAGAAACCGTATTTCCGAATCTGGAAAGACAAACGGCCACTTTGGGTGAAGACTTATCAATACCTGAGAGCAAAAGCCGGGCATCTCGCGCGGGCCATCGGATTGCGGAGGTAAAATCGAGGATAGCTGGCTCTAGATCTGGAGGAAGAGAATTCGTTTTGCTCGCTTTGTTAACATGTAGTGGAAGGTATTGAAAATAGGACATGCAGGTCAGCAGGCTAACGAGACCTATGGGAGGATCACTCTAGTCCTCCAACCTCTGTAAGAGATATCGGCGGTAGGGTCACGAAAGGCGAGGGAGGGAAAATCACAGCTTTCATGGAAACCACCACGATACAAACCATTGGGTTCTTCTATGAAGATACAAAAGATATACTTGTTTACAATGCAATTGAATATACTGCAAAAACCCTAGCAGCGATAGCGGGATTTCATTTTAGCCAAGTCGGACCGCTAAGTCGATACCACCACGCAAACCGAAGGGAAGAAATCGTCTTGACGTACGGCAGTTCCATCCCCACTCTTGCGGCCAAGCGACACATCCACGTGATGGCTTCGCCGTTTTTCCAAGAGGCCCATTACCTGCGCTCGACGTCGTTCCCTCGCGAGGTCTTTATGTACAAGGGCCTCCCTATTCTCTACGTTGGGAGCAACGGCATGCCACCGGTTATCCCCAAGGAGGAAAACGGAAACCGTAAGCTTGTGACCTCACTCGACATTTTCGCCTCGACCTTTTTCTTGCTGACCCGATATGAAGAAGTTGTCTCTGGAGGACCACTGGATGAACACGATCGCTTTCCGGCTTCATCGAGTGTGCTCCTAAAATGGAATTTGCTTCACAGGCCGCTAGTGAATGAGTATGCCGAGCTTTTAAAAGACTGGATACGACGCGTTGCTCCAATTTTTAAATTTCATGATAGGAATTACCGGGGGCACAAATTTGCAGTGGCCGTGACACGCGATATTGATGCGATCAGGAAATACCCACGATTCCCTGTTCGTGGAATTGGGGGCAACATTCTGCGCAGAAAAATAAGAGAAGCGATTCAGGTAGCATCCGAGGCCACGGCGATTCACGTTCTACGCCGAAGGGACCCTTACGATAACTTGAGAGAAATCCTCAAATGGGAGAAGCAGATCGGAATCCGATCCAGCATCTATTTGATGGCAAGCCGAGGGCAAAGAGACGCTAGCTATGATTTGACCGAACTGACTTGGAATAGAAAAGCAATCCTTCAGTCCATGCTCGATGGTGGATGGGAGATCGGTTTTCACCCAGGGTATTGGACGCATGGAAATGAAGAAGCCTTTCAACAACAGCTTGCAACATTGAGAAAGCAAGTGTCTAAGACTTTCGGAGCTGAGGACGGGGCGATCATCGGAGGTAGGCAGCACTTCTTGAGGTTCAGGCCCCCCTACACCTGGCGAATATGGGAAAAGGCAGGGTTGAAGTACGACTCCACTCTTGCCTTTGCGGATCACGAGGGGTTTCGTTGCGGCACATGCGTGCCTTACAAACCGTTTGATGTGTTGGATAGAAGGGAGATTGATATCTGGGAAGTTCCACTAACTGTGATGGACTGTACGCTGGATCGCTATAGAGGATTGTCGCCCCAAGAAGCAGAGGAAACGATGGATAGGCTTCTGGAGCAGGTAAAAAAGCATAGAGGGGTCTTTGTTCTCCTATGGCACAACTCGTGCTTCGGACGAGAGAACTCAGGGCCTTATCATGATGTTGTCGCGCGCTTTATCACCAAGGCGCTTGAAGAAGATGCTTATGTGGGGCCGATTAGAGATGTGTTGTTCTGTTTATCTGAAAAGTTTGTAGACTAAATAAGAGCTTAACAGATTGCTTGGCGAATCGTGGGCGTAAATAGGAGTATATCCAACGGTGTTTTTTTAAAGGATTAATTTATTAACTTAAAATCTCAAAGTCTTGCTATGAAAAGAAACTGTTACCATGAAGATCCTTACAGTGGTAGGAGCACGACCTCAGTTCATTAAAGCAGCAGTAGTGTCTCGAGAGTTGAGGCAAAGGAATGGAATGCAAGAGGTTCTTCTTCATACAGGACAACACTATGACGACAACATGAGCCAGGTATTCT
>JAGGZD010000064.1 GCA_021162245.1 Dehalococcoidia bacterium | reverse complement strand
CATCACCGGCGATGCCATGGCGGCGGATACCAGGGAATTTCTTTCCATGTCGAAAGCTCCCCATATTACCAAGCCCTTCGATATTAAGAAGCTTAAACAGACTATAAAACGCATGCTGGCGCAAAGCTAAAAGCACAACCTGCATTACAAATTTTCCATGAATTCTTCAGGTGTAATTATGGCTTGCCTCAGAATGTTTCGTAACGTACCAAGCGCTAATTCCCTGTATAGTGGTACAACACAACCTATATCACCTTTCGATGTTACCTTTTTAACACAACGTGGCAGCCACGTTATCGCATTCGCACAAAACCCACCCTCCCCAATACTTTAATAGCTTCTCGGCCTGACTATCCTCTCCAAACCGCCAATGAATTTGATGCTCTTTCCTATGGCTTCATAAACTTGAGCGTAGTCATATTCATAAGTCCTTACGATTGAAACCTTTGCCTTACTCACGCCATCACAGCTCAAGTCTTAGCTGTGCACGTTCAAGTTTCTTTGCCTTGTTTGCAGGTTTTATTTTCTGCCGATTGCGCAACCAGAATTTTTCTGCATCGGGGGAACTGGGACTAGCTCCCTGCAAACCTTTGCGAATTTGCTTAATGGAATTCAACATGCGTATAGTAAAATACCTGTCCTGCTTTATTCCGGGTAACTTGGCAATTTTCCGCTGCTTCCGTACCCAGCCAGGGCACTTTCTTAAACGACAGACTGGCTCATTGGGGAACCAAACACGACTGCCAAGGTCTATATCCATGGGGCACAGCGGCGCTGCACAAACCTCATAGGAAGGACAATCAACCCGCTTAGCAGGCAAATCCAGTTGTTTCATATCACGGCTATTTATAGCACCAGTGATACCCATTATACAAATAAGGCAGTATAATAATACCCACTGCCATATTGACACAAGTACGGAATACAGGTTAATCTAAGCGCTGTGGAGAGAACATACACCGGAGACCCAAGTGCCTGACGAAGACATTTCCACACAATCATCATTCCTTTTGAGTACAGGCAAACCTGTAACTTCCATGGCTGCTTTCCCCTCTCCCACAGACGAGTATTGTGCCGCCTTTGAAAAACGAGACGCACCATTTCTCTATTTCTATACTTTCAGACAGGAATCTATCCGAAAACGCACCTTTACAAGAGGCGAATTCTGGGACCTCGCCTGTACAGCGGCAGCGCATCTCAGCAACATGGGAATATCAAAAGGGGACCGCATCGTCCACTGTTTTTCTTCTAATCGGTCATGCGATATGGTATTCCGTATGGCGGAGGTTCTCACAGGAACTGTCCCTGCAACCACTAACTGGCAGGCGGATGATGATGACCGCATCATCTACAAAGCGAGAATCACAGAAGCAAAAATCTGCATCTATGATGCAGCCTTCGCCCCACGAATCGAGAATATAAAGGGCAAGCTGCCAGGAGTGATTTTTCTTGCAATCCACGAATTGGGCCCGGAGTTGCTTCCTTTTAATGCGCCCTATGCCCCCCTTGATTATAACGATGAGCGGATTATCGTTTTCACTTCCGGCACAACAGGCAACCCCAGGGGAGTCAGTCTTTCCCACCGCAGTTATTTAATCAACAGGCTTACCTACGAAACATATTTTGGACTTTCTGAAACGGCTCCGCTGGATTTATTCCTCACAAACCCAATGCACCACACGAATTCCACGGCTTTATCCGACTGGGCAACCCGCCGCAAGGGGGCAGTAGTGCACCTGCTGGAGAGATATACAACTCGCTACTGGAAGGTACTGGCCGACGCCGTAGAGCATAAGCGAGGTTTATTCATTGCCCCCATGGTTTCGCGCCATATTGACTTCCTCAATAATCTTTCTGAACAGGGGAAATTGCCCATTGAAGAAAGCAAGCTTAAAGAAGCTTTGAGGCAAACAGATATACTGATTGGCTCCGCACCAGTAGGCCCGAAAACTATTGAAAGGATACGAAAATTCGCCGGACGCACCCCGCATGTCCGTTTTGGATCAACCGAGGCATGCCTCCAGGTAACGGCCACACCCACAGGAATATCGGAGGATGCAAGCATGGAACCCCTGAAGGCTGGCTGGTCGCACCGCTATCACGATAAGGAAATGGCTGGTTATTACATCGGCAGAGAACATTTTCCCTTTACCAGGGTCAAGATAGTAAAATCCACCGAGCCAGGGAGTGTAGACTACATGGTTCCCTGCGAAACAGGAGAGGCAGGCTACATGCTCACACAGGGCGGCAACCTGTTTAGCCACTATGTAGGAGACGAAGCAACAACCAGAAAGGTATTCAAAGAAGGCTGGTACACTGGCTTAAGAGACATCGTATTTGCCCTGAAAGGCAAGGATGGGGAATTGGACTACTACTGGGTGTCACGTGATTCCGAGCTTCTTATCCGTGGCGGCGCCAACTATGCCTATCCACAGCTGGCAGAAGAGCTTGCAGGATTCATATCCACTTTCTATCACCTGCCGCCCAAAACATTCCAGCTGGCTGTAGTTGGCATTCGGCTGGAAAGCGAGCACGAAGATTCCTGTTGCGTGACAATTGAATTATCCGATGATGTCGATGATACCAGCAGACAACGGCTGGAGTCCAGTTTCCTGAAAGAGGCGAGAAAGTCAGTCTCCAAGGGAGCCAGGCCTGATTACCTGCGCTTTGCCAGGATTCCCAAGAATTTTAAAGGTGCAATACTGTATCCCCAACTAAAGCAGGATTTCCTGGGTTTTTTGAAGAACAAAGAGGGATAGCTGTTCTCTCTTCGTTCAGACTTCCACTTCGGCCAGTGACAATCCCCAACCCTACAATGCGAACGCATAACCAGGTAAAGTAGCGGCAGAATTTATCCCTGCTTACGTGGCGGGACTTCGATGTTATTCTTCGCCTCCTCAAACTCCCGCCTTATCCTCTCCGCCTCGCTGGAAAGCCGCTCCCACTCTGCGTTGAGTGCATCGATGTTCTTCTTTAGATTACGATGTTTCTCGATAGTCTCGACAACTCGCGTGCTGTCGCTGTAATGTTCTGAGTTGGAAAATAAAACCTCAGTTTCTCTAAACTGTTCTTCAAGTCCGGCAAGCTCAGCTTCGATTTCTTCAATTCTCTCCCTGATGGGAGCGCTTTTGCGAAAATACCGATTCCTCAATTCGCCCTCGATTATCTTGCGCCGCCGCAACCTGTCTTTTGTCAATTTCCTCTTCGTGGCGTCAGGCTTACTGACACTGGTTTTACCTATGCTCGCTTTCCCGGCTTGAGCGGGTTTTGAACCTCTCCCAGTCGCATGTTTCTTCCAAGCAAGATACTCATCATAATTTCCGGAGAATACCTGAAGCACACCATTCTTCACCTCAATAATCTTGTTTGCTATTTGCCGAATCAGGGTTCGGTCATGCGTAATGAAGCAAAGAGTCCTGCCATAAGCCTCCAGCGCATCAGCAAGTATCTCCCGTGAGGCAATATCAAGGTGATTGGTAGGCTCGTCCATTAACAGGAAATTCGTTGGCTGTGTCAATATTCTGGCTATCGCCAGGCGACTCTTCTCCCCACCGGAGAGGACAGAGATTCTCTTATATACATCATCCCCGCTAAACAGGAAAGCCCCTAAAATACCCCTCAGCCTTTGTTCCTGTTCATCTGGGGCCACATATTGCATTTCGCCGATAACGCTATTCTCAGGATTCAGAAGTTCAAGCTGGTACTGAGCATAGTAAGCAGTGCTGATATTGTATCCTGGCCGACGCTCTCCTTTCTCAAAGGGGAGCACTCCTGCCAGAATCTTGAGCAGCGTTGTTTTCCCGGCACCATTGGGGCCCACCAATGCCACTCGATCCCCTCGCTCAAGTACGAGGTTGAGGTCGCGGTAAACTACATTTGAACCATATGACTTGCGGATATGCTTGAGAGCGATGACTTCTTGCCCACCCCTAGCTGCCTCTGGAAATGAGAAATGCATCTTCCTGGTTGCCCTTGGAACCACTACTCTATCCATTTTTTCAAGTTGTTTTATGCGGCTTTGAACCTGTGTGGCCTTGGTATTCTTGGCACGGAATCGCTCAATGAATCGCATTTCCCTCCTGATTTTAGACTCCTGCCTCTCTGCCGTAGCCTGAATTACCTCAAGTTCCTTCTGGCGTGCCACAACGAAGCTATCATAATTGCCACGATGAGATATAATTTTACCCTGTTCGATGGCTAACACCCTGCCTACCACCCGATTCAAGAATGCCCGGTCGTGCGAAGTAAGCAGAACCGCACCCCGATAAGCTCTGAGGTAATTCTCGAACCAGATACAGGATTCCAGGTCCAGGTGATTTGTCGGCTCGTCAAGCAGAAGCAGGTCAGGATTGAGAAGGAGGAGCTTAGCCAGCGTGGCGCGCATCAGCCACCCACCACTGAAATCACTTAAAGGTCGATGGAAATCCGATTCCGCAAACCCCAGCCCGGAGAGGACAATACCGGCTTCATGTTCGGCATCGTAGCCACCAGCCGCCTCAAATCTATACTGCAATTCGCCTAACTCGCGCAGAAGCTTCGACGAATCTTTCTCCTCCACTCCCTCTGCCAGCATTTGCTGAAGAAGCTGAATCCGCTGAGCCAGTCCACCTATCCTGGTTGAAGCATTGGCAACATCCTCAAGCAATAGTCTCCCTGACGAGGGGCTGATGTCCTGTTTTAGATATCCGATGCTGGCACCTTTCCGGCTGGTTATGCTGCCCCCATCGGGGCTCACATTTCCCACGATGATTTCAAATAACGTCGTTTTTCCAGAGCCATTCGGCCCTATTATACATATACGGTCCCTCACGCCAACGTTAAAGGTGACATCGCTGAACAGGATTTGTTCGCCATAAGATTTGGATATATTTGAAACGCCAAGCATTTTAAGTCCGTAGCCCGACTGATTATACAGGTTTGGAAGCATCAATAACCAGTGCCAGTCCTTTATCCCCTGCTGCCCTCTCCACCACACGAGAACAGGGAGTTTTATTGTAGTGGCGGGGTTCATCCCAGCGAAAGCCGCCGACCATACCTTCCTGGTTCATGTCAATTCAATTACTATTAGCAGATTTTACGCAGAGAGCAGATATCGGATAGAAGAGGCACAGGCTTGAAAATTATGGCAACCTGGTGTATCATCTTTGTAGATACATTTGTAGAGGTACTCTAATGCAAAACCGCATACAGAAGTGGGGAAATAGCCTGGCATTACGCATCCCGAAACCATTCGCCAGAGAAATAGGTCTCTCCCGTGGTGCGCCTGTCGATATGCTACTGGAAAATGGAAGACTTATCGTGACTCCTGCTCCAAAATCGACTATATCTCTCGAACAATTACTAAAACAGGTCACGGAGAATAACATCCATCGGGAAATCGATACAGGTTCAGCAACCGGCAAAGAGGCATGGTAAAAGACAGGTCATATGTTCCCGCCCGCGGCGATGTCGTCTGGATCACTTTAAATCCCCAGTCTGGACACGAACAATCCGTGCGTCGGCCAGCAGTTATCCTCTCACCAGAGATATACAATGGTAAGACCGGGCTTGCTATTCTATGCCCCATCACAAAGCAAATCAAAGGTTATCCTTTTGAGGTTCTTATTCCCCATGGTATGGCCGTCGGAGGGGCAGTTTTGTCCGACCAGGTGAAAAACCTGGATTGGCGAGCACGAGAAGCTGAGTTGGTTTGCAAACTGCCGGGCAGCACTATTGCGGAAGCACTCCAAAAATTGGGCGCATTACTGCTACAGACTTGATAGCCAGGTGCAAACTTTACCCCCTTGCGAAGAAGCCATTAACTGTGCAATACTCAAACTGACAGCACAGCTATGCCAGTCGATGTTAAACTGAGAGATAGGAAAGGCGCATAAGAGAAACTGCTGAGAGAATATGAAGAGTACCAAAAACAACTGACGCCGCCTCAACGAGACGGCACCGTTACTCCTTCTACACATGGCAGATGAGCTGTTATTATGGTAGTAGTATCACCTGATTTTGTCAAACTCGTGTTGTGCGGTGTCCAGGCCGACCATATAGGGAACAGGAATCGCCCACTTAGTTCAGCTCTAGGTCTGGATAGATTTGATTACCTCTATAGCCTTCGCTCGATGAGTTTCTTTTGTTCTTCAGCCAACATTCGCTCTCCAGCTTCCCCAGGGACCCAATTGAAGACCTCGAACACTTTGGTAGCTGTCTCCAATGCCAGTTGATTGACAACAAGGGATAGCTCACCAACTGGGACCCTTTCATTTTCTCCAATAGGTGTAGTCAATGAATTCACATATTCATGAATGAAAAACCACGGGCGTCCGGGGTTCTCGTACAACATATAATCGTGAGTGTTGTGGAGTTGGATAGACAGAAAAGCAGTAGGATCCAAGACACCACACTGCGCCAGTCCCATAGCGAAGCGAAGAATTTCAGTTAATGTGAAAAGTACGTCTCCCCTTACATGAAGATAGCCAGAGTGTTGCGTAGGTAAAGGTGACCTACCCTTGAAAATTTCTTTACGCGATATCCATGCTCCATCTAAGGCTAAATAGTGAAGCCATTGACCGCTTTTGTATAACCGCCAGTACTCCTTGTGATAACCCCAATCAACCTTACCTTCTAGTGCTTTGCCATCATAAAGAGCTTTGTCAGTAGAGAAATATGGATATGGCCAACCTCTTAGTGACACCGTAGCTTTATTGATTGAGTCCTCAATTGCACGTCTAGATGGCAACCTCCTCTCCTGATACTCAGTTGAGCGTATCTCAACTCGCCAATAACCCCGAGATTTTATTTCATCTAGTAGTTCTTCGTTACTCATCGACCTTCTCTTTCCTGCGCATACTTGAGGGCATCATCTTCTCGTGGTGAAGGCAAAGGAGCTACGAATCCTAACTCTCGAAAGCGTTTGATTTTACAATTAACTCTTTTGTTCGTAGCTCGTGTGATTAGCTGTCTCATATCCTCTTCATGCGAGATAGGCGCAGATTCGTTTTTAGAATTGCTCCTATAATATATTGCTCCTTCTACCAGTGCTTCTCCTCCCTGCTTTGCTTGCTTCCGGCATACCGTTGGATAACTATCAAATTCGCTGACCTTGATTATGACGAATTTGTTGGTATCTAGCGTGAATGGCTCAACTGTAAATTGAACGGCTGGAACAGCATGATCATTGACCCATTGAGCTATGTTGTCTTGGTTGAACGAGGCGATTTGCTCATCAGTCATAACCTCCGGTTCCCAGACTCCCCTTGGGGACTCCTTCATCCCAACCACTATGACTCCACCATCTATCAAGTTAGACATTGCCATCATTGCTTTGGCAATCTTTATTTTGGTGGTAAGATTACCAATCCATACCATTGAGCGCTTGTATTCAAGGTACCGCTCCTCTTTGCCATGCTGGATATAGAACTCTAGGTTCGTCGCATTTTCCATTTGAACTGCAGTTGTCCATGGTAGAAGTGTTTTTTTCATCGGTACATTACGAAACAAAGTCAAATAGTGGGATCACAATTCATTCTATACCAATATAAGTTTCCTATCAAATTATTGTACTGGCTGACCACATAGCTAACACTGGATTAAGGTTATTAGCAAGTTCCCTTTCAATACACTCCACAGGGGTAAGATAGCCAGGTAGTTGGTGTGGACGATTGAAATTATATTCTATAAGCCATTCAGTTAGCCTGAGATTAAGCTCTTCATGGGCTAAAGGTAGACCAAGGTCAATTAGTACTGCGAACCATGAGTTTTACCCATGTATCTCAGCCTCCGCACCAACACAGGTTATTGACAATCACCGCTAGTCTCTATAGGATAATATTCAGGCGGTAGGGAGTGAAGAAGACTCAAACTATGGCTAGGCACGATAGCCAATAACGGTGATTCATTATGATATTATGGGGTCCATTTGCTTGGCTTATGTGGGTTGTTCTCTATGGTGTTTCATGTGGGCTTGCGTATCTTAATTTACGGTATGTTGCCCATCAGGGTGGGTTCCGGCAAGTCGTGAGTGTCATGGTGTTCCTTCTCTTGGGCGCTAGCTGCGCATTTATTGGTTACTCGGTGCGAGGCCTGTTTCTAGTAGCTCCCTTTCTCGGGTATGTGTTAGCTGGTGTTATAGGAGCTGCAAGCATTCCTACGGTGAAACAACAATACCGAGAGTGATGGGTACAAGAAAAACAGAATACCCCCATTATCCTTGCTGAACGATATGCTACCCAGAAAACCAAACCTGTACGCTACGAATTTGCAGTTAGTCCTGAGGAAGCAAGGATTGGCACCACAAAGATGTTAACCAGGAAAGGCAGAAGACTGGAGGTATCAGTGCCTGCTGGAGTAAGAGATGGGGCTGTAGTAAGACTAAGCAACGCTTTGCAGCTAACTGATAACCACTCTGGGGATATACTAATTCAGATTGTAATTAGAGACAACGCCAACCCTTCAATGAGCCTCTGAAGGAGCTACCATAATGAGGAAACCAAGCAGCTATTACTTCTCTAAAAGAAAGCCCATTGTTCTGAAGACAATAGATGAGCACTGCGGAATGCAAAATCCGCCTTTTCGGACAGTTAAAATATTTCTTCTACTCGTGGCAGATGAAACGCATCACAACACAGGGCGATATCGTGGTAAGCTCTATCCCCTTGCTAAGAAGTCATTAACTGTGCAATACTCAAACTGACAGCACACCTGTGCCAATCAATTTTAAACCGAGAAATAACAACTGAGAGACAGCAGAGGGTGTATATGCTTGCTTCACGTCTTTACCTGGAAAAATATGGCATGCCGGCGCGAGAGCGCCTGGCTCAATTAATCGCAGAGGCAAAAAGTGATGACGCCCTTGCACCAATAACTGTCGTTGTGCCCACCCAGTATGCAGGATTATCGCTGCGCCGCAGTTTAAACAGGAAAAAAGGGTTGGTAAACGTGCGCTTCATGATAGCGCCAAGGCTCGCTGAATACCTGGGCTCTCCCAGTCTCGCTGAAAAAGGAAAAACGCCGCTATCTCCCATCATGGAATTGGCTGCCATACGCCATTTCGCCAGGGATATGCACGGACATGACCCTCTCGGCAACGTAGCAGAACACCCCGGGCTGCACTCATCTCTCAGATACACTTTCAGAGACCTGGGCAGATTATCGGAAGCCGAACTGGATAACATCGAAGGGATAGACCCCCTTCGTGCCCAGATTGTAAAGTGGTACCGCCTGTTTCGCGATTTACTTGATAACCATTACGATAGAGAGGAACTTTCCCTGGCTGCCGCTGCGGCTATTCAGGAAGGAACAGCAAGCAGTATTCTCAAGGACCTGGGTTTTATCATATTTCACCTGGTGCCTGATTTCTCGCCAGGCGAGCTCGCCATGGTGGCAGCGCTGAGCGATACAGGGAGATGCGCAGCGATACTGGGGCTTAACAGCGAGCCCGAAAGCGATGCGTTAACGCTACTGGCAGCAAATCGACTTAAGCCAGCCCTGGGAAAGGCTGAATCTCCACGGGAACTACCCAGGGGAAGCAACGTCGTTCACCACCTGCTGATAGCCCCCGATGCCCAGGAAGAAATACGCTGGATAATACGGCATATTATTCGCCAGGCCGAAGAGGGACTGCCTTTCCACAGAGTGGCAATCCTGTATCGACAGAGAGACCCATACGCATTCCTGGCCCAGAGCCAGCTACGCATGGCTGGCATACCTGTTGCAGGCCCGGATGCAACGTCATTGAGGGACACCCCTGCTGGCAAACTGCTGGTTTATCTTCTGGAAGCGATTGGAAGTGATTTTGCCCGAGCCAGCGTTATGCGCTGGATAGCTGAAGCTCCGGTCAAGTCCAGCATTGACGGTGAACTTGCATCAAAGGAGCTTGCCCACTGGGAGGTCATTTCACGAGAACTCGGCATTATTAAGGGAGCCTCACAGTGGCAGGAACGATTGACACGTTACTGCGACGGACTGGACAAGCGAATAGACATACTGGATAGCCTTGAAGAGGCAAGTCCCGCTCAACTCAAAGGACTCCACAAACAGAGAGACTCAGCCCACCACCTGGCCATCTTCATCAAGGATTTGCTCTCCGTCTCTCCACCATCTAACGGAAGCCTGTGGAGCGCCTATGCAAAATGGGCCAGTAATTTAGTGAAAAAATATGCGCACCACCCAATCGGGTGGCCACAGGAACACCAGAATAGTTATGAACGAATTATGACATTACTGGGCGAACTGAAAACACTTGACGACTTAATACCCGGGGGAACTGACCTGGCAAGCTTCCACCTGATACTTAACAACATCCTGGAATCTCCTTCGGGACGGAGCGGGATAACCGGCGCAGGCGTGTTCGTGGCTCCGCTAGCCGCTGCACAGGCAATGGATTTCGAAACCGTATACATCGTGGGCATGACGGAGGGAGCTTTTCCTCCTGCTACACCGGATGACCCTGTATTGCCAGACCGCCTGCGTAAAACATTGCAGGATACTGAGAACCTGCCACTGCGTCAATCCAGACACATAGAGGAACGACGCCTCTTCCTGGCAGCTCTGGCAGCAGGGCAGAAGCAAATTCTCTCTTATCCCAGAGCGGATACCTCATCGCAACGCGGCCAGTATCCCTCACCATGGTTCGTGGCTGAAGCCAGCCGCCTGCACAACGCTCCTGTAAACTCCGACGGCATCGAGAAATTGGAGACAGAGCAATGGCTCTCATTGATACACTCTTCACAACATAGCCTGGAATACGCAACTACCCTGGCTCCTGCCGACAGCCATGACTATGATATGTCGAGCATCGCCAGGTGGCGAGAGAAAAATTATAGCCTGGAACGCCATTTCCTGATGAAGAAGGGCAGTCCGGGATACCGCGCCCTGCAAATGGAAAAGGGACGGAGAGGAAGCAACTTCACTGCATGGGATGGACGATTATCCGAATTGGCGGGCAAGAGCCGGCGCCTGGGTCTTCCACAGGACAACCGATTTTCTCCCACCAGGCTGGAACGGTGGGCCGTGTGCCCTTTCCGCTATTTTTTGGGAGACATTCTTGGCATCTCAGCGCTGGAACGGCCAGAGGAACTCATGAGTATTTCACCCCTGAATCGCGGAGCGCTTCTCCACCATATCATGGAGCGGCTCGTTAACGCTGTCCGCAAGGCGGAATGCCTGCCCGATTTCGGACAGAGCTGGAACCAGTCACATCGGGAAATGTTGATGAGAATAGCTGAAGAGGAGTTTGAGAAAGCCGAAGCATCCGGAATTACAGGTCGCCAGCTATTGTGGGAAATAGCCAAAGAGGAAATGCGACAGGACCTTATAGCTTTGCTGGAAACGGATAGCCGATGGCGAACCCAGGAGAATTCACGCCCCCTGTGGGTAGAGCGCCAATTCGGCTTTGCCGGGAACAACAACCTTCCACCAGTGATAATTACCCTCGCGAATGGTGCTCGCGTATCTCTACGCGGGCTAATCGACAGGGTAGATGAAAACCCCTCTCGCTCAAAGATAATAGTTATGGATTACAAATTTGGGAGCGCCTTTCTTTACAGGGACATGAACAAAGACCCGCTGGGAGGCGGGCGGCACCTGCAGCTCCCTGTGTATGCGCTGGCAGCAAGCAATGCACTGGGCAAGCCGGCAGAAGTGATAGCGCTCTACTGGTTTGCCACCGCTAAGGGAAAGTTCGAAAAGAAAATGGTGTCCCTATCTGAAGTAGAAACACGATTCCAGAAAATGGTAGAAATAATTGCTTCTGGTATCGAACAGGGACTGTTCCCTGCAAATCCAGGTTCGACAGACGGCCAGGCAGAAAATTGCCGATACTGCGATTTCGATCGTATCTGCCCGGCTAACCGTGATCTGTCATGGGAACGCAAATCGCAAAACCCCGAGCTGGCTACATATCTTAAATTAAGTAGTTTAGAACCAGAGCAGGAAGATAAGCAATGAGCGAAAACTTTATACCAGACGACCAGGCACAGAGGGAACGCATAGCTTCGGCGCTGGATGAGACACTCTTTGTCCAGGCGGGCGCAGGTACAGGTAAAACAAAGGCGCTGGTATCCCGCATTGTTACCCTGATAACCTCTGGCAGAGCAAACGTGGACAGCATCGCTGCTATCACCTTTACCGAAGCTGCTGCCGCTGAATTAAGAGACAGGGTTCGGCGAGAGCTTGAAGCCCAGTCTATTGACACCAAAAACAGCCCTGCCGAGCGGGAGCGATGCTTCAACGCAGTTCGAGGGTTGGAAAATGCCTCCATACAAACTCTTCACAGCTTCGCTGCCGCATTACTGAAGGAATGCCCACTCGAGGCCGGCCTGCCTCCCAACTATGAAGTGACAGAAGAAATCGAGGCAGACATCAACTTCGAGGAACGCTGGCAGCAGTGGCTCGATGAAGCCCTGGATTCTGAAACAATGGCTCCTCACCTGCAAAGGGCTCTTAACATGGGATTGCACCTGGAGAGCCTCAAAACGGTGGCTAAGGCATTTCACGACAACTACGACCTGCTGCCAGCTAGCTTCCCTCTACTACCAGAACCAGCAAAGGAAGCAGTGCGCCAGGTCATCCAGGCCGCCGGCAAAATTCGCAGGCTGCTGCCGCTGGCAATCAATGGGCCAGATGACGTGCTGGCCAGCTACTCCACCCGATTAGCTGAGCTTGGAGACCGCTTAGCCACCCTCAATGCTGACAGCGATGCTGCTCTATCTGTATTAACCAGGTGGGGTAAACTATCCTTCTCCAGAGGCAAGCAATCCGACTGGGACACCAATCCAGCAACGGATATAAACGGCTGCAAGGAATTAAAAACGCTCCTTGCAGAACTCGAGAGCACAAAAAATAAAGAGGTGGACGCTGTTCGCAGAGTTATTCTCATGCCACTGCTCGAAAGCCTGCGCCGCTTCGCTTTGGATTATGTCGAGGAACGGCGACGGCACGGCAAGGCAGAATTTCACGACCTCCTGGTATGGGCACGAGACCTGATTCGGGATAATCCCAACATAAGAGCCCACTTCCAGCAACGCTTTACCCACATCCTCATCGACGAGTTCCAGGATACCGACCCAATACAGGCAGAAATAGCCTTCTTCCTGTCCGAAATTCCAACTAACAATGCTGATTCCCCTGCCAATAACGCAGATTGGACTGTCGCAAAGCTTGCTTCGGGTAAACTATTCGTAGTGGGCGACCCAAAACAATCCATCTATCGCTTTCGCCGCGCTGACATAGCTGCGGTAGAGCAGGTACATGACCTAATGGGAGGCAATGCCGTCCCACTTACGCAGAATTTCCGCTCGCAGGAAAGCATTATCGACTGGGTGAACTTCGTTTTCAGCCAGTGGATGGGGCAGGGTATGCCAGGGATACAGTCACCCTATCTAGAACTCACCGCCAGGTGGACTCCCCCTGAAGCAACCCCACCACTGGGAGTGCACTGGTTCGGCAAGCCCAGCACAGGAAGGGCGGCCTCGATTCGGCGGCAGGAGGCAACAGCAATTACCGCCGTGCTCCAGAACATAAAATCGGCTCCATGGATGGTGCGCGATGAGCAAGAAACCGAACTACGCAGTGCCAACTACAAAGACGTATGTATTCTCATTCCAACACGGACCAACCTCCAGGCGCTGGAACGTGCCTTAGGAACAGCAAATATTCCCTACCGCGTGGAAAGCCAATCACTGGTACTGGGCACCCAGGACGTTCGAGAAACACTGGCATGCTTACGCGCTATCGACTCGCCCGCCGATCAGGTAGCCCTGGTTGCAGCGTTACGTTCCTCTGCCTTCGGCTGTAGCGACGTGGAGCTCCTGCAGTTCGTGGAAAATGGCGGACATCTGGACTACATTGCGCCCGGCACAGCAAAAGGGCCGGTAAGGGATGCCTTGGATACGCTTTACCGCTACCACCAGGAACGCACATGGACACAACTCGACGAACTGATAGAGAAATTTATACGCGAACGTCGCATGGCAGAAGTATGCTTCGGAAGGGCAAGGCCCCGTGAGCGGCTGCGCCGACTGCGCTTCGTAGTAGAACGCGCCCGAGCCTTTGCCCGAGTTGGGGGGAATTCCCTCCGTTCTTTCCTGGACTGGATAGAGCGCCAGGCCAGTGAAAATGCCCGCATGGTAGAAATTCCCACACCTGAAACCGACGAAGACGCTGTTCGAATTATGACTATACACGGTGCTAAAGGCCTGGAATTTCCTATCGTTATACTGGCAGGCATCGGCAGCCAGCCAGTACACAAGACCAGCCCGGTTATTTTCGACCGCAGAAATCACTCGGTAGAGGTAAGCATCGGGCCCAGGGATTCAGCTTTTAGCACAGGCAACTATGAAAACGCCCAGGAGCAACAAAACCTGGCGGAGGAAGCCGAAGGCATACGGCTCATGTACGTTTCGACGACCAGGGCCAGAGACCATCTCGTTGTAAGCCTGTTTCATTCAACGAGAAATCAGAGATCGCCCGCAGCAGTAATCAACCACCTATGCTCAAGCAAAGCAGAGCTGTGGCATGAAATTCCCTTACCCCCATTGAATATACGTACGGAATCCCCGGCCAAAGTTGCTAAAGATACGGTGGTGGACACCGAGGCCGATAGAGATGCTTGGCTGGAACACAGGGGAATCGTATTGCAGAAAGCATCACTGCCAGCTGCAGTAGCAGTGACTACCATTGTACGTATGGACAAGGAAGAAGCCGAGAGAGGAGAAGTCCCATACCGACGAGGTCGCGGCGGCACGAGCATGGGGCGTGCTGTTCATAGCGTCCTGCAAAGCGTGGACCTGGTTACAGCAGCAGGGCTGGAACAGATGAGCAAAGCGCAGGCAGCAGTCGAAGGCATAACAAACCGCTGGCAGGAAGTAGCAGAGCTGGCACACAGGGGGCTCGACTCAGCAGTAGTCAAACGCGCTATAGCTTCCGGGCGATATTACCGCGAGGTATTTGTTAGCGTACCACTGGGAGAGGAACGAATGGAGGGTTTTATCGACCTGCTTTTCGAAGACGACGACGGCTTTGTAATAGCCGATTACAAGACAGACGTAATAGATAACGAAGCGACGTTGCTGGAAGACCACAAGCAATACGCTTTGCAGGCAGGGATTTACGCCTTTGCCTTAAGTAAAGTTACGGGAAAAGCAGTACAGCAAGTGGTGCTGGTGTTTCTCCGCTCTGATAAAGAGATAGTAATAGGCAATATCGACTCCCTCAAGACACAGGCTTATCAACACGCCATGTCCACCCTTCACCCAAAATAGCTGGAGCCACAACAGATAGAATCACCCTCATCATTTGGCTTCGCCCATGTAACCCTGTAATCAGAAAAATAAAGTCTTTTGCTATCATAAATCTCTTCATTTCCAGAATAAAAACTGGCAATTATGTTAGAATATCGACCGTCTGTGAATTTCTTCAAGCAGGCTCTCCAGCCTGCTTTTGAACAAAATCCAGCATATAAACTGAGAATGACAATATAATCAACAATGGCCATAATTATTAAATCCCCCGGTGAAATCGACGCTATGCGGCGGGCAGGAATGGTTGTTGCTTCCATCCTGGAGACACTCTCTAAAGAGACAAAGGCGGGGATGACAACGCGTCAACTCGATGATATTACAGTAAAAGAGCTGGCAAAGTGTGGAGCTACGGCATCGTTTAAAGGCTACGGAGGATTTCCTGCCAGCCTTTGCGTATCAGTAAATGACGAGGTAGTGCATGGTATCCCCGGTGATAGAATAATTCATGATGGCGACATCGTCTCCCTGGATTTTGGCGCCATCGTCGATGGTTTTCATGGTGATGCTGCTATATCCATAGGTATAGGTAAAATCAGCCATCAGGCAAAGCAGCTTATGGAAGCAACAAGGGGTTCCCTTGAGGCTGGAATTGCTGCTGCCCGACCTGGAGCACACCTGAGCGATATATCAGCCGCTATTCAACATTATGTAGAATCAAGGGGCTTCTCAGTCGTACGTGAATATACAGGACACGGTATAGGGAGAGATATGCATGAAGACCCCCAGGTACCAAACTTTGGGCCACCAGGACACGGCCCTGTCCTGCGAAAAGGAATGACCTTCGCACTTGAACCGATGGTGAATGCCGGAGGGTGGCGAACCAAGGTTAAGAATAATCGCTGGACAGTCGTTACCGCCGATGGCAGCCTCTCTGCGCACTTTGAAAAAGACATCGCCATCACCGACGGTGAGGCAGAAGTTCTTTCACCATGGGAGCTGCCCACATAGCACCGACTATCAGTCAAACATCCAGTGTTAGTTTAAACATACGCAGCCTTTTCTTAGTGCATCCAGACTCGTAGCCACAAAGAGATAAGCTGGTAACTATCCAATCGATATTATATTGCCACACCCATCATAGGCATCGCTGGCGGTAAACAGCAGGATTTGATTTTCCTTAGCCAGCTCCTGAAGCAACGAAATCATCCTGGCCAGCCTCTTAGGATGGAAATTAACGAAAGGGTCATCCAGCAGGAGAGGTGGAGCTTTCCCCTCCGTAACCAGCTTTACCAGTGCGAATCTGGCACAGATATAGAACTGGTCCTGCGTTGCCTTGCTCAGCTCCAGGACATTCACCCATCCTTCTTTCTCAGGAGGGGAAGTTTCGATAGACAGGTCCACATCACTTATTTTAACTCTGCTATATTTCCCATTGGTTATGGCGGATATATATCCGCCAAGGCCGCTTTCCATCGCAAGAGCTGCTTTGGAAAGAGTTTGCTTGCGAGCTTCTTCAAGAGCTTCACGTGTTATGTCAAATACCCTCTGCTTTCTTTCCCAGAATGCCCGCTCTTTCTCCAACCACTCCAGTTGTTCTTCTATGCTGGCTAACTGGTCCGTATCTACATCAGTAAATTCAAAGAACCGCTCAATAGCACTTTCTTCCCTCTTCAACGACTCCTTATTACCTTGCAATGTGGAGACTTCATTTTGCAGTTTCTGTAGCTCGTGTGGCTCCTTCTTGAATGGGAGAAGCTGCTGAAGTTCTTTCCCATTGGCAGTCGCTCGCATATCCAGGTCTTCGTTCTCCTCCTCGAATTCCCTCCACTCTTTGTCGCCCAGTATTCCACTTAGCTTATTTCGTAGTTCTCTCGCTTTCTCTTTCCCCTCCACATACTCCTTAAGCCGCCTGTGATATTCTACATAGTCCGAAAACCCAAAAGATTCCAGCAATTCCTTTATCGTTTTGCCCTTCTCCTGATCAGCCTCTTCTATTTGTGTTGTCCTTTCCCGTATCAACTTGTCCTGTCGTCTCCACACCATCTGGAGAATTAGCCAAAGCGCCAACAAAAGACCTCCTGCATCCGCCACAATGCCCAGGTGCTTGTTGGCAAACGCACCTGCCAATCCCCCCGCCAGCAGAGCCCCCCCTGATATAAGTATCCAAAAGGGAGGCTTTCGCTTTGCGAGCGCCCTCAGCTCGTCCTGTAAGCCCGCCTTCTGTTTTCTTAAATCTTCGCGCTCCATCTCCGCATCAGCCAGTTGCTCCATCCTCTCCTCTGCTCCAGCGAAACAGCTAAATTCCCCTGATTTCTCCTCCATGTCATCCAGCTTCGCCTTAAGCTCCTTCGCCCTCTTGAAATTGCCGTACTGGGTCTTATCTCTTTTGATATCTTCCTGCAACCCCAGTATCTTAACGTTCTTCTCAGCCAGTTGCTGCTTAACAGGCAACTCTCCACTTATTTTAGCCAGCTCTTTTTTAACTCTGTCTAATTCCCTCCTGTTTTCCATCACCCTGTCGATTTTTTCTTCTTGCTCAGGTTTACCACGCTGCAGGCCTGCAATTTTATCTGCGATTTGCTGTATCCTGGCATAGGGGCCATTGGCGTTTTTCCTGTGTGTTTTGTCATAGAGTCTGTCGATAATAGCCTTGACATCTGTTTCTTCCGACCCACTGATTGTGGCTTGCAACCTTTGAGTTATCGTTCCAAATACCTTCTTCTCTTCGCTCTTTGTCGTGCCAGGCGGGATGAGCCTTATCAATTCGTCCTGCCCGATGCATGCTGTGCTTTCGAAAAAAGTCTCCGTTGGGCAGCCGGTAATTCTGGCTATGCTGGCGGCGATAGCCTTTTTGTTGGTGACGGAACGTTCACCTGAACCGCTGCGAGTAAGCTCACATGAGCCATCTTTCAAACTTTTACTTATTCGATAAGATTCCGAGCCGCTGTCGAATTCGAGGGCAACTTCCCATGGCTCGTCTGTACCCCAGCTTGTCAATCCAAGTACTTCCTTTTGAGAAGTAGTCGGGTCCTGGAATAGCGCCTTGGTAATCGCTACGCGTAACGAGGATTTCCCTGCCTCGTTATCGCTCCCCTTGATGATGTTCAGCTCTGGGGAAAAATCTATGGTCTTATCTTGCCTTATAGCTTTGAGCCTTTTAACTGTTATTCTTTTAAGTATCACTCTATCACCTGTGTACGCCCCTGCAGGCAGGCAAAGCCCAATTTCAAAGCTTCCTCATAAAGCTCCCTGTCCTCTTCATTATCAGCCGACTCTATCTTCTCCCGCATGATTTTTATGAACTTGCCTTTTACCGTTTCTTCGGGGATATTTTCAAGCGCTACTTCCTCCAACCTGGGGTGCGACTTGTCCACAACTCGAAGGCAGAAGAATCTACCGCCCAGTTCATCCTCTATATCCTGTGGGTTCAGTTCATAGTCCATGCCACAGAGTCCCTTCAGCGTTAGTTCCAGAATCAGATTCGGGTCGGCCTTAGCTTCAACCAGCGGGACAATATCTGCCATGGACTTGACGGAGCCAACATCTATAGTTAGTTTAGCGAATTGCCTGGCGCCTACACGAATCGGCTCGACTGTGATATCTCCCTTTTCGCGTATGGTAACCATGGCCACATCTCCTGCGCCTTCCTGGTCCATGGATACAGGTTCGGGCGCCCCGCAGTAGAACGCTTTCGTATTCCCCTGGCTGAAGTCCTGAAAAGAATGCCAGTGCCCCAGGGCAAGATAGTCAAGCCCCGAGTTCGCTATCTCGTCTCTGCCAAGCAACAGGGCATCTTTTTCGACCCAACCTTCGATTTTGATAGAGCAGTGAGCCATGCCAACATGATATTTTGAGTCTTCGGACAAAGACAGCCGATGGATAGGGCTTTCATTTACATACCTGCCATCAAAAACCTCGCCATATACTGTCAAATCGAGGTCTTCATAAAATTCACGCTCGTGCGCAGGAGTAAACACTGTAACGTTTGAGGGGAAATTTACGAACCTGTATATGGAATCCTCGTCATAAATATCATGGGTTCCGGGAATAATGCATACGCGGATGCCTTTGCCCTCCAGCTTTTTGAACGCGGCTAATACATTCCTGATAATGATTCCGTGCACACGATTAGTGTTAAAAAGGTCGCCAGCGATAAGAAGAAGGGAAACATCCTCACTTATGGCTAAATCAACTATTTTCTCAAAAGTTTTAAGAAGCTGGTTTCTGTGTTCCACACCCTTTTCGCGCAGGAAAGGAAATTCGCAGCCAAGGTGGATATCAGCTGTATGTAATATCTTAACCATTGTCTGGCCTCAGTCTATACCAGGCACCAGCAGGAATCAATACCCCGTACTGGCTCATATAATCAGCCCAGTATTTAGCCTATTTCAGCTCCACGAGGCAGTCGCTCTTCACCTTTTCTCTTAGTTCTGCGGCGTAGGTCAAAGCCAGCTCACACTTCTTACTGGTAAATTCATACAATAAGTCCTCTGCCTTTTTTCTGTTTCCCGCTTTCATCGCAGTTTTAGCCTCTGCCACTACCCCACCCCAGGGGTAGAACATCTCACGCAGGGTTTGAAATTCAAAGGCTTCCCAGAATTGCTGCACTTTGTCTGCATAGCTGAGATTGTATCCAATCGCAGTAACCAGCTCATGGAAAATCGCCGTCCGGTTTGTTTTCCCCACAGCAAACGATGGCGGAACCTGGTTAATGCCGATAAAGAAAGGGATAAACGGGCTAAACGGCGCAAAATTAGGGGTCGCCCACCAGGTACTGAGCAGATCAGGGTAATTAACTGAAATAGCACTGACCACAGCAAACTGGTTTGTAGTAGCATAACCCCAGCCGGATATATTCCCCCTGTCATCGTAGGCATATGTCTGGTCAAAGCCATATTGATGATCTCTAAGAATGCGGAAGAAGTATGCTTGCGTGAGCGACCCTGCTCCCGTGGGGCAAGCTACGCTGGGCGCTGCCTCCAGCCTCTGATCCAATAGCTCCTGAGCCCTCTTTGCTCGACGAATGCCTACGGGAGTTACTTCCGACTGCTTAAGTTGCGGAGAGATAACATAATTCGCATGGGCAAAAGCTGTATCTCTCTTAGGGCCAACAACGGCATATTTCCCTGGGCCAAAGCCTTCTACTATATAAGCCTCATCCTTATCGGCAAAAGTCCTGGAACCTCCTCCAAAAGAGCCTCCTGGAATCCAGGGCTGGCAACCACCAGTTCGGGCTATTTCCTCGGCTATATCTTTTGCCTCCTTGGCTGTATGTGCCTCCTGCAGTATTCTCATGCCTTCGCGACCGTAAAGCGATTTTTGCATATCGCTCTGTTCAGGATACTTATTAGAGCGAGCATTGCTTTGAAGGGCAACGCCACAGCTATTAAGGTAATGCAGGGCAGGGCATATCCAGCGAGGCTCAGCAGGGCCAATGAGTTTAATTCCTGTTTTCTCGCTCACCAGGATATCGACAGCGAATCTCGGCGTCATGCTGAAGAGTTCTTCAACCTGGCCAGAAAGGGTCTCCCCATCCCTCGCTGCTTTCCCTATCGCCAGAATAGTAGTGCAGGCTCCACCAATGTCAGGGCTGGCTGCATCGGCACCAGCCAAAGGCTTTTCCATTCTCATTTCTCCCTCCTGTAAACTTTATGTCAAACAATCTCTGTAAGCATCTTCGCCGTTCAAAGGATCACTTAGGAAATCCCATTTGCCAGAAATACTGGAATAGTGTTACAAAATCTCCAGGGGTTGCCCAGTTAACTGGTAATGGCATATTCAACTATTGTCGTTCTAAGCTATATCTTCAGAAGTCCTTTCAAGTAAAGATACCGTCCGTTGCCAGTCGTACTATATGCAAGATTCACCATTTTCTGAAGAGCGTAATACGTATTTTGCCCTTGTTCTATGCTAGTTGCCATCTTTTCTAACACAGCTACGAGCTCAGAAAATATTCTTTCCGACATCGCACCACCCATATCTTGTTTAGTAGCAATAGAGGACAACCAGGCATTGATCGTGTTATGTACCAGTTGCCCAACCTGATGAATGAATACAAGCTCTGGATCATATTCAAAGTTCACTATCCGTTGCGCCATGCCGGGCATGGCGCTAAATAAATAGGCTTTTTCCTGGACTGTGTTGGCAGCTTCCATATGCTCAGCAACAAATCTAATTTCTTCAACGAATTTTTTCTGCATTCCTTTAGATATATTCATGCAACGGCACCTCCAATAATATATCTTTCTCCTATGTCGTATGAGGATAATGGCTCTGCTACATGTCGCTGTTCACTAGGCTTTTGACTTATATACCCATGTGTCGAACTTGCATACAGTTCCTCTTGATCTTGGCGTAAAAAATCGTCTACTTGATTGGCTATTTCGTTATCAGCTGCGCTGCCTGCTAAATTGGTAACGGGTAATTCAGGTTCTGGTATCAAAGAAGCGGTATTTGTAACAAGCCTCAATCCAAGCATAGCCAGGATACTCCCAATGGTACCAAGTGTAGGGTTAGCTTCACCGCTTTCCAGCCTTGCGATATAAGGCTGGCTAATCCCTAGCTTAGCAGCAAATTCTTTCTGGGTTAGATTTGCGTTTTCTCGTGCCTTTAGTAGCGTAATAGCAAAATCCGTTTTTGCGCTTTCAGCGCCGTATAATTTAGCAAATTCTATATCTTTAAGATCTTCCAATAAGTCTTCCCTTGGGGTCCTGTTCATATTTATTCCTCCTTTGTAGCCAGATATTCTTCAAGTAGCTCACGGGCTTTATCTACGTCCCCTATTTGTATTCGACTATGTTTACGCCATCCGCGAAGTAAGATAAACTTGCCTTCTTTCTGATCAAAATAGGTAGCCACCCGCCATTTATTACCTCTATGTTTAAGTTCAAAAAAATCAGCTATAGATTTATCTTTCTTTTTTCGCTTGCGCTTAATTGGCACAAGTATGCCATTCCCCCTTAGAATTAAGCCTTCTTTTCCTAGAGTTTCAATTCTGGCATAAATACTGGCTCTAATACTATTATCCTGTTCGCTAATCCATTCACGAGCAGGTTGACTGCCATCTGGCCTTGT
>JAGGZD010000053.1 GCA_021162245.1 Dehalococcoidia bacterium | reverse complement strand
GGATAGAGCTTATACATTCTGATTACCCTCTCGATCTTCCATGTTGAGATATCCTCACAATATTTCCTCTTATAGAGAACTTTCAGCTTCTTCTTGCCATAATAAGGATACCTTTTTCTCAAGCGCCTTATCCTCTCTTCCTGTATGAGTGTCACTTGCCAGTGCCTCTTATGATGGGGGGCTCTGGATCTATCAGCCAGGCTACGGATATCGTATTTGGAATCTTTAAATCGTTTTAACCACTTATGAAAGGTCTTCCTTGAAATATTGAAGTGCTGAACGCTAAGGGTAACATTCTCTTTGGCTACTGTGTAATAGAAAACCATCCATTCTACCCTCAACCTCTCATGGCTTGTAAAGCCTGATAAGTCTGCTACCCCTCTCCAGCTTTCATACCTGCTCTTCAAGATAATGGGCTTTCTTTAAAGAAATAATAGCTGTTTGTTTTCCTCATTTCGGTAACTCCTTATGTTAGGTTAATATCATTACTAACCATACCATTAGTGTTACCTATGTATCTCAGCCTCCGCACAAATAGCCTCTCATAGTTCATTGTCAATTATCATGTGATTTGTGATTTCACCATTCAGGATGCCTTTGCTATAATGTCAACGATATGAATATGAAAATGAAACGGGTACCTAACAACGTCGTTTATTTGCTACTTCTCGTAGCTATGATAAGCTTAATATTGGTTTTTGTGCAACGTAATGACGCTGTTGAAACTGTGACGACTGATGAATTTGTAGAAATGGTCAGAGAAAGAAGGATCGATGCGATCTCCCTTGATGATGGGAATATTCTGGGTTATCAAGAGGGGAAAGAAACATTTAGATCAGGCTTTGGTGGGAGCTACACTGAGTTGCGGGAATTGTTACATGAGGAAGGCATAGACCTTAACACGGTGGAAATAAATGTCAAACCCAGTAACAACAGCTGGGGAATGATAGCTTTACAATTTGTCTTACCGCTCGTGTTGTTTGGAGGATTATTCTATTTTCTATTTCGCTCAGCCCGTGGAGCTGGAACACAAGCTTTAAATTTCGGTAAAAGCCGCGCACGATTAAACGTCGAAAATAAATCCGATGTAACTTTTGCCAATGTAGCTGGGGTAGAGGAAGCAAAAGAAGAGGTCCAGGAAGTAGTAGAATTTCTTAAATCACCTGATAAATTCCACTCCTTAGGAGGGCGGATACCAAGAGGAGTACTCTTGATAGGCCCACCAGGAACAGGTAAAACTTTGCTAGCCAAAGCGATAGCAGGTGAAGCTAATGTACCTTTCTACTCCATCAGCGGAAGTGAATTTGTAGAGATGTTTGTTGGTGTCGGTGCTGCCAGGGTAAGAGACCTTTTTGAGCGAGCTAAACATAATGCCCCCTGCATTATTTTTATGGACGAAATTGACGCTGTAGGGCGGCACCGCGGCGCAGGTTTAGGCGGAGGGCATGATGAAAGAGAACAAACTTTAAATCAAATTCTGTCCGAGATGGACGGATTTGATACAAATACCAATATTATAATTGTCGCCGCTACTAACCGCCCAGACGTTCTTGATCCAGCTTTGCTGCGTCCTGGACGCTTTGACCGCCATATCATTGTCGATTTACCTGACATTAAGGGCCGCACGGCTATTCTGGAAATACACGCAAAAAACAAGATCGTGTCTGAAGATGTCAACATGGAAACAATAGCTAAAGAAACGCCAGGCTTTAGTGGTGCCGACTTGGCTAATCTGCTCAACGAAGCAGCTATCCTGGCTGCCAGACATGATAAGAAAAATATTCAGATGCAGGAACTTGAGGCATCAATAGACCGCGTGCTCGCTGGGCCAGAAAGAAAGAGCCGAAGAATAAGCCCCAGGGAAAAAGAAATTACAGCCTATCACGAAAGCGGGCATGCATTAACGGCTAAAATGTTGCTCAACGCCGACCCTGTGCACAAAATCTCCATCATTGCTCGGGGAGCCATAGGAGGATGGACACGATTATTGCCCTCCGAGGACCGTTCCCTGTGGTCTCGTTCCCAATTCGAGGACCAATTAGCAATAAGCATGGGGGGACGTGTTGCTGAGGAAATCAAATTCAAGGAAATAACAACCGGAGCACAGAACGATTTATCCCAGGCAACCAAGCTGGCCAGGAAGATGGTTACTGAGTATGGAATGAGTGCTAAATTAGGGCCACGGACTTTCGGGCAAAGGCAGGAACTTGTTTTTCTGGGCCGTGAAATCAGCGAACAGAGAGACTACAGTGATAAGGTTGCCCAGGAGATAGATGAAGAAGTACACAGCATTATAGAACAGGCCTATACTGTTGCCAGGCGAATCCTCACTAAGAACAAAGCGAAATTAAAAGAAATCGCCGAGCAACTAATGATTCATGAAACACTGGAAGGTGAGGCTCTTAACAAGCTATTTGAGGGATTAACACCGCAGGCAGCTTCAAGCTACATGAAATAATAGAGGGTAATCACGCCCAGTATCTAACTTTCATAGAGCCATCAATAAGATACATTGCCGATTCTACTAGTTTCCTGTTCAACGATGCTATCATCCAGCTTAATAAACAACGGCTCTGGCTGAAGAATTTTCTGCCCTGGCGGCGGTGGATCAATCTTCCATCCAGCTTCTTGTACGTTTCCTGTAAAACCAAGAAGGGCATGGAGTTTCTCTGAACTGAATGGAAGAAAGGGATAGAGCACAGTTTTTAGAGCTGACAACACAGATAAAACAGTAAAAATAGACATGGCTGCAATATCAGGTTTTTCCTTAATCACCTTCCATGGAGATTGGACATCAAGGTAGCGATTGGCTTCCTGAGCCAGTGACATAGCACACCTGAGTGCCTCTCTGAAATTACAACCATGGAGTTCTTCATCAACTTTATTCAAAGTAGCTTCTGCTTTATGAAGCAACGCCTGGCTTTGTTCATCAAGTTCACCTGGTGATGGTACTACTCCAGCAAAATTACGACAGGCAAAGGTAAGGACACGATGAGCTAAGTTGCCATAAGCAGCTACCAGTTCATCGTTATTACGATGAAGGAATTTATCCCAGGAAAAATTGCTGTCACTAGTCTCGGGCATACCTGCTGACAAAGCATACCTCAGTGGGTCCGGGTCATATCGCTCCAGGTAATCAGGGAGCCAAATAGCCCAATTACGGCTTGTAGAAAGTCTCCTCCCTTCGATGGTCAAGAATTCGTTAACTGGAACATTGTACGGGAGATTTAACCCACCATAACCCATAAGCATTGCTGGCCAAATGA
The DNA here is from genome assembly GCA_021162245.1 of Dehalococcoidia bacterium. Lineage (GTDB taxonomy): Bacteria > Chloroflexota > Dehalococcoidia > GIF9 > AB-539-J10 > JAGMDB01. The sequence goes on along the minus strand of JAGGZD010000053.1, from coordinate 12,372 downwards.
GGGTATGGAAAAAGAGGTTATCTTTGCCAACAAAGTAAAAACTTTTGGCTTCACCATCCCAAAACGCCCGCCAGGCCGTATCGTCGCCACGCAATTTTGCCCACTCCTTGCTTGCTGATAAATAACCTATCACAGCTTCAAACCACACGTAAATGCGTTTGTTTTCGAAACCTGGCTGCGGCACAGGCACTCCCCAATTTATGTCACGAGTTATAGCCCTATCCTTTAATCCTTCATTTAAGAATCTCTGTGTGCCGCTCAGGACATGGCGTCGCCAGTGAGATTGCTCCTTCAGCCACGCTTGCAGATTATCCTGAAAAGCACTGAGCCGCAAGAAAAAGTGCTCTTTCATTTCGAATTGAGCTGGAGTAGAGCAGAGAAAACAATGCACATCTCCAAGACTTGATGGTTCTAATGGCTTACCACATTCGTCACATTGGTCGCCCCGTGCTTTAGCAAAACCACAATAAGGGCACGTTCCTTCAAGGTAACGGTCAGGCAGAAAACGCTGGCAGCCGGAGCAGTAAGCTCCGAGCATTTTGCCTTTGTAAATATAACCCTTATCGAGTAAAGTGAGAAATATATCATGAGTAACCTGAGCGTGGTTTTCAGTGTCGGTAGTGGTAAATAAATCAAAGGAAATGCCCAGTTTCTGCCAGCAATCGACAAATTGTCGATGATATTTAGACGCTATCTCCCTGGGCGAAGTAGACTCTTGCTCAGCCCTGATTGTAATTGGGGTCCCATGCTGGTCGCTGCCTGAAACCATTAACACATCATCACCCTTAAGACGATGATATCGAGCAAAAATATCCGCTGGCAGATACGCACCAGCAATATGACCTAAATGTAAAGGCCCATTGGCATAAGGCCAGGCAACACCTATTAAGATATGTTCACTCATAGAATACACCCACCAAGAAATTTACCCCAGCTTGCCTAGTCATAAGATAGAAATGTAGTTATCTGTTTCCCCTTTTCTTCCTCATGAATCAAATAGCCACATTCCAAGCAGCAATCAATGCATAAACGCTGGGTATTTTCCTGTTCATCATAATTAAGTAAATATCGCTCGCCATTTTCTATGAATTTGCGACATTTATCACACTGTACTTCACCTACGGCAATACATCCACAACGCACTTTGATATCTTCCAACAATTATTCACTACACCTGCCCTGAATTTAGCTCCCCACAAAAGTTGCAACACATGCAGAAGCCAATCTCGCTCAAACAGTAATTGGAAAAGCAAGTATAGCTTGGCAATTATAGTACGTAATGCCAATTTTATCCACTGGTTATGCTGGCTAATTACACGGTCACACTGGTTGAAACCGACGTTACCACTGTAGAGATGGGCGAGGATGAAACATTGACACCGTATATGTTTAATTTGACTCTACATTGCCAGACTTGTATAGTTTACGGAAGTTGTCTTTAAGGAGGGGAGAATGTTTCATCCTAAATTCAAAGAAATGGAGCAAGCCTTCGGATTTGACGATGTAGCTATCGTCCCTGGCAGTGTAACCATCAACCCTGACCAAACAGACATACACCTCAGTATCGAAAACCCTGTTGTTTTCATAGATAGCAAAGAACTTAAATTTCCCATTCCCATCTTAGCCTCAGCCATGGACGCAGTTGTCAATCCCACCACAGCTATCCAGTTTGGCAAATTAGGTGGACTTGCTGTACTTAATCTAGAAGGAATACAGACACGCTACGATAATCCTGATGAAATTTTTGACGAAATTGCTCAAGCTCCTGAGAATGAGGTTACATCTCTTTTGCAGAAAATCTATTCGGCTCCTATCAAGGAAAACCTCATTGGAGAGCGTATAAATACCATAAAGCAGGGCGGAGTTATGTGTGCTGCATCTCTAACTCCAGCCAACACTAAAAAACTATCCCCTATAGCTAAAGAAGCAGGAATGGATATTCTGGTAGTCCAATCGACGGTCACTACTGCCAGACACATTTCCAAGAGTTATAGAGGGCTCACTTTTCCTGAACTATCTCAAAAGATGGCTCTACCCATTGTAGTAGGTAATTGTTGTACCTATAGCGCAGCGTTAGAGCTAGCAAGAGTAGGAGTCGCTGCTATTCTGGTCGGCGTTGGGCCTGGATCTGCCTGCACCACGAGAGAAGTCATCGGCGTTGGAGTTCCACAAATAACCGCTACAATGTGCTGCGCTGCAGCCAGAGACACTTACTTCAAAGAGGAAGGGGATTATATCCCTATCATAACCGATGGAGGTATTCGCACAGGTGGTGATTTATGCAAGGCGTTCGCTGCTGGAGCCGACGCCGTTATGATTGGCTCCCCATTGGCCCAAGCTACGGAAGCTCCTGGAAAAGGCTATCACTGGGGCATGTCACACCCTCACCAGGCATTGCCTCGAGGAACACGTATCAAAGTCAGTAATCGTGCTCCTTTAGAACAAATTCTCTTTGGTCCTACTTCAGTCACCAACGGTACACAAAATTTGGTCGGTGCACTGCGCACCAGCATGGGGGTTTGTGGTGCCAAGACTATAAAAGAAATGCACAATGCCAACATGATTGTCGCGCCATCCATAAAAACAGAGGGAAAATTCTTACAGACAAGTCAAAATATACCTTGAACACGCTTAGACTATAAATTCCAGTATTAAAAATTACCTCGTTCTCCCCAATGAAAGCTTTGTGCCGTTGTACACACATCTCTTTACTTAGCTAAGAGCCTTCAACGCAATTATTTACAATGCTTTCGATGCAGCATGTAGACATAGCAAAAAGGTGGAAAATGGAAATACACGGGCTGGGCAGAAAAAAGATTTAACTAAGGAACTAATGCCGAGGGAGGGATTCGAACCCACACTCCCTTGCGGGAAGCGGATTTTAAGTCCGCCGCGTCTGCCATTCCGCCACCCCGGCCTGCAAGGCACTGATTACAAGGGGATTTGTCTGTAAGTTTCAAATCACATTTAATTTAAAGAGGCGGCGAGCGGATTCGAACCGCTGAATAAGGGTTTTGCAAACCCCCGCCTTAACCACTTGGCTACACCGCCTTGAGCATATCCATCTTGCCTGGAGCGGAAGACGAGATTCGAACTCGCGACCTTTTCCTTGGCAAGGAAACATTCTACCGCTGAACTACTTCCGCTTGACTAGATTTTACTGGTTTTGCACCATTCAAGCAAGTTAAATTAGTGCCGAGGGGGAGATTTGAACTCCCACGGGCTTACGCCCACCACCCCCTCAAGATGGCGTGTCTACCGATTCCACCACCTCGGCATGGCAGGGGCGGCAGGATTCGAACCCACGACCTGCGGTTTTGGAGACCGCTGCTCTAGCCAACTGAGCTACGCCCCTATAAGCTAAATCTAAGGTGTTTATTTGTCTCCAGCATTTTTATCCATCAGACAATACTTCATCTAACAGCGCTATGGCATCCTCTTGCAACTCCTCAATTATATGCGAATATCTATCCATAGTAAAGGCTACAGCTGTGACTTTACTCCGCGGAACAGCGTAAAGCTGGCAACGCCTCAGGTCATAAAAGCGAACATTTTCTAGACCTGCCTGAGCTGCTATCCTGTCAATTCACATTCTGCTCTGTATTATGTCAAGAATCGAACCAACTTGGCTGCCATGGCTATCCATCCTCGATTATGCAGTAGGACAAAATGTTTTCGGCGATAATTAATCTTCTAATCGTTTGAACGGGACCGTTGCAAACAAAACCTCTGCCGCTTGCTTTTCTCCTCGCTCAAAAATAAAGGTAGCAAATTCACCAGGCCAACTACGGTTTGATTTTGCCTCCATCAAAAATTTGTACTCTTCTTTCGGCTTTAGCAAAGTGCCATCTTTTATGGGCGAATTTGTTTTCGATTCAAAGGCAATAAGGTTTGTATCAATGCCGACGATAATCATGTCCTCCCATCTCGCACGGTATGCTCCCTCAAATTTATCTTGACCTGGTATGTTCTTACCCTCACCATACTTACTTTCTTCATCAGCGAATTTGTAGATCATCTCGAAAATCCCAGTGTTGATTAAATCGCAAGTGCTATCGTTAGTATTAGTGAGAACTATTACTCCGATGTCATTTTCTACGTCAAGAGAAATTTGAGTTATGAAACCGGCAAAGCCGCCGCCATGCCCCACGATTTTTCTTTTCTCGATTTTATAAATATCAAAACCGAGGCCGTATGATTCGTTTTCCTCACCAGTAGACCAATATTCCCTTAACATTTCCTTTTTCGATTCTTTGCTCACAAGAGCGTTTGCCCCCTTTCGTCTAAGGGAGAGGGCGGCGAGATGCTTGGCCAAATCGGGAACATTCGAGATAAAGCCACCAGCCGAAGCGTACGCCTTTGTTGCACAATGATGATATGCTTCACGTTCTTTATTTGGAATTGGGCGCGAATAACCCTTGGCAAGCCAATCTTCATTCTCTTTGTTGTAATCTGGGGCTGTTCGCTTCATCCCGAGTTTTCCGATGATGTTTTTATTTACATAGTCACCATAATCAAGGCCACTGGTTTGCTTAATGACTTCTCCAAGCAAGGCAAATCCAAAATTCGAGTACTTAAACCTTGTTAGATTTTCGAACACAAAACTTTTGTTGGAGATGGATTTTTTCAACTCCGCAAGATCGGGAAACTTGTCATTTTCCCAATGTGGCGCTCCATCTCTGAATAGACCTGCAGTGTGGGAAAGCACCTGGCGAATCGTGATATTGCTCGAATCACAATCTTCTGTTTGCGCTTTGAACCACGGAAGATATTTTTGTACTCTGTCATCAAGGTTAATTTTGCCTTGCTCAACAAGTTGCATGATGGAAACCGACGTAAATGTTTTGGAAATTGAGGCAATGCGAAAGCAAGTTTTCGGCGTTATCGGAATGTTTGATTCAACATCCGCATATCCAAACCCTTTTTGATAAACAAGTTCCCCGTTATAGACAATACCGACAGTAAGGCCAGGGATTCGGTCGTATTGGATTTTCCAGGGCAACCAGGCATCAAGAATCCTGGTAGTATATCTAATTGCTTTCACGTAATCTTTTTCCATAATTTACCTCACTAATTCACCAAAACATGGCTCTCTTGGGCAGCAAAGTCACCAGACGGTCCATATTCTACCATAGATTTAGAGTATATCAGTGATTTGCTAATCGCCACCCAGCTCTTAGCCACTACTTTCAGTGCGTTTGGGTCGACATATTCTGCTATATCTAGCATACAGTAAAAATGCGTCCTTCTGCTGGCCGTCCTCGTCACGAACCTTTATACCGCGCAATGGTCTCATCCGCTACACGGCCTTGCTCTACGTCCTCTATGGATTCAGAAAGTGCCTTTACTGCTAAATCCACATCTTCCTTGGTTAGATTGAGGGGAGGGGTAATTTCAACGATATTAGAGTGTAGACCCATGTAGCCAATAACAATTCCTTTCTCCCACGCTCTGTAGCAGAGTTTGGCCGTTTCAGTGCTGGCCGGTTCTTTTGTTTTTTTATCTTTTACGAACTCTATCCCCAATATCATGCCTTTACCCCTGACATCTCCGACAATCTTAGAATGAGCTTTCAATTCCTGTAATTGCTGCAGAAAGTAATCACCAACATTCGCAGCATTTTCTACTAACTTTTCCTTTTTGATTACGTCAATCGTAGCTAGGGCAGCGGCGCAGCATATTGGATTCCCTCCTGTGGTAAAAAGATGACCAGCAACTGCGCTGTCTAGAATCTCGGCTTTTGCAACACAGGCACTAAGAGGCATACCTGAAGCTATCGGCTTAGCCATAGTCATCATGTCAGGAACTACTCCGCTATGTTCTATTGCAAACATCTTGCCAGTTCGTCCGAAGCCTGTCTTAACCTCATCTACTACAAACAGAATCCCATACTTTGCGCACATTCTCTTTAACTCGGGAATGTAATCATCAGGAGGAATGATATTACCAAAGTCACTCATAATAGGCTCAATAATGAGAGCACATACGTCCTCAGGAGGAGATATAGTTTGAAGAATATAGTCCTCTATGAACTTTACGCAATGCAAGTCACATTGAGGATAAGCTAATTTGAATGGGCAATGATAGCAGTATGGATATGGGACCTTGGTTACAGGTATGTAGCTTGGAAATAGAGACTGGGGAGTATAACCTGAGAGGGCCACCGCCCCTAAACTTTGCCCATGATAAGCACCTATAAAGGAGATAAAACGGCTTTTTTTAGTGTAATATGGAGCTAATTTGGCAACGCATTCATTCGCATCCGAACCAGACAAGCCAAAAACGATCTTCTTTGCAAAGTCGCCAGGGGTCAACTTTATAAGGGTCTCAGCCAGATTGACAGTCACTTCATTCGAGGTTTCTGAAAAACAATTATGTATCAGTTTATCTGCCTGCCTCTTGATTGAAGCAACGACTTCAGGATGGCAATGTCCCACGGCGGTAACTGCCGCTCCTCCCCCTAAATCAAGGTACCTGTTCCCATCTACATCCGTTATATAGCTCCCCTTGCCTTCTTCGGCAACTAAAGGGTAAGACCTGGTGAAGGCAGCTGCTGATCCCAACGCAGCCGTTTCTCTTTTAATGACTTCCAGCGACTTCTTAGCTTTTTGCTCCATGACGCCTCCATTTTATTATCCGTCTCAGCTATCTCGGGTCTTGATTCTGCTTCGCTCACTAAACCGATAGCAATAAACCCTTCAATCTTGTGCGCCTGTATTCTACCGTAGGTTTAGATTACATCAGCGGTTTGCTAATCGCCACGCAGCCAGCCCACTAATCTCAGCCACTATTTTCAGTGTGTTTGGGTCGACATATTCTGGTATATCCAGCATACTGTGAAAATGCGCCTCCCAGGGTTTATACAAGAATACCGCTGGCACGCCAGCATCAAGGAATCTACCTTCGTCACTGCTCCCAAGATCATTGGCAGCAAAGTTGGTTTTATAGTTTAGCTCTTTAGCTGCTTTGTCAACGAACAGATATAACCATTCAGGAGTAACAATTTTCTTATCAGGCCATTCTCCCTCCGTGATTATGTTTAAATCGCCACCTCCACCAACTCCATCAACATTAATGAAAGCAACAATATTGCGCAAATCAGATTTGTGGCGCTTACAGTATTCCCATGAGCCTATCGACCGACCTTCTTCACATCCCGGTGAGTAAAATTCTATAGTTCTCTTGCAGGGATGTGCCGAGAGAACTCTCGCTAACTCGAGTACTACACCTAAACCTGAACCATTGTCATCTGCCCCCGGAGTATTCTCAGTATCATGATGAGCACCGAGTATTACTCGTTCTTCGGGCAACAAAGTCCCAGGCAAAAGACATCTTACATTTTGCGTCACACGTTTTTCGGTAATTGCCTGTAAACGCAGGTGCATTTTTACCTTTTCGTACTTGAGCAAGCATTCTCGCAGATATTGTCCATCTTCTAAGGAAATATTTATAGCAGGGATAGGGTTTGGCTCAACTGGCAAGACTCGCTTTTCAAGTTCAAATAGATCAGGTTCCAAAATCCCATGGTAAATCCACGATTCATAATTAGCCACAATAGCTCCCGAAGCTCCATGCTTACTAGCAATACAAATTTCGGGAAGGAAATTGGTCATTTCGAAACCTCGTTTGAGCAGTACTATTTTATTCTTTGTGTCTTTCCCACTATAATCCTCTTCATTTCCGGCTCCCACATCAACTAATTCTGAAGTTATGCCTTCCTCTGGAGTGGAAGGCGAAAATCTCATTGGATTGTACTCGATGTTTTTATTTATAGGCTCCACAAGTGATAGCTCGCACGTAATGGGCTCAAAGCAATCTGTTTCAAATTCCTCAAAATAGGTATATAAACCATATTCCGAGCATGTTGCTGCAAAGTACTCTGAAGCTTTGTTGTCTGGGGCACTGCCAGTCAACCTGTTTCCAAACTTACAAATATTCTCCACGTGCTCATAGGCTTTAGCCGCTGATATACCACGCATTATTTGATTTTCAATTTCGCTAAGCATACTGATATCTCCTTCATGTTGTAATTTTATCACCGCGATGTAAAACCCAGCCTGCTATTTCATGCTTCTACATAACCACCTCCTGAAGAAGTTGTGCACGAACTGGACTATTTTGATGTGTTGCATTATATGCTATCTGCCATGCCTGTATCTAGCACATTGAACTACTTAGATACCAAGACGGCGAATACCTTTACCGAAAGCTACCACACTAAGAGCAAATTACTATGTGGGTACTACTACAAAGGAGTACAGAAAAAATCTAAGCATCTCTTTATTGCAGCCTTGCATAGCATCAGTGACCCTAAGGCAGATAAGAAAATTACTGGCACTGTGACGAAGCCGATTTTAGATCAGGATCTTGCCGTCTTTGAGAAAAAGAGTGTCATCTACACGCACTTCTCCACCATCACGAAGATCGCACAACATATCCCAATGAATGGCCGATTTGCTCTTGCTTCCTGTTTCGGGATAGCCCGCCCCAAGAGCCAGGTGGATAGTTCCCCCAATCTTCTCATCAACGAGTATGTTCTTGGTGAATCGCTGTATTCCGGGGTTGGTCCCAAAAGCGAACTCTCCTACATAGCGTTCCCCCTCGACAGTCTCCAACATTTTTAACAGGAAATCTTCATTCTTAGACGCCGTGGCCTTGATGACTCTCCCATCCTTGAATTGGAGGCGTATATCGTCTACTTCATGGCCAAAGTTGCAGGCGGGATAAGAATATCTGATATATCCATTCACACTATGCTCGATGGGCCAGGTGAAGATTTCCCCATCAGGAAAGTTCACATGCCCGTCGCAATTCTGCCACTTCCGACCTGTAACCTCAAGCTTGAGATCGGTATCGGGGCCAACGATATGGATTTGCCTGGCATTGTTCAGCCAATCCACCAAGCGCTGCTGTTCTTCAGAGATTTTTCTCCAAGCACTGATTGGATCAGGCTCATGGACCAGGCAACCCTTATAAATGAAATCCTCGAACTCGCGGAGCGACATTTCTGCATCCTGAGCGAAGGCCTGGGTAGGATACATAGTCAAAGTCCAGCGCAGTTCTTACTTAGCTGCCCGCTTAAGAAACAGGTCGGATATAGGGCGCATGGCTACTGATCGACGAGATTGCTTGGCAGGGTCAACATTTGTGAACTTCCTGGTATTGACATCCGCGCAGATTGAGATGCTGGCATCAATTTGTTCAATGATATCTCCCATAAACGGCGGAACGTAATCAAGTTGGGCATCGCTGCCATATGTGTACAGGAGCTCCTGTGCCCCTTCCAGTCCAAACATGATCCACTCTATCCCCTCCTGTCCAACGTGTAGAAAGGGGTGAGCACCGCGCTGCAGCACCTGTTGGTAGACAGCCAAAATCAACGGCGCACTTACAGGAGCACCGCTGATCATCACCAGCTGGTTCGGTCGCACTTCGACGGAATAATCGACCAGAATCTTGGCTACAGTTTCGACTCTTGGATCTGTCATTTCCCTTCTTTGAAATGCTTCTACTAGAATCTATCGGAAGTCTAGCAGATACTATCGATGGCAATCAATCAACTGTACTCGTTCATATGATTAGTGACACAGTCTCCTTTCTCTGATTTTGCTGATAGTGCGTACGGCAGGCAACAGTGGGACTAACTGCCTGTTGCCTGCCTGCATTCACCCCTCTCTCGCAAGCCTTGGAGCTTGTCTGCAGGTTTTAAGCAGCTCAGCAGATCAAAATCACCGTATTGCTTGATTGAACTCATTCAGTTATTCTTTAATTAGAGGACACAATGCATTTACAACATCGTTTACTTCTTGGAATTGGGGCTCTATTTCTTCTCATCTCCATCGGTACCTTCGGATATGTCTTCATTGAAGGATGGAGTATCTCAGACGCTATCTACATGACGATCATTACCCTCAGCACAGTGGGGTATAAAGAAGTCGGTGTTCTCAGTAATGCGGGCCGAGTTTTCACCAGTTTCCTTATAGTGGGCGGTGTCGGAGTTATATTCTACACAGCAACGAGTATTATAGAATATTTCATAGAACAAGGTTTGCGTGGAATCTTTGGGAGGCGAAGAATGGAAAAGCAAATATCAAAACTTAAAAATCATTTCATCGTCTGTGGCTATGGAAGAGTGGGCAAGGAAGTAGCCGTAGAATTCTTCAAGAGAAAGGTACCCTTTGTAATCATCGACCCAGGCGAGGCAGCTTTCACTGAAGCCAAAGAGGAGGAATATTTATGTATTCATGGTAGCGCAAGCTCCGATGAGGCACTTGAGAAGGCTGGAATCACCCGTGCTCGTGGGTTAATTGCCGCAGCGGGGAATGATTCAGATAACGTATTCATCACTCTTTGCGGCAGAGAGCTTAACCCGAAGGTTTTCATTGTGTCACGGGCGTGTCACAAGGATTCTATATCTAAACTCGAACGTGCAGGAGCTAATAAAGTTGTCCTTCCTCTCCGTGTTGGAGGTAACCGTATGGCTATGCTAGCTATGCGACCTATGGTAGTGAATTTCATTGACACCTTCTTTGGCAAGCCAAGCAGTCCATTTGAGCTTGAGGATGTCATGGTTGCCGATAACTCTCCTTTATCGGGGAAGAATGTGGGCGAGGGTGAAAAACTTGCTGGATTAACTATTCTTGCTCTGAGAAAAAAAGATAGCACTCTCATCCCCAAGCCTGGCGCAGAGACTATTATTGAAGCTGGTGATGAACTTGTAGTAATAGGGAAGAGAAAACATCTGGAGAAAGTAGAAGCGGAAACCACATAGTCTTCTCAAGCAGACGAGGACAACTTAACTCGCTTACATCGAGCTTTAGCCCCATCTCATTCTTGCGGTGGCATGAAAGGTTGTCAGTTGTCTATATACAAGGTGATAAATAGCAACCTAAATATTATATGGTACCCCTGGGGCGACTCGAACGCCCGACACGCGGTTTAGGAAACCGCTGCTCTATCCTCTGAGCTACAGGGGCATGCCATCGTGAACTGCCCCACCATGACGTTTCTTTGACATCCGAGCCACCACTAACGGCAGTACCTCATCAAGTGACGTCACCATACCCTCCTTCATATCAGATATTATATGGCAACAGCTATCCTTAGTAAAGGCAACTGAATCATACCGCAATGAACACAACAACAAGAAGCCTGGCAGGAAGCTATCGTAATGATAGGCTACATCGAGTATTGTATTATAAAAGCCTACGGGGTTATGTTAATATCTCAGAGTGAACCATTAGTGCCCTGGTTCAGTCCAGTTCAATGATGCTCACATTATTTTTACTGACTGCATACACATTAAGGGGGAGATGTCTATAATGGGGCTCTTTGGTGGAGTAAAGGAAACTTTGCGGGATAAGAGAAGAGACAAACTCTGTGCAAATCTCAATAGTGTAGGGGTAGATGCCAGGCTAGCAGAAAGAGGATTAAGAGAGGAAAAGGCATCTACACCACGCTGGTTTCGCTCACTTGGCTTAATAGAAATAAACAAAAGCCCGATAAATTTTGTTCATGTGATTTACATACAAACGCGATACGGAAGACATTATTCCACACTATATCTTATTTATGATATAGGTGTAATCAATAAAGCAGGACTGAAAGCACGTTCTAAACGAGTAAAGGAGCGTCCAATAATCGGAAAAGTGAAGGATGTTGTTTGGAAGGGGGACTTAGGAGGGATCATCATACAGCGCTTGAATGAAGACGAATATCTTAAACAAGAGTTAATTCGAGCTCGACATGATGTCAAGATAGGTACCTGCCCGGATATCAATTATTGGAAAATAGAAACTAAAGGGTACCTTACTAAGCAAGTCCATGAAAAATGGGAGTTTTATGAAAAAATAGCCCGCCATTTAAAGAAATAAGGAGATTGGCTATTCGTATAAATCCATCCAGTTTGAAGGCAGAATTGGGCATTAAACCACTACGGGAGGAGTAGGAACAATCCTCCAAGTGGCCACCGGTATCCCATTTCAGAATACACACGCGCACACCTCCGACAATCCTCCTACTCCTCCCGATTTCATTTTACTACTGCAGTAAAAAATGTCAAATGAGGCCCTACGGGCCCTACGGTAGAATAGAAACATAGCAAACAAACTGAGGAGAGTGGCTGCATGGGCCATTCTCCTCTCTTTAGTTACATATACTTGGGGACTGGCGACTACTTGATTAACTTCCTTAACGCCCTGCTAGTAGCTTTACGTGCTGCCAAAACAATGTCAAATCCTCTAGTACCGTGTCAAATCATTTAACGAGCTAACCCAACTTCGGGTCGTTGAATCATATAAGATCTTACCGAATGAGGCGATAATCTTTTGAGTGGGTTAATTTGCCGGTCTTTATCCTTTCCCGCATAAGCCT
>JAGGZD010000107.1 GCA_021162245.1 Dehalococcoidia bacterium | reverse complement strand
GGCTCATCAGAGAATAGTACTGTCATTGCACAGAATGGTTAAAATTACAGATGAATTAGGAGAGTCAGAAATTCAGAAACTTAAAGAGGCAAAGATAGGTAGAAGGATAATTATAAATAGCAACGCCCCCGCAGGTACAGAGGCGTCAAGCTAAAAAAGATACTAGAAATGAAGATATTAAACATTATCTTAGAAGTAGGAATTATCATCAATCTTGGGATAAGTTTGATTATACATAACTGGTACGCCGCTCAGGGATGGATCGTAGCTTGGCTTATATTTGTTAGTGGTACGTCAAGGTATGAGAAATGATAAGCAGGGGCAAGCCTTAACCTGCCCCGCACCCTGAGTCGAAACTACAGGGGGAGTATTAACTGTTCAAATCTTTCTTAAACTTACTCATCACTCCCCTAGCAATATCCCCCATATAAGGAGCAGAAAAGTAAAACGCCAGTATCAGCATGATCGGGGAGTTGAGCCCTTTAGCTGACTCTTTGATTATTTGAGCTGAAGCTATTAACTTTTCTGGCGCAGCAACCCATATACTTGTAACACTCAAGAGCATAGAGGCTACATACTGAAACAGCCAAACAGCAACAATCGACAAAGCAATCAACCTACGTGCGAGATTCTGCCCTTTAGTTGTTTCCATCCACCGGACAATCATCTGCCTGGCAGCCGCTCGATCCTTTGCGGCGTCTTGCGCTTTTTCCTCAGGGGTATATACCAGCGCATCCAAGCCCTTACTGACATTATCAACAATAGCCGCAGTTGCTTTTTCCGTGCCGAAGATTTTCCCTAATAGGGATCCTATGCCAAACATAATTCACTCCTTCAACATACTTACAATGTCTCTCCCACGCTTGCCTACCTGCAAATACCATCGGCTGTCTTCGGCCTGTCTTGCAGCTTCGTTCCAATCCATTTCTTTGACAGCTTTGATCATCTTCTTGAAGTTCAGGAATTTCGGCAGGCCAAGATTGAACATCATGTCAATTAAAGCGCATTGTTTTTCTTCCGGGTAGGCATAAAAGCTAGGGAAAACAGACATTGTATCTTGAACTGCTAGTTGGATGTCTCTATCTAAGAGAAAATTTGCCTCCTCTAATGAAATGCCATTGTCATCAAGATTTCTACCAAATCCGATTGTTAACTTCCCCGCACTACACCGGTATGGGAATAGTTTTAATCCTTCATGCCTTTTAATTAAATTCTTCAACGATTCGTTCATTTCTTTGCCCCTTAAAATACCTTTCTTCTATGCTATCCCAATCTTCATTCTTTATCCGCCGCTTCAGATACTGAACGAATTTGTGGACGGTCTCACGTTCAATTTCTTTTGGGGTAATCAAGCTCATTATGCACTCCACAAGCTCAGCGGCCAAAACACTAAACACTGCACAAAAGCCTTCCAAGTCTTACTGATGTCTTTCTTCTTCCTGAGTGTGATGTATCTCATCAGTCCGACCAGAAGCCAGAAGACCAAAGCTATTGCAAATACTATTCCTACAAACTCTAAAAAGTTCATTGTAGTACCTCCTTCATTCTCTAAAGAAAATCCACTTCGCCATTATGGCACTTGCACCGCCTATTATCCCTCCGACAAAAGAGCTAGCCTTATCGTAGAACGGTCGTTTTTCAAGTTTCGTCAACCGAGCGTCAATGCTTTTTAGTGTATTAAAGACCATCCAATCTCTTTGCCCAGAATCGGCCTTTTCCCAATCCCTGTCTTTAATTACGATAAATCCATTAGCCATTGCTTTTCTCCTGTTAGAATATACACTGATTGATAGTCAGTAACTCCTGATTTACTGGATAAGCCTAAATCAAGACTACCAGCAAGAACAGGGTTAGTTGATAGAAATAATCCTAATATGATGATTGGTATTAGTTTCACAGTGTCTCCTCTAAACCACTCTCATCCTGTCAAACCCTTCACGGGTTACTATTCCGTTTGGCATGATTTAGCTCCTATGACGAAATTTACATTTGTTGCAAGCATTTTATAGTTATTAAGATATTTCGGGTGCTGCAGTATTAGCAGAATAGAGATACACCCTTACAGTGGCACTACCTTGGAAACCATATGAAGCATTATTGTTGGTCAAGGTAAAGCGAACCTTATTATCAGACCCTACAGCAGATATTGATAGGGCAAGATCGGAATTGAGGGCATCTCCAATGCTCTTGATTTCTGAAACAGTTTGATCGTTCAATGAATTATTATAGAGATAAAAGCTAACCCCGATATGCTTAGATATATATCTTGTATAGTTGTCAAAGCGTCCAGTTATAATAACTTCTACATAAGCCCCGTTTGATGTAGTTTTCATGTCTAAATCAAACGAATCGGTACTTCCGCCAGATGCAGGTTCAAGGCTACCAGCATCAAGGATATGAACATTGCCTCCTCTATTACCGGCGCCAGCATTACCAGCCATTGCTAACCGAGTATTGGCTTCAAAACTCCCATTTATATTAATATCTCCCGTCCAAGAATTGGCGTCAGAAGCACTGCTTGTCCCAAAAATAATACTGTTACTACCGATAGTGCCTGTATAATAGTTTGTAGCACATCTATCAGGGCCGAGCATAGCATAAGTTACACTAGTATTTACACTATACCCATATTTCCCCGCAGTCAATCCTGTAAAGTCGTTACCAAAGGCGATCATATTGTCGGCTCGATTTATAACAAAAGCTGCTGTGCCTTCAACGTCCCCGGAAACGTAATTAGTGGCAATAAATACTCCGTTGATAGTGTTGCCAGCATTTCCGATTTCAAACCCCACTCCTTCGCATTCGTTTCCTACAACCCTTATGGCCGCAGCACTTCCACCCAACGCAAGACCCACACCTTTCGCTGAACCTGTGCGTTCAACTACATTATCTATAAAGGAAATAACATATCCACCATGTATATATACTTGGTAATGTGTTTCTAAAGAACCATTAGATGAGATCCAACTATTTTTTATATGTACACCCCCAGCTATACCCCCACCAGAAGCAAGATAAATCCCATATTCTGTATTACCTGTTATGTGGCAGAAGTCCACAAATATAGCAGCCCTGCTGGTATTATCTGGAATCTTTAACCCTATTTTTGCACCAGATAAATATAAATTTCTAAACTGAACATTTTGTGCCTGAGAACTTATACAAGCTGTTGTATCTGAGTCCCCTGTAATTCTTAAATCAGATATTTGAACATTGTATTGGGCATCTTCTAAAAATAGTGTATCACCTACCCCTGCTCCGTTTATCACGCTTGCATTTCTCCAACCAGATCCTTTTAAATGGAAACCAGAGCTATAATTTCCTGGCACTGTTAATGTTCCATTATTTACATTAAACGTTCCAACGGGGATACGCAAAACAGCAGATACGGTAGCATCCCCAGTATTTTTAGTTACTGCATTGATTGCCTTCTGTATATATATAGTATTATTGGCACGAGATTCATTTATATCTGCCCCCCACCAGTTAATCCACACCTCAGAAATTGCGCCTGTCCCAAAACTCACACTCCCATCCCCACTAAACACCTGATAAATTCCAGCAGAGAAAGGGCCGTTGATGGTGAGAGTCTTGGTGTCGGCGATGGAAAGAATTGCTCCCTTTTCAATTACAACTTTGATATTGGAAGGAATTGTTTCGTCTGTGGAAAATTGGTAAGTTGTCGTTGCACCACCAGAATTGTGGCGGAAGACTAAAGTGCCGCCATTGGTTGTTCCTATGGTGTCTATGTAGGCTTTAGCTGATTTTCCATTACCCG
>JAGGZD010000105.1 GCA_021162245.1 Dehalococcoidia bacterium | reverse complement strand
TCCTCTTCTCTATAAGCACTTTATGTATCCATCCCCGGCACACTGGAATTGAATCACCATGCCAAGAAAGTTCATGTAGTATATCATCAAAGCTAACTTAGTGCCCACCGCTCTTACATTGAAAAAAGACTAGCAATTGACAAATTTAAGTTGCCCATGCTAGCATTGCCAGCAAAATTGAATATACGGAAAAGCTGAGAACGAGGTTAGTACAGCTCAGAACAGAGTTCAGAGAGTCGGGTTAGCTGCGAACCGATACTTATGTAGAGTTGGAATGGGCTCGGGAGCTGCAGGCCGAAAAGCTTATAGCTTAGTAGGTTTCGCCGCAGAGGGTAGCGTAATCACAACCCAGGGTATAGAAATGCAAATGGGATAAGCTGGCTCTGTACCTCAAAAAGAGATGGCCGCAATCCTCTCCCTTAATTGAGGAACGGTTAAGTAGGGTGGCACCGTGAAGGCTAAAGCCTCTCACCCCTTCGGGTGAGAGGCTTGTTACTTTACATTAATGGAGGTAATGAATATGTTTAACATATCAAAAACATGGCCCCCGCGGGGGCATATAGCGGTATTAAAATTTAGAGATTGAAAATCAAAAAGAATTTAAATAGAAAAGGAGATGAAAATGGACAAGCGAACAAAGTTTACCTTAAGCGAAGAGGAAATGCCTCGCTATTGGTATAATATTCAGGCAGATTTACCAGAACCGTTAGCACCAGATTTGCATCCAGCTACAGGAAAGCCAGTAACTCCCGAAGACCTGGCTCCCTTATTCCCCATGGAGTTAATAAAACAAGAGGTGAGCACTGAACGCTGGATCGAAATTCCCGATGAGGTGTTAGATGTATACCGACTGTGGAGGCCCACAACCCTGTACCGAGCACACAGATTAGAGAAAGCTCTGGATACGCCAGCCAGGATATTCTATAAATACGAAGGATCAAGTCCTCCAGGAAGCCACAAGCCTAACACTGCCGTGGCTCAAGCCTACTACAATAAGCAAGAAGGAATTAAGCGCATCAGCACCGAGACTGGCGCTGGACAGTGGGGAAGCGCATTATCATTCGGCGGCTCCTGCTTCAACCTCGAAATTAAAGTGTATATGGTGAAAATTAGCTATCAACAAAAGCCTTATCGTCGCATTATGATGGAGACATGGGGAGGTAACTGCGTGCCCAGTCCCAGCCCCGACACCAAAGTAGGGCGAGATATGCTGGCGAAAGACCCGGATTGTCCTGGTAGTTTAGGGTTGGCCATTAGCGAGGCAGTGGAGGATGCTGTATCTCGCGATGATACTCATTATGCCCTGGGTAGCGTGCTTAACCACGTTCTGCTGCATCAAACCATTAATGGCTTAGAGACAAAAAAGTTAATGGAGAAAATAGGTGTTTATCCCGACATCATTATTGGTTGCATTGGCGGTGGCTCGAATTTCGCTGGCATGTTTTTACCTTTCGTCAAGGATAAAATAGATGGTACAAAACCTGACCTGCGGATTATCAATGTCGAACCTACAAGCTGCCCTACCATGACAAAAGGGCCATACACCTATGATTTTGGAGATGAAGCTGGCCTGACCCCACTGCTCAAGATGTTTACACTGGGGCATGGATTCTTCCCGCCTCCAATTCATGCAGGAGGGTTACGCTATCATGGGTTGGCTCCCATCATTTGCCATCTTCATAAACTAGGATTTGTTGAAGCCAGGGCTGAACACCAGCTTGGCACCTTCAAAGCAGGTATAACCTTCGCTCGCACCGAGGGCATTATCAGTGCACCTGAGCCAAACCACGCCATCAAGGTAGTTATCGATGAAGCTCTTAAATGCCGCGAATCTGGTGAAGCAAAAACTATATTGCTGGCCCACAGTGGACATGGGCACGTCGACATGGCTGCCTACGACGCCTACCTCTCAGGCAAACTTGAAGACTATGAATATCCCGATGAAAAGATACAAGAGGCATTAGTGCAACTACCAAAGATAGGGTAAGAAAAATACAGTGGGTGCCATGGTAAATGTTTACTATGGCACCCATTTGCAAATGTACTTATCACATAACCATGGCAAATTTGGCCAGTTTTCGTTTGATAAATTACCAGGGTACTCTGCTTATTTCTCCCTTTACAAATGAGAAGCATGTATATAATATTCATATAATGAAATTGGCACTCACTGGTTTGGCATTATCCTGAAACTGCAAGAAGGGAGTGCTTCCCCATGTACAGGATTAGCAAATGATAAAGATAGCAGTAGATTCAATGGGCGGCGACTATGCACCTGAAGAAATAGTTAAGGGGGCAATTATGGCTGCCCAAAATGGGGATGTGGAAATCTTGCTGGTTGGGCCAATAGAAGTAATCGACAAGGAATTGGGCAAGTATAATATCTCACGTCTCCCCATCAACTCTGTTAAGGCTGATGGAGCCATTAAAGAAGGTGAATCCCCTGCATTTGCTATCCGACGTAACCCCAATGCATCTATAGCTGTAGCAATGAAGCTGGTAAAAGCAGGTATAGCAGATGCACTCGTCAGTGCTGGCTCTACTGGAGCAGTATCCGTTAGCGCCATAACTACACTTGGTATGCTGCCAGGGCTGAAGCGACCCACAGTTTGTGTACCACTTATCGGCCTTGCTCCGAACACTGTTCTGGTAGATGGTGGAGCCAATATCGATTGCAAGCCACACCACATGCTATCTTTTGCAACTATAGGCTGTGTTTATGCTAAAAAGTTACTCGGTATAGCCAGACCCAAAGTAGCACTCCTAAGCATTGGCACCGAAGCAGAGAAGGGCACAAAGCTAATTAGAGAGAGCTACCGACTTCTCAAGGATAGCAACCTGGATTTTATTGGTAATATTGAAGGTTATGACATCCTTGGTGGACAATGTAACGTGATTGTTTGTGACGGTATCGTAGGCAACGTGTTAATGAAATTCTATGAAAGCATGGGGCGCTATTTCGTTGGATGGCTAAAAGCTAAGTTGGGCAATATACCGTTGGGCGGGTCAATCAAGAAACTACTCGACCAGATGATTTCATTCACTGTAATAGCTAAAAATGAAAGCGATAGTGGAGGCTTGCTCTGGGGTGTTGATGGTGCTGTTCATCTATTACATGGGAATAGTAAGGCACACCAAGTAAGCAAAACAATAGCAAAAGCAAAGCACGCAGTTGAAATTGGCTTAATTGCTTCTTTGAAAACAGAACTAAGCACATTTGGAAGTGAATTTCCCCCCACACGATAAGCTTCACTTTCAAATCTCATATATATTGACTTCTAATTTTTCAGACAATAGTCATAGTGCTATAATTAACTAGGCAACCGAAATGTTAAAGAAATTCAGAGATCTCTTTATCGCGTTAACCTTAATAAGCTTCACTACAGTTTTCTGCAGCTGCTCTTTTTCCTTACCGTGGATACCTGCTCCACCTTCAACCAATAACTCAACAGAGCCTATTACTGAACCCAGCATTGAACCTACTATTCCTGAATGGACGTTTCCTTCAGACAACGCTCATCCAGCACAACCATTACCTGATATCACCAGCGTTGTTACTGAAGCAATGCCCTCTGTCGTCTCTGTTACCACTGAGATGACAGTTTATGATATTTTCAATGAAGCGCACAAACAAACTGCCGCTGGATCGGGTTTCCTGATTCATAGTGAAGAAGGAGACGAAGGATATATCGTTACCAACAACCACGTAGTACAAGGTGCTAAAAGCGTGCGGGTGGAACTATCCGATGACAGAAGTTTTCCTGCTGACGTGGTAGGAACTGACACCTTGACTGATCTGGCAGTGCTGAAAATAGATGCAACCGAATTGCCTTATGCTCATCTGGGTAATTCAGATACACTGGCCATAGGTGATTGGGCAGTGGCTATTGGCAATGCTCTTGGTGAAGGCATATCAGCAACTCACGGCATCATCAGCCGTTTGGATGTTGAAATCAGTGTCCATGGAAATGCTCTCCGTGGCTTAATCCAAACTGATGCGCCTATCAATCCTGGCAATAGCGGAGGACCACTTGTAAATATATCAGGGGAAGTAATAGGCATAACCAGCGTCAAAATGGCTGCTGCTGGGGTAGAAGGTATGGGTTATGCTATAAGTATTAATAGTGCTAAGCCTATTATAAAAACCCTAATTGAACAAGGCTATGTATCTCGCCCATGGCTGGGAGTAGCTTTATACACTGTGGACCCTTATGTAGCTGCCGCAAATGGCTTATCAGTTAATGAAGGAGCATTTGTTGTAGAATTGGTTAGCGGGAGTCCAGCCGATATTGCTGGATTAAGAGAAGGAGATGTTATTGTCCGCTTCGGAGATAAAAAGATAACTAATGTAGATGACATAGTACAGACTATACATAATTCCCAGATTGGGCAAAAGGTAGAAATAACCTTTTTCAGAGGCGAAAGCAGCAAAACAGTGTGGGCACAATTACAAGAGAGCCCAGCTCCACAGGATTAATCCACTCTCTTCACTGCCAGCAAAACATCACTATCCGAAATACGATATTTCTCAGTATGAGACCCATCGGGAGGAAGTCCATCCACAAGTTCTTGGGATAAGGTTTCCCTCTTAATATAATCTGCAAAATTAATTATAACCTGTTTAACTACATCATCTGTTTGGTAATAAACCACAATGTATTCAGCAACATCAAAATCAGCAGCACGACGCATAACCTGAATATACCTCACAATCCCCCTGCTTATCCCCTCCGCAGTCAACTCTGGTGTTAACTCAGTGTTTATAGCGACCCAACGCCCTCCATCAACAGCCACGTTATAACCTGATACTTCTAAGAATGATTCGTCAAAGGAGAATTCTATATTTTTGACATTTATCTCCTCTTTTATTTCAGCGGCCAGTTTGACCAGGGCATTTGATTCTTCCTTAGATTCTACTCTAACTATGGCTTTTGCCAGGGGTTGGCGTACTTTAATTCCTGACTTGGCACGTGCTGCTCTACCTAAACTTGATATCCTTCTGACCAAATCAATTTCCTTGTTCAGCTCATTATTTATTTTAGTTTCATTAGCTGAAGGAAAATCAGTCAGGTGTACGCTTTCTTTAGTTTTAATAGCAACAGAGCAGACGAGGTTTTGATAGAGCTCCTCTGCGATAAATGGTGTAAAAGGTGCCAAAAGTTGAGATAGGGTCACCAGACACTGATATAGTGTAGTGTAAGCCGCCATCTTATCAGCATCGTTCTTGCTTTTCCAGAATCGTCGCCTGTTGCGCCTTACGTACCAATTAGAAAGACTATCGACAAAACTTTGGATATTGCGTGCTGCCGAGGTGGGTTCATAATTATCCAGTGCTTCAGTTACCTCAACTATGAGCAAATTAAGTTCCGAAATAATCCAATTATCCAGTTCACTAAGCGACACTGAAGTTGAAGTTTGAGGAGTGAAGTGGTCAATACCTGCGTAGAGAGTAAAGAATGAATAAACGTTCCACAAAGTAAGCAATGCTTTCCGCATACTATCCTTAAGCATTCGAGAAGAGAAACGATGAACATTTTCCGCTGGCGCAGAAGTCAACAAATACCAGCGGAGAGCGTCAGCACCACATTCATCAATCACAGTACCAGGTTCGATCACATTACCTTTACTTTTGCTCATCTTCTCACCACGTGCATCCACAACATGCCCTAGACAAATCACATTTTTGAAGCAAGGCTTACCAAACAGCAAGGTGGATATAGCATGCAAACTATAGAACCAGCCTCGCGTCTGGTCAATAGCCTCACAAATAAAATCAGCAGGAAAATTTTGCTCAAATTGGTCTTCATTCTCGAAAGGGTAATGCCATTGGGCTACAGGCATAGCTCCTGAATCAAACCAACAATCAGCCACTTCAGGGACACGGTGTAACTCAGCGCCACATTTAGGACAAGTAAAAACAACTTCATCGACGTAAGGACGATGTAAATCCAAAATTCCATCCAGGCCACTGACATTTGGTTTTGCTCTCAATTCATCAAGGCTACCAACACATTCATAATTGCCACAAGAAGCACAGCGCCAAATATTAAGAGGCGTTCCCCAATACCTTTCCCTGGAAAAAGCCCAATCAACATTACTTTCTAACCAATCGCCAAAGCGGCCATGTTTAATATGGTCTGGATGCCAACCTATTTCCTCATTTCCAGAAATAAGTTTATCCTTTACTGCCGTCGTTTTGATATACCAGGCTAATTTGGCGTAATAGAGAACAGGCGCACCACATCTCCAGCAAAAGGGATAGGTATGAGTGATTTTCCCACTACTGTAAAGCAAGCCACGTGATTTAAGATTATCGAGAATAGCAGGATCAGCATCTTTAACAAATTTCCCCGCAAAAGGATAACTGCCAGTGACTTTCCCTCCCAGGTCTACGGATTGAACGAAATCAAGGCCATTATTCATTCCCACATCAAAATCAACTTCACCAAAAGCAGGAGCCATATGGACGATGCCCGTGCCCTCTTCCAGAGAGACAAAATCAGTGCCAACTATTGGATAGGTCAAATCTTTCTTTGCTGCTTGCATATTCAGAGAAGGCAAGCTCTTGCGATTCACACCAAAATCATGTGGGTTAAACAAGGATTCATATTCAAGATGTAAGAGGCTACTGCCCGATAGAATACTCACTTCCTCATAATCTACAAGTTCAGCTTGCGCTACACGTTCTTTGGCCAGAATGAGATAATCATCTTTCCCTTCCATCACACTGTATTCGGCACCGGGAGCCACTGCCAATGCAGTATTACTGGGCAAAGTCCAGGGAGTAGTTGTCCATGCGAGAAAATAAGCAGGTTTGTCACCTAAAGATGAAGGTTTAAGAATAGAGCAAATATCCGAGCTCTGTTTTAATAGCGAAGGAACATGCAGTTTAAACTTTATGTAAACCGAAGGATCCTCGGTGTCATCCCTGTATCCAAGGGCTATTTCGTGAGAACTGAGAGAGGTGCCACATCTAGGACAATGCGGCGTTACTTTATATCCCTGATAAATCAAGTCTTTATCCCATAATTTCTTCACTATCCACCAGCAAGACTCAATATAGGTATTCTCCATAGTTATATAAGGGTGTTTCATATCTACCCAATAGCCCATGCGCACAGTCATGTCATTCCACTGCTTAATATATTGAAAGACGTTTTCTCTGCATTTCTGGTTGAAATGAGCTATACCATATTCCTCAATTTCAGCTTTGCCGGTAAAACCAAGAGAACCTTCTACCTCAAGCTCTACAGGTAATCCATGGGTATCCCATCCTGCCTTACGTGGCACACGATAACCTTTCATGGTTTTATAGCGACAAACGATATCTTTGAACAATCGAGATAGCACATGATGAATGCCTGGTTTGCCGTTGGCTGTGGGAGGACCTTCATAAAAAACAAAATTAGGCGCTCCCCGCCTCATTTCGAGGCTCTTACCAAAAACATCATGTTCTTTCCAAAAACGAAGGATTTGGCATTCTATCTGGGGAAAATTAGCTTTGTTATCTACCTTGTGAAACATGAATTAGCTTCTTCTAAACGAAATAACTACCCTTCTATCCATCCCTTCACCTGTGCTGTGAGTAATGACATCAGGATGATCAGTTAAAGCTAAATGAATAATACGACGTTCGGCAGGCGGCATTGGATCAAGAATTATGGAATGTTTCCTTATTTTCACCTGCTCGGCTAACCTCCAGGCCATCTCATCCAGGGAATCGTAACGTCTCTTTCTGTAACCACAAACATCAATATTTAATGGCACCCAGGTCTTCACACGCTGGCTTACTATGAGTCTGACGATATATTGCAAACAATCTAAGGTTTGACCATGCTTGCCAATTAAAATGCCCAGGTCGTCACCTTCAATATCCAAAGATATCCGCGCCTCATTACCTGACACCTCAACAGTGCTTGGTATTTCCATTAACCTGAGCAAAGTTTCCAGTGTTTCTATAGCTACCTGAGTATTGTTTTCCTGTGTAGCTAACAATTCAACTTTGATCACGGTTTCCTCGTTGCCTGTTCCAATAATTTCTGAATTAGCCTCTCTAATAACTGTTACCTCAAACTGATCACGGCTTACGCCTAATTGTTCTTCTGCCTTCTCGATTGCTTGCTCCACAGTAGTAGCGCTTACTTCTATTTGTTCTTCTTTCATTTTACGAATCTTCGATTCTAGCAGTTTGCTTCAGCCAAGTAATACCGTTTCTAGAACACCTACTGTTATCTTACTTTACCATATGGCTGTGTTGTAGAGGAAGGTACTAGGTAACCCCAACCACCACCAATGAAGTATTGAGTTATAACACCAATTGCATTGGAAATCAGCCAATAGAGAGCTAAGCCACAGGGGAACATCAAAGTAAACATGCCAAACATAAGCGGCATCATCAATAACATCATACTGCTTTGTGCTTGTTGTTTAGGGTCAGCAGATGGAGCAGTCGTCATTTTCTGCTGCACCCACATTGTGCCACCAACCAAAACAGCTAAAAACAAACCGCCAAGCCCTGAGGCACTTCCCTGCTGTCCAAGGTCAAGGCCCAAAAAATAACTATTCAGAGGAATCGCACTGTTGACTATTTCCCATGAATAAAGGTGCTGCGCTAAGTCAAGTAAATTCTCGGGGGCAGTAGCCAGTGTTCTTATAACAGACTGGTAAAGGGCAATCCAGATAGGAAACTGGACTAACATGGGCCATACACAACCTGCAGGATTAACACCAGCTTCTTTGTAAACTTTCACCATTTCTTGCTGAAGTTTCTGCTTATTCCTGCCATACTTCTTCTGCAGTTCCTCAATTTTAGGCTGCATGCTTTGCAATGATTTGGTAGAACTGAGCTGTCTTAAAGTAAGAGGCAGGAGTGCCAGGCGAACTATAACGGTGAGAATAATAATAGCCAGTCCAACTCCTATCTCTTCAGGCAAACTACTGGCTAAAGCAACTAACCCATTAAGCATTGGGTCAAGGATAATCAAATTCCACAAATTCACCATGTTAACAAACCTTTACTCGGTTTTGAGAGAGAATTTCCAATCTATTTTAGCTTGGGCAATATCCACAGCATAGAGATAATTATTTTGAGCACAAATATAGGCTGTGCCATCCTGTACACAAATGTGTCCCTTGACGGAAGCATCGATAGATGATCTCTCAGCGTTCTGTGGATCATCTGGGTTATTAACTCGTCTTCCGTCACCTGTTTGCGCATCAACAAGGTACACATTACCAGATTCGCAAGTCACTACTAATAAATCCCCTGCCATGGCTGGCGAAGAAATGATGCTACTCCCAGCATCAAATTCCCATAATTCGGTGCCAGTCTTGCCATTAATAGCATACAATTTGCCATCAAGACAGCCAGCATAAACAATATTATCCTCGACTACTGGAGCTGCCCAAAACCAATTACCCCCAGGGAATTCCCATAGCGGCTTGTCATGACCCACTTTCACAGCATAGAGACTGCGGTCAAATGAGCCTGCAAGTATAGTGCCCTCATAAAGTACAGGAGCCGAGACAAATCCTACTTCTGTTTCAAAGTTCCATGGCAATAAACTGCCATCGCTGGCCGACAAAGCATAGATATGGCCATCAAAAGTAGCCACATAAATCGTAGCTCCATCAACCAGTGGTGTTGTCCATAACTTGCCATCCAGGGGAGCAGACCTCCATTTTTCATCGCCATAAGTCATATCCAGTGAATAGATTCTGCTATCCGAACTACACACATAGACAGTGTCACTAGCTACTACAGGACTGCCCACAATAGATTCTATAGCATCATCCGTCCTGGGGTAAGTCCACTCTCCGTCTTTCACTTGCGGAAAGGGTAAATTCTGGCTCCTGATTAAAGGATTTAGCATTAAAACTTTGCCATTGTATATGCCAACACAAATCATGTCGTTAGTTGCAGCAGGTGCACCATACATAACAACTGGAACTGATGAGCTGCCACACAACGTACCCCTGGAAGGCAAAGTAAAAGTGAAAGGCCATTCTCCACTGGACGAAGAGGGAAATGGCAAATCCTGGACACGTGCCGAAGGATTTATCGCCATTATTTTGCCATCTGTGGAGCCTAAATAAAGAATCCCATCGTTGGATACGACGCCTGAGAAACCTTGTGGTTTGGATTGCCCACCCATACAACCACCAGCACTTAACGCAACTAAACAAAAAATCCCCAGAGCAATTAACGTTTTCTTTTTCATTTTAATACACTAAATAATTAATTAAGGCACAGGATCATAGCCGCCTTCAAAAAATGGGTTACAGCGAGCTAATCGCTTAAATATCAGCCAGCTGCCTTTAGAAAATCCGTATTTCTCAAGGGCAAGACAGGCATAGTGAGAACACGTAGGTTGGAAGCGGCACGAATGAAGAGTAACTGTTGATATCGTCACCTGATATAACTTAATTAATCTTAGAGCTAGTTGCTTTACCATTTCCTTGTACTAGGCGTGCTTGAGATAATAAGCTAGCTACTGCTTCTTCCAGTTGATGGTAATTAGCATCAACTGCTCTTCGTCGAACAATGAAAACAATATCCCACCCTGGTTTTAGCAATTGCGAACCCACTATTTGTCTAAGCAATCTCTTCAATCGATTGCGTTGTACAGCATTGCCTACTTTCTTAGTTACTGAGAAACCATACCGGCTTAAATCCAATCTATTGGACAATACTTTCATTACAATCAAGCCGCTTATAAATGTGCTCCCCTTTCGATAAACCAGCGCATACTGCACTCTCTTAGTTAAAGCCCAGGAAGCTTTCATAAAGGCACGGTTAAACTGGTGTTAACCTCCATCGCCCTTTAAGACGTCGTGCCTTAAGCACTCTCCTTCCGCCACGAGTAGCTATCCTGGCACGAAACCCCAGCTTACGTTTGCGAGGAATTTTTTTTGGTTGATAAGTACGTTTTGGCATATGCAGTTATTTTAATACATCGGTCGTCGTATGCCTACACCACCTGTTTCCCAAATGTGGCTTGGCGCATACGGCAGTAAAGCTAAAAAGCGAGCTCTCTTTATAGCTTGTGCTAACTTCCGTTGGTGCTTAGCGCAAGCTTTAGTTCTCCTACGTGATCCAATTTTACCACGGCTGGAGATATACTGAGATAAGGCAGAGGCATTTTGATAATCTATGGTCGCTTTCCCTGTACAAAAAGGGCAAACCGGCGGTTTCCGAATGAAATTCCTCCGTCTCCTTACGCTTCTATCATTACCTCTACTGCTAACCAATTTGCAACTCCTCAAAATTAATTAAAAGGCACATCCCCTGGTTCAATTTCACCATTCTCAGGAAGAGAAGCCAAGGCGCGTTTACCAAGAAAAATTACTCGGTTTGCTCCTACTTCAACACTAACATGTTTCTGTCCATCTTGGCCTTCCCAATTGCGGGTACGCAATCTCCCCTCGACATAAACCTGGCGTCCTTTAGCCAAAAACTGATTGCATTGTTCAGCCAGTTTACGCCACGTAATTACCTTAAACCACTCCGTTTCTTCCTTCGACTCTCCACTGGATGTGGTATAACGATAGTTGGTAGCTATATTAAAAGAAGTTACTGCATTACCGTCCGGCGTATAACGCATTTCGGGGTCAGCACCTACATTTCCTATAAGTATAATTTTATTCAGGCTCGCCATCTACCACTCCTCCTATTTTTCCTTTTACCTTCACTATGAGATGTCGCAGAATATCCTTAGAAGCTCTGAGATTACTATCAAATTCCTTAAGTAATCCAGGCTCCAGTTTAAAAACGGCCGAATTATAATCAGCTTCCTTGAATTTCTTTATAGAGTAAGCTAGTTTCTTCCTTCCCCAGTGCTTCGTTTCTCCTACAACTCCACCTTTATCAGTAATAAACTGAAGCACTTTGCCCATAACTTTGGACACTTCTCCTTCATCGACTTCAGGGTTAATTAAGACCACTACTTCGTAATTACTCATTTAAACACCAAAAAATAAATTTCCTCTCATTATAACACGCTAACAACCATAATTTAAACGGAGACTCAATGACGCAGGCAACCCACATTCCATCATTCTCTTTTGAGTAGCTCCTATATCATATCCAACTCGGTAATGATAGACAACTTGAGCATCGCTATCATACAGAGCATAACTAGCTCTCGAATCACCATCACGAGGTTGACCTACACCTCCTGGATTAATAATTAAACGATGGCACTCGTGCTTCAGCTGTATTGTATCAGGAATATCTGCCTCAAAGCAATTGCCATTTTTGTCCTGCTGGAAAACCAGTGGTACATGAGAATGGCCTACAAGGCAAAATTTAGTATCAAAATATCTAAAATTGTCATTAGCATCAACTGCCGAAATCAAGTATTCCTCGAGAGGTAGCCGCGGACTGCCATGGACCAGAGTAAAATTGCCCTGCGTTACTTTTACAGCAAGGTTCTGCAAATAATCTACATCCTCAATAGTCAGTTGCTTTGCTGTCCAGCGACAGGCTATGGTAGCATCAACATTAAGACTCGAAATATCAATTCTGCCGACAGCAGCATAATCATGATTGCCAGCAACGGAAACAGTTTTGTATTGTTGCAGGAGTTCAATGCAAGCATGAGGTTCAGGGCCATACCCTACTATATCTCCCAAACACCATATCTCATCAAAGCCCCCTCTGATTCTCATATCCTCAAGTACAGCCTGCAAAGCAACTAGATTAGCGTGGATATCACTGAGGATAACACATCTCATGGTGGCAAACTATAGCATCTCCAGATTAGATTGTGTATTGGTTTAAAGTAGAATAAAAACAAAATATATCCTCTTTCACCATGTAGTAGTGGTGTTTTTTCCTATCTCATTCCTGTGATAGCGTATGAGAAATCATCAAAATTGGAGCTACACGAAAGTCAATGTTATACTTCCGAAAGTGAAACTATCAGAGTTCGGTGAATTTGCTTTAATTGAACTTATACATAACATCACTGGTAAATTCAAGAACATACATCAAACTTCCTGGCAACACCTTCTAATAGGTATTGGCGACGACACTGCTGCATGGCAAGGCGATACCCATATACAATTGGCTACCACGGACACTATGGTCCAGGGAATTCACTTCGACTTAGATAATATCACCTGGGAAGAGCTGGGGTGGAAAGCACTGGCAGTAAATTTAAGTGACATAGCTGCTATGGGGGGCGTCCCAAAATATGCATTGCTCTCTGTAGCGCTGCCATCCGAACTTGAAGTAGAAAATGTCGTTCAGTTTTGTCAGAGTATGGCGTCGTTAGCTGCAAAATTTGGTGTGGCCATAGTTGGAGGAAACATCAGCACTGCTCCTAGCATAGTTATAACCATCACCATATTCGGCAGCTCGAAAAGCAAGTCAATACTAAGAAGGTCAACAGCCGTGCCTGGTGATCAGATAGCTGTTACAGGAAGTTTAGGCCTATCGGCAGCAGGCCTGAAAATGTTTAAGGAAAAAATTAACCTAGATGCGCAAACTGCAGGGATTTTAAGAAAAGCCCACCTGCAACCTGTACCCAGAATAGAAGAGGGACAGATTTTAGCCCAGCACGGAGTCAAAACCGCTATAGACATAAGCGATGGGCTCATCGCTGATCTTGAACACATCTGTGATATAAGTAAAGTCGGTGCCAGAATAAAAACAGCACAAGTCCCTGTACATTCCCTTGTTAAGGATAACTTTCCTGATTATCGTGAGCTAGCTTTATATGGCGGAGAAGATTATGAGCTACTTTTCACCGCTGACGTGAACACCCTTATCCAGCTAAAGAAAGTTCTACATTACCCCATAACTGTAATCGGCAATATAGTAAAAGAAACTTCTCCATACAGAGTGACTCTACTAGATTGCAAAGGAAACACCATCCATGCTAAGAATAGAGGTTGGGAGCACTTTCGAAGTGAAACCCTTGAAGATAAATTCGTATAGTTCAGAGCAAACTCAACTTTTAGGGAGCCATTTAGGTAAACTGGCTCAAAAAGGTGATGTCTTCCTTCTCATGGGTGATTTAGGAGCAGGCAAGACTTGTCTTACCCAGGGCATTACACAGGGTTTAGGTTCAAAGGAACAGGCTCTCAGTCCATCTTTTGTTATAGTCAGGCAATATCATGGCAGACTACCTCTATATCACATTGACCTCTACCGTCTTGACCACATCGCGGAAATTGTTAATTTAGGATTGGATGAATATTTATATAACGGTGGAGTCTGCGTGGTTGAATGGCCGGAAAGGGGATTACAATTACTACCAGAAAATAATTTACTTATAAAGATAAGCTATGTTCCAGAAGATGAAACAAAGCGCATTATACATCTTGAACCCAAAGGTGAGCACTACTCAGAATTAATAAGACAGCTCGAGCCAGTCTTAGACAAGGATAGGGCATGGAATTAGCCATAGATACTTCATCTAATACTGCAAGCATTGCCTTAGCACATAAAGGTGAAGTGTTAATCGAACTAACATGGCAATCGGCTCAAAACCATACAGTGGAGCTTATGCCAAATCTGTCACATATACTGCACCAAACTAAAGTGGGACCGCATTCTATAGAAGCGGTAGTTGTAGCTAAGGGTCCAGGGAATTTCAACGGGCTACGAATAGGAGTAAGTGTAGCGAAAGGATTGGCTTTTTCTTTAAATATCCCCCTGCTTGGTGTAAGCACCCTGGAAAACGAGGCTTACCCATTTGCTTACACCGATTTGCCCATATGCCCCATTCACAGAGCAGGTAGAGAGAAAATTGCTACTGCCCTTTACCAACAAAAAAATGACCAGTGGCATTGTCTGGAAAAAGAGCATCTAGTCACACTCAAAGAGCTATGCCAGCGAATACATCGTCGAACTATTTTTTGTGGTGAATTGCTTCCGGACATAGTAAACGAAACACGACAAAACCTGGGCAAACGAGCTATAATACCGCAAACTAATACCCTGTCGAGGGCTGGTCAACTGGCTACGCTGGGCTGGCAAAAATTGAAAAATGGAGAACAGGATAAAACAGCTACTTTACAACCTCTATATCTTCGCCCTCCCCATATAACAAAACCAAGAAAAGGGAAATTTGCTAGTGAAAATGCCGAAATTAGATTTTAAGCTTGGTGATAGTAACCTTTGCTTTGCCTGCGGACAGGACAACCCCATAGGACTGAAACTGAAACCTGTATATGATGGAAAGAAAGTCAGGGCACAGTTCACACCAGGGGAATTCCACCAGGGCTGGGAAAATATTACTCATGGAGGCATCCTCTACACGCTCCTTGATGAGGTAACCGCTTATGCCATTCTATGCAATGGAATTGATTTTGGCGTTACCACTAGGAGCCAGGTGAGCTTTAGACATGTAGCCCCAATAGGAAAACCAATCCAAATTTCCGCATGGGTTACCAAATTAACAAAAAGATTAGTCGAAACCAGTGGAGTACTTACTCTTGAAGATAGCACGACCATACTTGAAGGTAATTCCATTTTCTATATCTGGAGATGGTCAAAAAAAGCAGTTATATGGGATATGAATGGAGTTATCGCTGATACCAATAAATTTCATATTGCAGCATGGCAAGAAACTTTTGCCAAAAGGAAATTAAAACCTGCTAAGGAAGAGCTTACCAGGCTCTTTGGTGCCAGGAATGACATCGTAGCTCGTAAATTTCTGGGCGAAGGATTGTCGGAAGAGGATATCAAAGCCATAGGACAGGAAAAAGAAGCAAATTTCCAAGAGAAGATTAAAGGCAATATAAAGACACTACCAGGGGTAATTGAATTATTGGATACGCTTAAAAAAGGAAAGTTCAAATTAGCGCTAGCCTCTTCAGCCCCAAGGAAAACCATAGATTTAGTCAACACTGAACTCAATACAGGACAGTATTTCGATTACATCATTTCAGGGCAAGAGGCTGTTAAAAACAAACCCGCTCCACAGGTATATCTTCTGGCAGCGGAAAAATTGGGGGCTCGGCCTGAAGATTGTATTGTAATTGAAGACTCCCCCTTCGGCATTGAAGCAGCTAAAGCTGCCGGCATGAGATGTCTTGCCATAACTAACAGTTACCCTGAAGAGAGCCTTAGAAAAGCTGACAGGGTAGCTAGCTCTTTAGAAGATATAGATTTAATTGCCCTGTTGCAAAGGGTATAGTCTGGAGGAAAAATGGAAAAAAGTCTGGTACTCATCAAGCCTGATGCCATACAAAGGGGACTATCAGGCGAAATAATTGCTCGCCTTGAAAAAAAAGGGCTAAAAATTACAGCTATGAAAATGCTGCAAATGGATAAAGCACTGGCTCACCGCCACTATGCTATCCATAAAGGTAAAGCTTTTTTTAACAGGTTAGTAGATTTTATTACCTCAGGTCCCATAATCGCTATAGTTTTCGAGGGTAAAAACGCGGTGGCGGTAATAAGGCTGGCAATGGGTGAAACTGATCCTGCTAAAGCCAGTGCTGGCACTATTAGAGGAAGCTTCGGCCTCGACATCGAGCATAATTTAATTCACGGTTCCGACTCAGTAGAGAATGCTGTGAAGGAAATAGACATCTTTTTCTCAGCAGAGGAAATTCTGGATTACCCCAAAGATATCGACAAATGGATTGGCTGAAACTCCATTTACTGAATACTGAGCACAGGAACTCCTGTACGCCAGAGGTCATCCAGTTGGTAGTAATCCCGTTTTGCTGATGAGAATATATGTACAACCACTGAGCCAAAATCAACAAGCATCCAGCCCGAATCTGCGGTGCCTTCAGAATGGTGTGATGCCACACCATTCTTCTTCATTTCACTAACGATAGCCTGCTGCACAGCCTCAATGTGACGATCAGTGTCTCCACTACAAATAACGAAATAGTCAGCAAACGAACAAACTTCTCCTACAGCTAGCATTACAATACCAGCTGCTTGCTTTTCAGAAGCAATCTTTGTAGCTAAACGCGCTATCTTTTCCGCTTCCAGAAGAAACTACCCCCCCCTTTTTACCTATTGTTTCCATTATATCACCTTTATAATTGACCTACCACAAATTGTGCTGGCTGACCACATAGGTAACACTGAACTATGGGTTTTAGCAAGTTCCTTTTCAATATACTCCACAGGGGTAAGATAGACAAGAGACTGATGAGGGCGGTTGAAGTTATACTCAACAAGACAT
>JAGGZD010000040.1 GCA_021162245.1 Dehalococcoidia bacterium | reverse complement strand
TAGCCTATGCACGCAAATACTATGCAGGACTGGTAGTGGCATTGTGAGAGCTTTCGTGTCCACTATTGCCATCCGATCCCAAAATCCCGTTTTTATCGAGGGCAGAAGTTTCACATTAGTGTGAGTATGTAGGGGATTGCCCTGCTTCTCAAGAAGAACCACAAAAAAGAATCCCTACCTGCTCCCTTCCTCTGAGAACCACCCTTCGCTCTTCCTTACCGCCATTGAAACCTTGCTGCTCGGACCATCTCCCCTGGCTACGGCGACAGCAGTGTTTTCTCCAACCGCCTCTGCTATCTCCGCAGTAGCCCTGTGGGTAAATCCAGGACAAAGCAGAATTGAGCGAACACCCTCTTCATTAACGAGCTTCTTACATTCTTCAACTGCCTGGGCTTGACTCTTCACCAGTACTGTGAAAAGTTTGTACTTAGATGTTTCAATCACAGACCGGTGCTTCTCTGGCTCTGCATCAGGGGCATGTGCAATGAAAGCTGTTTTAAATGCCATATTCTTCACCTCCAGTTCTGGTTTTTTCTGCTATCAGGTTAGCATTCTACTTAGGGTTTGTATAGATATACAAATAAGCTAATAGTTCACACATTTCTACCACCTCTTGGGTGGGGGTCAAGGCTACGGTGGTTGGTCTACCAAGCCAGTATTACTCAGCGTAAGTTATTCAGGTGGAACTGAATTGCCTTGAGAGGAATTGCCGGGTACCAGAGGCCTGATGGCTAAAATTGTCGGGATGGTGAAGATACACAGGATTGCAAGAATGGAAGGAAATGTACAACGCAAATAAGAAGCCCAATCATTACATTTAACTTTGCTTTTAGCTTCTCTTACCTGTGAGTTTCAATAAGACACTTACGAAATAAAGCTTGGGGACTCTATGTTACAATAAAATTCAATAGCAAAGCAGGTGGGACGAGTAAACTTTTTGCCTGGAAACCCGTTATATGTACATACAAGCAGGATAAGAGAGGTAATCTTAATGAAAGTAAAATCGCTTATTTCCCTGGTATTAATCGGTATTATTCTCACCAGTGGCTGCACGAGCCCAAAAGCACCACCTACCTTGAACATACCATCAGTAAGCGCTGGCGACATATCCAACCCGAAGCTGGCGCTGGCTTCTTGTTATAAGATAGAGGAAATCTCCCTGGTTTCAGCTTCACCTTCCTATTCTTTGCCACTAACTTTAACGGAAATTACCAATCTACCACAGATAGAGCCCCAGTTCAGATTAGGCGAGAAGCAAAAGGAACTCCTTCAGGAAAATGGATTTGTGGTCATTCCCGGATATGGTGATGATATAGTAGAACCTTATAAAACCATGAAGGAATGGGAAGTCCCCATATTTGTAACCTCTGATACTCTTCTCCATCTATACCACATTCAGTTCAATGAAATACTAAAGCGCATTGAAGAGGAAGAATTCTTTGACCAGCTTATTGATATGAGCCTTGCCATGATG
Organism: Dehalococcoidia bacterium; assembly: GCA_021162245.1. Classification (GTDB taxonomy): domain Bacteria; phylum Chloroflexota; class Dehalococcoidia; order GIF9; family AB-539-J10; genus JAGMDB01. The sequence goes on along the minus strand of JAGGZD010000040.1, from coordinate 14,206 downwards.
GAAAGAGCCACCATGGATTATCATAGTTTTACTGACCCACGGCTTAAGGAAGCAGCGAGGAGAAATGTGGCTTATTTCGCTGTTGCACTGAAGCTCCTCCAAACACCAACTGAGGGCTACGACGAGACAAAACTGAGAGCAGATATTGAACGGTGGAACGAGGAATATCCTTATGACAAAAAGGAGTTTAAACCAGTAAGGAAGATAAATTGCAGTACTCCGAATTATGTGAAAAGTGAGGTAGCAGAGGAAATCAAAAGCATTGAGGAACACCAGAACTTTAAGCCCAGCGCTATCTTTAACTCGAATATAGATTGTGGCTGTGCTCTCCCTTGTTGTTACTGTGAAGATTATTCCCAGTATGTCCCTCGAGGGCATTACACCCGCAGTGAGATTTTGAAAAGGTACTTCAAGACAATGATGTGGTATGGCAGAATGGCTTTCCTGTTGAAGGGGGGAGGCGCAACTGACAGCACTGCCTTTGAAGGGCCGTTGGTCACTGAAGAAGACGCCAACCTGGCTACGATTCAAGCCTCGTTGATTTCGGCCGAATTATCCAACATTGAGGCTGGTGACAGCACTGCCCAGGAAATATGGGACCGTATTTATTCGGTCACCTCATTCTTCGTGGGCGCCGCTGATGACCTGACGCCTTATGAGTACCTTGGCGCCCTGGAGAAAATGTTTGGTACTGAATTTGATGCCGATGTGTTTACCAGCGATGAAAATTTGCTCGCCCTCAAGGCTGAGCTAGCTCAAATGAGAAACCCAGAGATTTATGGGGGGTCGGGCATCTGCGTGGTGTATCCTCCTATAACCAGGGAAAAACTTTATCAGTGCCTGTCCAAGACTAAGGGGATGAGATTTATGGGACAGAGATTCGTCCCTGACTCTTACATGTTCCAAAACCTGGTCACTCCTGCAGTCGGTATGTATGTTGGTAACGATGAGCCTTTTACTATGAAGATGACCCCGGCTGGGCCAGCAAGGTGCTTCCCCAGAGGCCTGGATGTGATGGCCGTTTTAGGTTCGGAGCGAGCTTATGAAATACTACAGGAGGAAGGAGATACTGAATACGCAGGAGCAGACACAAGTTACGGTACACAACTTAGTGAACTGAAGAGCCAGTTTGACAGGTTTGATGTTGCCGATTGGAACCGTAATCTCTACTGGGGCTGGTTGTATGCACTGCGGCCATTGCTTCAGGACTTTGGAGAAGGTTATCCTACCTTCATGCAAACAAAGGCGTGGCAGGATAGGGAATTACAAGCGACTTTAGCATCATGGACCGAGCTACGACATGACACCATTCTCTATGCCAAGCAAAGCTATACTCCTACCTGCGAGATGGCTCCGCTACCTCCTAAGCCAGTAGTAGGATATGTAGAACCAGTTCCTGAATTCTATGCCAGAATGCTGGCGTTAACCAGTATGGCTAAGGAAGGGATGGGGCAGCTTAATGCCCTGAACGATGAAGAGAAATCCCGACTGGAGAGCCTGGAACATATTCTCGGCAGGTTAATCAGTATCTCGATGAGCGAACTGGAGAACAAAGAATTAAGTGAGACAGATTATGAGTTCATCAGGAACTTTGGAGAGGAGCTTGAATCCATAGTCGCTGGGGTTGAGGCGAGGGGCAAAGAAACAACTATTATTGCTGATGTTCATACTGACACCAACCCACCACGACAGGTTTTAGAAGAGGGAGTTGGTTATGTTGACCTGATTCTGACGGCATACAAAGTCCCCGACGGCAGAATCCTTACTGGTGTAGGCCCTGTACTTAGCTATTATGAGTTTAAGCACCCCATTGATGAAAGGCTCACTGATGAGAAGTGGCAGGAGATACTGGAGCAGGGTGACGTGCCTGAGAGGCCTGCCTGGATAAACAGTTTCTATGCGAAAGAATGACTTACTATAGGTTCAGCTTACCAAGGCATAGATTCGATAACAAAGTTAGCACTGCCGTTTGTCAGCCCAGGCCATATCTGGCATAATAAATCACGTTATAGACTGGAGGGATCGCATAGTGGTCTAGTGCGGCCGCCTGCTAAGCGGTTACTCCGAGAAATCGGGGTCGTGGGTTCAAATCCCACTCCCTCCGCCAGTCATCATGTATTCGTACCACTTAAACGTTTTTTAAGATAGTCAATAGCTTTCACTGGTGTGGGGTCGGTATGATTAAGTATCGCCAGATAGTAACTTACCCAATCGCCAAGAAAAACCAGACTCATCATTTGCGTTAAGTACTCTTTGCCTTGACTGTCGACAATTTCATGCCCCACCGCAGCCTTTTTAAGAATTTCGCTGGTTATTTGATAACGGGACAAAACTCTGGGATGGAGTGAAGGACAGCGAAGCATGAGTATAAACGCCTTGCCAGTCACTTCCTTAGGGAACTCATAGCCCACCACGGCATTGTGATTAAGTTCAGATAAAGTTTCATAGAAAGCCCATGTTTTGCTATTTTCGTTGCATTGATCTTTCCAGCGTTGGGCCACTGCAGAAAGTATGCCAGCCCCATAGATAACTACCAGTTTGCCAAATAATTTGCCCGCTAGTTGCTTAGCCGGGTTAAGCGGCGTCGCTACATTTTCTGCCACATCATGCAAAAGAGCCTCCAGCGATTGAGCCATTCCTTCTATCCCGGACGATTGATTATTAAGGAAGCCAGTTTTAGAAAGTAAGGCGATGAGGGGAATGAAGCTGTATCCAAGGGCAGCCCTGGGTTGGCCATGATAATCTATAGTAAAAGTAGGAACATTCTTTTCCTGGGCAAGATTTCCCAGTTTGCCTCCGGTAGTAATAACCAGTTTTTTACAACGGGTATCCAATGTTTGGGTAAATGCTGATAGAATTTCCTCTGTATTCCCTGAATAGCTGGAGGCGATAACCAGAGTCTTAGAGTCAACGAAAGCGGGTAAATCATAGCCACGATTGACGAATACAAGAGGTTTACTTAATCCGAAAGTTAAGCTACGCAGTAAATCACCGCCAATAGCTGAGGCACCCATGCCACAGATAACTAGCTTATCGATATCCTTGAAATCAGATGGCAAGGCGAATCTGTTGGCCTTTTCCCATGCCTGGCGGCATTGCCCAGGCAATCCATGAAGATCACTCAACATCCCATCCGGATCATATCGCCTATATATCTCCAGGTTATCAAGTCCTGTCATAGCCACCTCCGAAAACTCAAAGGATTTGTAGAATCTTATTCAGACATCTATCATCTTTCTGCCTTCACCCAATAATTGCCTGACTTTTTCCAGATTTTCGCCTTCAGCATAAAGACGTACCAGAGGTTCCGTCCCAGAAAAGCGAATTAGCAGCCAGGATTTATCGGCAAGCGAGAAACGAAATCCATCGGAGCTATCCATGCCAGTAACCTTAACGCCAGCTATTGTATCTACGGAGCCAGAGGTAAGCTGCTTCAAGATTACCTGGCGTTTAGTTTTAGTAATACTGGAGTCAATGCGTTCATAGTAGTGAGGTCCAACTTTACTATAAAGATAATCCAGGAGTTGGGATGGGGTCTTGCCAGTTTTTGCCATAAAATCGAGAAAGTAGAGCCCGGCAAGAATGCCGTCTCTCTCAGGAATATGTCTGCGAAATCCATAACCGCCGCTCTCTTCACCACCGATAATTGCCTCTTTTTGTATCATTAACGGTGCAATATACTTGAAGCCCACCGCTGTTTCATAGACAGGAACGTTAAAAATCTCCCCCAGTTTAGAAATCATAGTAGTGGACGTGAGCGTCTTAATCATTGGTCCTCGCTCACCACGAACTTCCAAAAGGTAAAGACAGAGTAGAGCAAAAACCTGATGCTGGTTTAAAAACTCCCCCTTTTCATTTATGATGCCAATACGGTCAGCATCACCATCAGTAGCTAAGCCAACTTCGGCTTTTTGCTCCTTGACTAAGGAGCAAAGTTTAGTTAGGTTTTTAGCAATAGGCTCTGGCTGGATTCCGGGAAATGTAGGGTTCCGCTCAGCATTAATTTCAGTAATCTCTATTCCAGCATCTTGAAGAAGTGTTTTGAAATAGCCAGCGCCAGCACCGTACATAGGGTCGACGATTATCTTTAATTTCTGGTGCTGTAGCTCCTGAATATCTACGAGGTGGCTCAATTGTTTAAAGTAAGGCGGGGCAGGGTTCATATAACTTATCAGCCCTTCCTTTAACGCTTTATCCAGGGCAATCCTTTTTACGCCACCTTCTGCCCCTCTCCCTTGAAGTGAGAGGGTTTGAGTGAGGTAAGCAATATTTTTCTCTATCTGAGAAGTAATTTCAGTTGAAGCACTAGCACCATCCTGTGATTTATACTTGAATCCATTCCACGAGCCAGGGTTATGGCTGGCGGTGATAATAATAGCCCCAGCGGCCTTGATGGCAGAAACTGTGTAGCTTATTACTGGTGTAGGAGCAGGGCTGAGACATAGATGAACTTTAATATTGTTAGCAGCAATTACCTCAGCGGCAGCGGCAGCGAAATCTTCAGAAGCAAAGCGAGTGTCATAACCAATGACTAACCCCTTCTGGCTGAGTCCACTCCCCTTTAAATAATCCGCTACTCCCTGAGCACAGATGCGCACATTGTCAAAAGTGAAGTCCTCAGCGATAATCGCTCTCCAGCCATCAGTGCCAAATTTGATTGTAGCCATCCTACAGTCCCGCTTCAGTTTTTAATATCTCAGCCTTGTCTGTTTTCTCCCAGGGTAAGTTAAGATCCTCTCTACCGAAATGTCCATAAGTTGCAGTCTGACGGTAAATGGGGCAGCGTAGATTTAAAGTTCTTATAATAGCTTCGGGGCGAAAATCAAAGTGTTTATGGATAAGGCTCAATATAACTTTCTCTGGAACTTTCTCTGTACCAGATGTCTCTATGGATAATGATAGGGGATGAGCCTTACCAATAGTGTAGGCAACCTGAAGCTCCAGAGAATCAGCAAGTCCGGCAGCCACTATGTTTTTAGCTACATATCTCGCCATGTAGGCAGCAGAGCGATCTACTTTAGTGGGGTCTTTGCCCGAAAAGCAGCCTCCACCGTGGCGGCAAGCACTGCCATAAGTATCAACCATGATTTTACGCCCTGTAAAACCAGTGTCGCTTACAGGTCCACCGATATCAAATTTTCCCGCGCTGTTAATGTAGAACTTAGTTTCACTATCCACCAGATCAGCAGGGATAACCTTGTTAATTACCTTCTCTGTAATATCATGTTCAATAACATGGTGCTCCACATTAGGGTCATGTTGAGCACCTATGACAACGCATACGACTCTCTTGGGCATGCCGTGGCTATACTCTATAGTTACCTGAGATTTACCATCAGGGCGAAGGTAAAGTATAGTTTTATCCTTTCTTACTTCAGCCAGGCGTCGGCACAACCGATGTGCCAGTGAGATAGGCAGTGGCATAAGCTCAGGTGTTTCTCTGCAAGCAAAGCCGCCCATCATTCCTTGATCGCCAGCGCCAGTTTTATCTAAAACATCACTCGATCCTTCTGTTCTTGTTTCCAAGGACTGGGCAACACCATCGGCAATGTTTCTTGACTGTTCCTGAATAGACACCATAACACCACAAGTCCGGTAGTGAAATCCGTATTTAAGGTGATTGTAACCCACATCCTTAATCACTCGCCGCACAATATTCGGAATTTCCACATAACAGCTGCAGGTGATCTCACCCATGACCACCACCATTCCTGTAGTGACAGAGACTTCACAGGCAACATGTGCCATCGGATCTTTCACCAGTATGGCATCAAGAATAGCATCGGAAATTTGGTCGCATAATTTATCTGGATGCCCCTCAGTGACAGACTCCGAAGTGGCTAAGTATGAATCTAAATGGCTAAAGCTATTTGGCATTTTGTCCTTGCAGGTTAAAGCTTAAAATTAAATTGTGGCCTAATTATAACCCATCTTTGTGAGTCTCGCTTGTAAATTTATGTTCCCGACTCCCAGGCTTGCAAGTAGTCTTCTTGTTCCTCAGTTAAGGAATCAATGGCAATATTCATAGAATCCAATTTTAGCTGTCCTACTTCCTTATCAATCTCCTCTGGCACAGGGTAAACATCTGATTTCAATTTCCCCCTCATCCTGACAAGCCACTCCGCACATAGAGATTGATTAGCAAAACTCATATCCATAACACTGGCAGGGTGCCCTTCAGCAGCAGCTAAATTTATGAGCCGGCCTTCACCTAGCAGGTAGATGTGTCGTCCATTAGTCAGAGTATATTCATCGACAAAGGGGCGTACTCTCCTTTTTGATTTTGACAAGTTTTCCAAAGCGGAAATATCTATCTCCACGTTGAAGTGGCCGCTGTTGGCGACGATGGCCCCATCCTTCATTTGCGCAAAATGAGCTCCATCGATAACGTTCTTGTCTCCAGTGGCGGTGATAAAGACCTCTCCTATTTTGCATGCTTCAATTAAAGGCATAACCTGGTAGCTATCCATAGCAGCTTCCAGCGCAGGGATGGGGTTGACTTCAGTGACAATGACCTGCGCTCCTAATCCATGAGCTCTCATGGCTATCCCTTTGCTACACCAGCCGTAACCACAAACAACCACCTTTCTCCCTGCCCATAGTATGTTAGTAGCCCTGGTGATGCCATCAATTGCGCTTTGCCCCGTGCCGTAACGATTATCAAAGAAGTGCTTGGTCTGGGCATCATTTACGGCAATAATTGGGTAGTTTAACTTTCCTGCTCCAGCCATATTTCTCAACCTGATGACACCCGTTGTAGTCTCCTCCGTGCCACCAATCACATCAGCAGTAAGCTCAGTATGTTCTTTATGGAGGGTAGAAACCAGGTCAGCACCATCGTCCATCGTGAGTTGTGGTTTGTGTTTCACGGCAGTAATTATATGTTTATAGTAGGTTTCGTCACTCTCCCCTTTTATGGCATTTACAGGAATGCCATAGTCAACTAAGGCCGCAGCTACATCGTCCTGGGTGCTTAGAGGGTTGGAAGCACAAAGAATTATATCGGCGCCAGCTTCTTTCAAAGTCAAAGCTAAGTTGGCTGTCTCCGTTGTAACGTGCAGGCAGGCGGAAATGCGGATTCCTTCAAGAGGTTTCTCTACGGCGAATCTCTGTTTTATTTGTTTGACTACCGGCATCTCTTTACCAGCCCAGTCAATCCGAAGTTTGCCTTTCTTGGCCAGCGAGCGATCTTTGATATCATAATTTTTCATTCTTGAACTTTACTCCAAATCATTTTCATAATCGTATCCATTGTCTGTAGGGAAATCCCTTCTTCTACCATTTAAACTGTTCAGCAACCCAATCGGGTATATCTAATGTGCCCATAAGAATCGGCTTCTGATGGCAGTCACTACCCCCTGTCATAATCAGGCTATGTTTCCTCGCGAATTCAATGTAGTGTGCAGTGGTTCTAGCATCGCTTCTTGAATGCCAACACTCAATACCATCGATGTATTCTAGCATATATTCTTCTATAACCTTTGTTTGTTCACTCAAATCATGGCTTACGCTTGCTAAAGATGTTCCATGAGGGTCATTGGGGTGAGCATGTACCAGTATGCCGCCTGCATTCCTGATTAACTTTGATGCCTCGACCAGCGAGAGCGGATACTTGGGAACATTGCACTTGGCCAGATACTTATCAAAGGCCTCTTGTTTATTTTTCACAATTCCTTTTTCTACCAGGTAATCGGCTATATGAGGTCGCCCAAACACGCCATCCACATTAGCCTGCATATCCTTGAAATCTCCCTCGCTGAATCTTTGCATGCCCTCTTTATCGAATTCAGCATTCAGTTTCTCCAAAATTTGGTGTGCTCTTCCTTCCCTGTGCTTCTTTACCAATTGAAGCTTGCTTTTTAGCTCTTGATTGTCGATTTCATACTGGTATCCCAGAAAATCCAGGGAAACAGACTTGTTGACGGGATACTGGAAGGTCACATTCAATTCCACACCTGTAATATAGGTTATGCCAAACTTCTTCGCCAGGGCAATTGCCCTTCCCTGGCAATCTATGGAATCGTGGTCGGTTGTCGACATAAAATCGATTTTCCTATTTTTCGCCTCTCGGAAAACTTCTTCAATAGAGAGGTTGCCATCCGAGCAACTCCTGGTATGGATGTGTAAATCTATTTTCATATCTATCTCTTTTCCACACCAATGATATACCAATCATCGGGTGGGTCATATTGAGTATCAACTGTCAAGTGGACAATATCAAGGTTCGGATTTAACTGCTTCAGTTCGCCCACATCCACCTTTTCGAACTTCCTTTTATTGTTAAGGTAAGCCTGTTCAGTCAAGGCGTTTGATTCATAATTCTCTCTGGTCCGCCTTAGTATCCGTGCGATGGCAACCTCCTGTGGACAGTGGGTTTCGAGTATGACGAACATCTTATCACATTTGGCGGCTATCGCAGCGGCACGCCTTCTCAAAGACTGTGTGACGAAAGTGGCATCAAGTATCACTCCCTCTCCCTTTTTAAGGCTCTTATCCGCCTGTCTGAACATCTCGTCATAGACCATTGTTCGCTTATCCATATTCGCGGCTACCTTCTCATCGAATATATCTTCACCTTTAAGTAATTCCCTCCTAATCAGGTCAGTTCGAAGGATAGGATAGCCCTTGAGCCTGGAAACTTCCTCACTCGTCTCGGTCTTCCAGGTGCCGGGGAGGCCACAAGTGATAAGCAAAATGCCAGACCCCAATTCAGCTTGTATAAATTTCCTAAATGATTCTTTCAATTTGACATCTCCTTGTCGTGCTCGGACTTTGCGAGGTATAAAGCATTCGGGCGAACAAGCTAAGTTGCGAAGCTCGCGTTAAGCTAGTGCGACAATATCTAAGCAAGCGTTAGAGAACGAGGGTCGCCCTCAGCCAAAGAGCTATACCTTATCATACCCCAAATCCTGCAAAATCTCCCCCAATTGTTTTGCACAAAGCTTTTGACGGTGTTAAACTCATAACAGAGTTTGGTTCTATTGCCAAGTCTCGCAAAAATATCCTCTAAGGAAAAGCTATGAGCCTCTTTTTCTGCATAATCTAAAAGGTGATGCAGATGCCAAGCTTTCATGTATTCAGTCCCCTTAGCATTCAAAAACTTCAATTTGGATGTGAGCCTGCAAACCCTGACTTTTGCTCCTGCTTGAATCATGCGCTATGTATAGTAATTTGCAGAATTTATCAAGATTTTCCTGACGAAGACTTTTAAGCTGGGATTGCAATCTTACAGGTGTTCTCCACTGTCTTGCGGTAAAAGGCCAGTTACTATTCCTTCCCTCTGACCATTCAGTCGGCTGTGCGCAAAAGTCCAAATACTCAGGGCATTTTTCAGGGAAATCAATCAATAAGTTAACATAATTCGAGACTTCGGTGGGTATGCCCATTTGTTCAGCCCATTTATTATGGATTTTCCATTTAGGCATATCCATCTCCCATTAAAGGTTTATAAACCTCATTCGTCTATCGGTGATTTTTATACAACAGCCATATACACAAACTCTAAGTTCGCCCAATCCGATTTATTTTGACCTATTATATCATTATATACCCCTCAGCAAGCTGGAAATACCTCTTAGCGTTTTTCAGAGCCTTCGTCTTCTCATCATCCGAAATAAGGCGGTCGTCCAGCTTAAAGCTCTCTACTTTACCCCTGACATAGGCCCGATAGCACTTATAGAAATTAAGCAAAACCAATAAGTCTTTATCCTGATTCAGGTTTATATAAGTATTTATAAAATATTGGGAAAGGTCAGCCCGCTGATAACGGTCTAGGTCCATAGTCAGGAAGGCAACCTCTGAAGCCACATCACAATATCGGAACCTATCGTTGAATTCAATGCAATCGTAAATGCAAATATCGTCAACGAAGCAAATATGAGCGGCATGAAGGTCGCCATGACAATCCTTTACTTTGCACTCTCGCACCCGCCTGCGGAATAAAGAACTATTATTATGAATAAAATTACAGGTGTAATTTTTAATCCGGTTGTATCTTTCCAGGGCAATAGAGATGCCGATGTATTTCTCGGTTTGAGCAAAATTCTCATCGCAGTTATGCCGAATAGTGCTCAGGCTGCCGAAGGCAGCGATTTCTGGATTGGTGGTGGCTCTTTGGTGAAAGCTGGCCAATTTATCAGCCACCTTAGCTATCATTTCCTGACTTACCTGGCCATTAAGTAAGAGTACGTCCAGCATGTGATTTTGAGGCAATTGCTTCATTTTTACAGCGTACTCTATTATATTGCCAGCGCCCTCAATATGGATGTCGCCTTTCTCTTCAGTAATAGCAATCACGTCAAGGTAAACATCAGGGCAAAGGCGTCTATTTAATTCCAGTTCCTGGTGGCAAAAAAAGCCACGCTTCTCCAGCGTGGTGTAATCCAGATATCCCAAATTAACTGGTTTTTTCACTTTATACACATAGTCGCCAGTGAGAAAAAGAAAAGACATTTGTGTTTGCACTAGCTTTACCTCCCGTGGTTTGTGTGGATAAGCCATGGGATTAAGCAATGCTTCAACAACAGGTGACATCTTGTTTTTAGTCAAATTCCTAGTTTTGGGCGACATTTATCGCAAAAATTCACTTCTTTCCAATCGGTGTCTGCCAGGCTGTTGGAGAAGTGCATAACACATTTTATATTGGAACAGTGCTCCAAGCCAAAGGTATGCCCCAGTTCATGCACTATTTCCTTAGTAGCTCTTGTTATAAATAGTTTTTCATCAGATGACAAACCATAATATTCCTGCCTTAGTCGGGTTAAAGAGACTATTACTGTTCCAGAATTGATATCAGCTTCGCCAAAGATGAAACTAAGCCTCGGCGTATAAAGGTCAACATCAACTATGCCTACAATTTTTTCTCCCCTCTCTCTGGGTATAGCATTCAGGGAGGCCAACAAATCTGACGAAAGATATTGCCTTCTTTCAAGGTTATAGGCGTGAGCTAAATAACTGAAGCCTGTTTTTAATTCCACAGGGCAATGAAAAATGGATTTGAGCTTTCCCCTTAGTTTATCAACTACATCCTTATTTGCATTGCCCAATAACTCAAGCGTGATTTTCATCGGAAGTTGTCTCTAGCCAGTTTACAATTTCTTTTAGTACCTGGTTACGGTTACTGTTGATTACCAGAAGCACTTTAACTTCAGGGTGGCACTTGATTTCGTCAACAAGAGGCTGGGAATTAATCATAATGGTTCCCAGAACTTTTTTGCCATTGTTTATCGCCTGCAGCATGGCCTCCCTGAATTGTGGTGACAGAAGCTCCATCTTGCCAATCTCATCTATAACCACCAGGTCACATTCCTTTGATGCTCGATGGATAGCAGGAACGCCAACCTTGTTTAAGCTCTCAATATCAATTTTGTATTTGCTTATATGGTAGGGACTGGAGATATTAACATGTGCCAGTATAGCCTCTCGCCCATCAAGGCTAATTATTCTAAATCCTTGCCTTATCCCATCAACTCGTATTTCTTCAGTATAAAAACCGCCAGCCTTAAGTTTTGTCTTAGCAATAGCTTCTTTGATGATAGCAGTTTTACCTGTGCCTGGTTTGCCGGTTAGAAGGAGGACTTTCTTCACTGTTATTTGTTTAGAGCCTCAACCCTTCTTTTTCCCTCAAGTTTTTCCCGATGGGGGTGGTGCTTCAGGACAGCCATTTTTCCCGTTTTGTTCATCTTAATTTATTGTAGTCGGGGGTGGATTTGCCTATATAGTATACCGTTTCCTCAAATTATTGGATAGCTCAGCCACTAATTCCAAAGCCCGGCATGCCGCTTCGTGTGACAGGCCTGCCAATCCACAGGAAGGAGTTAACAGACTCTGTTTTAGAATTTGCTTGAAGCTAATGTCATCTCTGGTAAAAGGAGCCATAGCTTCTCCCAGACGGTCGCTCAGGCTGGATACAGATTCTTTAGCCAGGGATTCTTCATTGTTGGGGACTATTCCCCAGGCGATATTGCCACCACGACCAAAGAAAGATTTCACTTCATCGGGATAACGTGTCAAAGAGGAAGCATAGTTATACGTATCAAAGCTAAGAATGTCAATTGTGGAATTCAAAGGAAGTGACCAGTTGGTGCCACCACAGCAATGCATTCCTTTCAATCCTCTAATTCCCTTGAGAACCTCCTCCAATAGAGCAGCTACTTTTTCTTTGGGAATGGATATCTTTTCCCTGGGGAGATAAAAGTAGCTTGAGCTAAGAAACACCAGGGATGGCTCGTCAACAAAAATAATGGGGTGACGTGAAATTTTCCTCAGAGCGTTTTCCTGCCACATAGCTTTCAACCTCAAAAATTTAGCCATGGCTTCAGCTAAAGTCTCATCACAGAGGGCAGATTTACCATCCTCGTCGGTAACTGTAAATCCCCAGGTAATGGGGCCTGTTATTTGCCCCTTGACTATTCCCGCCCTCTTTACCCCTGATATAAAAGCGTGTAGCCCAGCAGCATATTCAGCAGAAACGGCATATTTGTCAAAGTTGTTCTCTTTCTGGTCAATATAAATTTGCTTCAACTCAGCCTCAAAATTTACTGGCGGCTCAACATGGATTTTGTCTCCATCTACAACGATACCAGGAAAGCCTTCACTAAACTGAATGTTCATGCTTTCCCTGGTGGAATGCATTGGCAGTTGAGGCCAAGCTGGGATGGCTGGAAGATGTTTCATAACAGCCGAGCAAGCTTCCTCCACGTTAGTATGGGGCATGCTACCGATAGCTGTGGGCAAGCAAGCAAGCTCAAATTCTGCCATTTTGTTTCTTAATCCAGATATTTCCCAATTAATGGGTCTAGATCCCTCTTTATCTTCTTCGGGATATATTGTGGCGTAGTGACAATAGCATCTTTTAGAGCAGTAGCACAAGTACAGGCCCGCTTTTGTGGTATAAGAGGAATGCTCAGTCCCAAAATTTTCTTAGCGATATCAACGCCCTTGACCAGATTAGACAGAATTATTTCTGCAGTTACTGATTCATGGCTGGAGCGCCAGCTATCATAGTCGGTTACGATTGCCAGTATGGCATAGCATATTTCTGCTTCTCTGGCTAACTTAGCTTCAGGCATGGCTGTCATTCCCACAATAGCAGCTCCCCATGAGCGGTAGAGCTGCGATTCAGCCCTGCTAGAAAATTGAGGTCCCTCTGTGGCTAAGTAAGCGCCACTTTTATGCACTCTGCTTCCTGCCGCAGTGGCTGCATCGAACAAAACTTGGCTTAATATCGGGCAGAAAGGCTCAGCAAAAGCAATATGCGCTACCATACCATCGCTAAAGAAGGTGCTATCTCTGCCTTTGGTATGGTCAATTGCCTGGTCAGGAATAACCAGATCCAGCGGCTTCATTTCCTCCCTGAGACTGCCCACAGCGTTCACAGAGATAATTCTTTCCACCCCCAAAGATTTCAGGGCATAGATATTAGCCTTTGACGGTAATTTAGCAGGGCTAATGTGATGCCCCTTGCCATGTCTGGGCAGAAAAGCAACATCTATCCCTTCAAGATTGCCCAGGATAATGGCATCACTGGGCTCACCAAAAGGGGTGTTTACCTTCACTTCCTCCACCTCAGTCATTCCCTTCATTTTATAAAGCCCACTTCCGCCAATAATTCCTATTTTAGCTTTAGACATTAGGTTTTCTCCTTTTTTAATTCCGTAAGTAATTATACTACAGGGAAATACTTGATTCAGTCACTTATTCAAAGTTCCAGGAATTCTTCTATGCTTAATTCAGTTCGTCGTAGGGCAACTTGTAACATTCTTTCCGGTAAGATCGCCATAGTGGTGAGGCACTGTAGTGCGGACATAAGTTTGTAGGCTTTCACTATATTACGTGACTCTCTCTTGTTGCTCTACAAAAACTATGCAGGATTAATGTTGACTAACCAAAAATTTACAAGACGATTCAGGACAAAAGCCTATCTGGTGAGTTTTGGGCTGGAGTTTGTTTTTCTCTATATAAGTTCCCTTAGTTTGGCTATGTAATTGTTGAACATCTCACCATAGGATTTATCATGCTCGGCAATAAAAGCTTTCCATTGCGGGCTGTTTTTGACATTGGCTTCCAGCGAGCTTTCTGCATCGACTTTCAATCCCTGTTCTATCACCTGTTGCGCTACTGTCTGGAACTGTTTTTCCAGTGCAGCTTTGAGCTGCTCATATGTTTGTTTTTTGGCTTGTGTGTATTCTTGGCGAAGGGTTTCAAC
>JAGGZD010000008.1 GCA_021162245.1 Dehalococcoidia bacterium | reverse complement strand
GAAATATCTGGTCGGGTTCATAAGGACGAAAGGTTTTGCTCACAGGCGCCTCCTTCGCTAAGACTTACCCCCAATTATGCCCCTTTATGACTACCTGAAGCTATTACTCGGACAGACTCCTAACTCTCCGCTTGTATGGTTAGTAATGGACATAGTTATTGATTCTGGGGCTGGTGTTATAGAGGGACCCAGTAATTTATAAATGTGGTCTGTTCTGGGGTATATTATTTCCATTAATATGCAATGTCTGTTGCGGGGTTTGCAATGTTAATTAAAATTCCCTAAGCTAGGTAGTATGATGCATTTTAATTCTCTGGTTGTTATGTCTGGAGGATTTTGCAGAGGAGGCAATAGTGAAAGCAAGTACAGTAGCTCAAATGAGGAATTTAGACAGGTCTGCCGTGGAGAAATTTGGTATCCCGAATGATCTTTTGATGGAGAATGCTGGGCAGGCAGTATATTTTGTTATATTAAAAGAATTTGGGGTGAAGAATAAGAAGTTTGTAGTTTTCTGTGGTGGTGGTAATAATGGAGGGGATGGGCTTGTTATTGCCAGAAAGATTCACTCCAGCGGCGGAGAGGTGAAGATCTTCCTCTTAGGTGACGAAACTAAATTCAAAGGGGCAACAGGAAGGAACTTCGAAATAGTATCGAAGATGCTCATAGAAATATCTAAAGTTGGCTCAATTGACGCTATAAAATCTGTTGTTCATCATTCTGATGCTGTTGTGGATGCTATATTTGGCACAGGCCTCGCCAGGGAAGTTGCTGGTATATATGATGATGTAATTCAATTGATAAATGAGAGCAAAAAAATAGTATTCAGCGTTGACATACCTTCAGGCATAAATGGCGACACAGGGGAAGTGATGGGTGTAGGGGTGAAGGCAGCTTACACTATAACCTTCGGGCTTCCCAAAATAGGAAATATGCTTTACCCTGGATATGAGTACTGCGGGAAGTTGTATGTCTCGCATATATCCTTCCCGCCTTCGCTCTACAATGCTGATTCCGTAAAAGTGGAAATCAACGCTCCAATAGAACTGCCCAGAAGGAATCGAGATTCCCATAAGGGGGATTTTGGGGAGGCTCTCTTTATTGCTGGTGCCGCAAGCTATATGGGGGCACCATATTTCTCTGCTTTATCTTTTCTTAAAGCTGGGGGAGGCTATTCTCGTTTGGCTGCACCGCTGTCCATTTCAGCGTTCTTGGCAAATAAAGGAAGTGAAATTGTCTTTGCTCCTCAGAAAGAGACGCTGTCAGGAAGCATAGCATTGGGGAATGAGGATGAATTGCTTAAGCTTTCAGAGAAGGTGGATATAGTGGTTATAGGGCCGGGTATTTCCCTGGATGAGGAGACGCAGGGATTGGTAAGGCGGCTGGCACAGGAGATAACGAAACCTCTGCTTATAGACGGTGATGGAATTACCGCTGTCGCCCAAGATATGGGGATAATCAAGAAGAGGAAGGCGGAAACAATTCTTACACCTCATCTGGGGGAGATGTCGAGAATCGCAGGGATGGGGATAGGCGAGATAAGTAAAAACAAAATAGAGATTCTGCAGCGCACAGCAAAGGAGCTCGATGCTAGTATTGTCTTGAAAGGTGCTCACTCTCTCATAGGCTACCCCGATGGGGCTGTTTACATTAATCTGAGTGGGAATCCAGGTATGGCGACGGCTGGGAGCGGTGACGTTTTGACAGGAGCAATTGCTGCTATGTTTGGTTTGGGGCTATCGCTCAGAGATGCCGTAAGGACGGGCGTCTTTATGCATGGATTCTCAGGGGATTTAGCTGCAAATGGTAGGGGCGAGGATGGCATAACTGCCCAGGACATATTGGATTACCTACCTATGGCGGTGAAGAAATATAGGAAGGACTTTGAAAAAATTTCTGAGGATCTTTATGGAAGTGTTTTTATTGTGTAAGATGAGAAAAAACTAACAAGCTGTGTACATATGTAATATGTAACGTTGTTTGGTGTGACTATAGTAATTGGATGCTATCTGAAAAAGAGAGTGCCCAATGTAATTAGAAGAAATGCCAAGGAATTTCTGCCCCTGAGTGTTGAGATTCCCATCATGCCTTGAAGTTTGAGAAGAGGTAAACGAGGCTTTGATTTTGCCCAAAGAAGGGAAAATTCGCGGTGCAGTGGTTTCAAAAATACTTGGATGGAAAGGAGACTAAATTGAAGCTTGGTATCCTGGCTGACAGCCACGAGAATATGCCTTTGATTGCCAAAGCTGTAGAATTATTCAACAATGAGAAGGTGGGATTAGTTCTCCACGCCGGCGATTTTACTTCTGCCATCACAATCAAGGAATTCAAGAAACTTAAAGCGGAACTTATCGGTGTATTTGGCAATAACGATGGAGATAAACTTCTTTTGGAAAGTAGATTTCGAGATATAGGCAAACTCTATGAGGATTACCATGAGTTTGAGATAGAGGGTAAAAAAATCGTATTGATGCACCAGCCAAAGTTTCTGAATATACTTATTACGAGTGGCAAATATGACTTGATTATCTATGGTCATACTCACAAAATCGATATCCGTGAAGGATGCCCTATTGTGATTAATCCTGGTGAGTGTGGCGGTTGGGTTACTGGAAGAAGCACGGTGGTTATAGCTGACCTGGAAGCCATGGGGGTTAAAGTTTATGACCTTTGATGATATTCTATTGTTGTAGAGCTAATTTTGCATAGATTCCAAATTTCCCCTACACTATTAACTGGTGTTCTTGGATGCATTGGGTTGATGCTCCTGTAATTACGCTCCATTTCATCTTGTTGAGCTCTTTCCAATACTCATTTTTTAAGGCAGTGTTACCACTTTCAGTAACACTGAAGTGAGCGCAATTGGCGTTCTTGACTATAACTTACAAATGGGATAGGCTGTTAGCTTAAATTGGGGGGGATATATAGAGTTGCGCTGCCGCGGCATTAGAGGTGCCATAACAGTTCCAGCAAATAGTAAAGAAAGTATCATAGCCGCAGCTAAAAAACTGCTTGTGGAAATGGTGCAAGCTAACGAAATTAGAATTGAGGAGATAACGGCTATATTTTTTACTACTACGATGGATTTAAATGCTGAGTTTCCCGCAGCAGCAACGCGAGAGTTAGGATGGCCGAAATACCTCGCCCTGCTTTGTGGGCATGAAATGGATGTTCCTGAGAGCTTACCTCGCTGTTTGAGGATTTTAATACTGGCAAATACGGAAAGAACAGCCGAGGAGATTGAACACACCTACTTGGGGGAAGCCAAAAAACTAAAAGAGAGTAAAGTGATAGCATCAGGGGGCAAGACATGATTCTAGTTATGAAAGCTAGTTGTAGCCAAAACGAAATTGATGCAACCGTTAAACGAATCAAAGAATTGGGTATGGAGGAGCATGTATCACGGGGGCTCGAGCGTACGATTATAGGTATACTGGGCCAAAACCTTCGCGATATTCAGGATGTACTACAGCTATTACCTGGGGTAGAAGAGGTTATTCCTGTCGGCAAGCCCTATAAACTTGCGAGTCGTGAATTTCATCCTGGAAATAGCGTAGTCAAAGTAAATAACATCGCTATTGGCGGTGACGAAATAATTGTTATGGCTGGGCCCTGTGCTGTAGAAAGCGAGGAGCAACTTTTGTCTACAGCTCTCCAAGTTAAAGCGGCTGGCGCTAGTATATTACGTGGTGGTGCTTTTAAACCGAGCACCTCGCCATACAACTTCCGTGGGTTGGGCAAGAGAGGGCTTAAAATGTTAGCGAAGGTTCGGGAAGAAACAGGGATGCCTGTCATCACGGAAGTGATGACGCCGAGTGAGGTCGAGTTAGTAGCTAGCTATGTCGATATTCTGCAAATCGGGGCACGAAACATGCAGAATTTTATCTTGCTGGATGAAGTGGGGAAAACAAGGAAACCAGTTATGCTTAAGAGAGGTTTATCATCCACAATTCAAGAATGGCTATTGGCTGCTGAATACATTCTGGCTCAAGGCAATGAACAACTTATCCTTTGTGAACGTGGCATCAGAACCTTCGAAACTTCTACTCGCAACACTATGGATATTAGCGCGATTCCCGTCATTAAGAAAGTTAGTCATTTGCCTATCATTGCTGACCCCAGCCATGCCACAGGCAAGTGGTACTTGGTAGCTCCGATGGCACTGGCAGCAATAGCTGCTGGGGCAGATGGATTGATGATAGAGGTCCATCCCAATCCTGATGTAGCGCTTAAAGATGGTGCTCAATCGCTTACCTTTGAAAATTTCAGGCGATTTATGTCTCAAGTAGCACCTATAGCGCAAGTTACAGGTAGAGAACTAGCTGTTTCTAGCATGAAAGTTGAACCTTAGACACCAATGGGGATTGAACAAGAACTGGCTCACGTAGCTTCCCAAAGAGAAACATTTCTTACTGTTGGTATCTTTGATGGTGTCCATGTAGGGCATTGCCACTTGGTTAAAAGATTGAACCAGCGGGCACAGGAAAAGGGATTACTCAGTGGCGTAGTTACATTTAATCCCCACCCACAATTAGTATTGCAGCCCCACAGTAGATTACCTTGGCTGATTGGGCTGGAAGACCGAATTAAATATCTCCGCAGACTGGGCATCGATTTAGTTGTTGTGCTATCTTTTACTCCTGAGATGGCTCGGCTTGATGCCCGAGAGTTTGTTGTATTACTCAAGAAGTATCTCAAGATGAGCGGGCTTATAATTGGCCCTGACTTCGCTTTGGGTAAAGGACGTGGGGGTGATGCTAACTTGCTTGCCGCACTGGGACAAGAAATGGAATTCAGCACGGAAATTGCGTCCCCTTTTAGAGTCGAAGGTGAAATAGTAAGCAGCTCTCTCATTCGCCAAACATTGGATCAAGGGGATGTTATAAAAGTGAGAAAATTGATGGGGCGCTACTTCACTCTTCGGGCTAAGGTCATATCCACGGACAAGCGCGGGCAAACTTTAGGATTCCCTACTGCCAACTTGAATATAAGATCAGGACAGGCATTGCCTAATAGAGGTGTTTATGGCACTATTACTTGCGTAAATAATAAACGATTTGCTTCAGCCACCAATGTTGGTGCCCGCCCTACCTTTGGTGGTGGTGAAGAGACTGTAGAAACGCACCTCCTTGATTACCATGGTGACTTATATGGTAAAGAACTCAGGGTTAAGTTTGTTCGTAAATTGAGAGATGAGAAACACTTCGCCTCACCTGAAGAACTAAAAACTCAGATTAAAAAGGATGTTGAAAGAGTAAGGATACTGATAACCAGAGAGTTAAAATGACTAATACTAAATTTGATGATCTGCTAAAACGAGGTGTGAAAGAAATCATTATCGAGCAGGAATTAATAAAGTTATTAGAGTCGGGGAAGTGTCTCAGATTGAAACAGGGTTTTGACCCCAGTAGCCCTGATATCCACTTAGGGCATGTAGCAGGATTGAGGAAATTGCGCCAGTTTCAAGGCTTGGGGCATAAAGTTATCCTTATAGTTGGCGATTGGACAGCACGAATTGGAGACCCAAGTGGACAGTCGGTCACTCGCCCGATGCTTTCTCCGCAGGAAGTGGAGGATAACGCTCAAACTTACATGGAGCAATTCTTTAAGGTAGTGGATAAAAGCAGGACAGATGTAAGATGGCAAAGTGAATGGTATGGTAAATTCACTATGGAGGAAGTCATCAAACTTACCAGCAAATTTACTGTAGCGCAACTTCTGGCTAGAGAGGATTTCAGCAAGAGATATAGCTCAGGCAATCCCATTTCCCTGACTGAATTGCTCTACCCCCTGCTTCAGGGTTATGATTCAGTAGTTGTCGGAGCCGACGTTGAGTTTGGCGGCATTGATCAGAAATTTAATTGCCTTCTAGGGAGAGAATTACAACAATGTATGGGGCAGCCTTCCCAGCAAGTTTTTCTTGTTCCTCTTCTCGTTGGCACCGATGGTAGCCAAAAGATGAGTAAGAGCTTAAATAATTATATAGGTATCTACGAAGCTCCTAAAGAGATGTATGGTAAAGTGATGTCTATCCCTGACTCTCTTATCATTGATTATTTCGAGTTGGTAACTGATGTTCAGGATAAGGAAATTGCTGCATTTAGGGAGCAGATGAATACTCTCTCAGTTAACCCTATGAACCTGAAAAAGAAATTGGC
This sequence comes from Dehalococcoidia bacterium, assembly GCA_021162245.1. Lineage (GTDB taxonomy): Bacteria > Chloroflexota > Dehalococcoidia > GIF9 > AB-539-J10 > JAGMDB01. Next base: position 6,397 of record JAGGZD010000008.1, on the reverse strand, counting down.
TTATGAGATTACCTCTCAATTTCATGATAAGCAAGCAGCAGTTGAAGCGGAAGAACAGTTCACTAAAGTTTTTCAGAAAAAGCAGATGCCGAATGATATCCCTGAATATGCTTTCATAGCCAAATATGCTCAGGGGGAATTGTACGAGGTTGATATCGCTCCGACTTTGCTTCAAAAGAAACTGGTTAAAAGCAACAGTGAATTGAAGCGCTTACTGGCTCAAGGGGCAATTAAGCTAAATGGCAAGAAAGTGAGCAGGAATATAATGAACGCTCCAGATAATAGTATTCTCAGAATAGGGAAACGTTGTTTTATTAAAATGGCCATTAATCGAACTTTTGAAGGAGGATAGAATGCAATTGCGAGTACCAGGACCAACACCTTGCCCGCCACAGGCTCTTCAGGCTATGGGGAGGCAGATGGTCAACCATCGAGGCAGGGAATTTGCCGGGATTCTTAACTCGGTAACAACGAAATTGAAACAGGTATTTCAAACCGAAGGAGACGTTTTTATTCTTACATCTTCGGGTACCGGTGGCTTGGAAGCGGCTGTTGTCAATACTCTATCGCCAAATGACAAGGTTTTAGCAGTATCTTGTGGCGCCTTCGGCGAGCGCTTTGGCAATATCGCTGAGCAATATGGTGCTAGAGTGAAACGCCTCAACTTTGAGTGGGGAAAAGCAGTTGACCCTGAAGCAGTGAATAAGGCATTAAGGGCGGATAGTGATATTAAAGCAGTGCTAGTAACTCATAATGAGACATCTACAGGAATAACTAATAGCATTAGCGAAATAAGTTCTGTAGTTAAGGGGCTTGGTAAGCTTCTTATAGTAGATGCCATAAGCAGCCTTGCTTGCATTGACCTGCCCGTAGATAAGTGTCATTGCGATGTAGTTGTTACTGGTTCCCAAAAAGGGTGGATGGTTCCTCCAGGAGTAGCGATGGTTAGCATGAGTGAAGAAGCCTGGCAAGCTCATGCCCAAGCGAAGATGCCACGATATTACTGGGATTTCACTAAAGCCAGGGAGTATCTACTAAAAGGGCAAACCCCTTGGACGCCAGCCGTCTCTATCTGCTATGCTCTAAATTCCACCTTAGACCTCATACTAAGCGAGGGGCTGGTCAATGTGTTTGCCAGGCATGCTAGAATAGCCCAGATGACCAGAGAAGGAATAAAATCACTTGGGCTAACTCTCTTTTCTGAAGCTAGCCACGCTTCCAATACTGTGACAGCAGTCTCTGCCTTTGCTAGAAAGGGAGAGGGTGACGCCCTCAAAGGTTATTTTGCAGGCGAGCCACAAATCGATGTCCCTAAACTAATCCAAGTTCTTAGGGACGAATATGATATGGTTGTTGCTCCAGGGCAAAGAAAGTTATCGGGTAAAATCTTTCGTATTGGCCACCTTGGGTTAGTTGAGGAGAGCGATATTAAAATGTTGTTAGAGGCTTTAACTGGAGCTTTGCCAAAAGCAAGATTATGATTAAGAAACACAAGATGCGTATTTTAGTTGCTGATCCGATTGCTGAAGAAGGGCTAGAAGTGCTTCGTAAGTATGCACAAGTGGATGTCAAACTTAAGTTGGCTGCTGAAGAGCTTAAAACCATAATTGGTAAGTATGACGCCATAGTTGTGCGCAGCGGGACTCAAGTGTCTGCTAAAACTATCAAATCTGCGAAGAGGCTCAAGGTGATTGGCAGGGCAGGGGTCGGCACAGATAATATTGATATTGATGCTGCTACCAAAAAAGGAATAATGGTAGTTAATACTCCCACAAGTAACACGATTTCTACTGCTGAACATACCATTGCGTTGATGCTTGCCTTGGCGCGTAGTATATCTAAAGCAGATAGCTTGCTTAAATCAGGTGTGTGGCAAAGAGGAAAACTAATTGGGACGGAACTTAGGGGTAAAACATTAGGTATTATCGGTTTGGGTAATGTAGGCTCGGAAGTGGCCAAGCGTGCTCAAGCATTTGAAATGAATCTTATTGCTCATGATCCATTTGTGTCTGTAAGTTATGCTAATGCCCTCAAAGTGAATCTGGTTACCTTGGAACAACTGTTTGGGGAAGCCGATTTTATTAGCCTTCATGTACCATTGACAGAGAAGACCGAGGGTTTAATTGGTGCTAAGGAATTAGCGAAAATGAAGCCAACAGCTCGAATTATCAACGCAGCTCGAGGCGGATTAGTTGATGAAGAAGCGCTTGTCAAGGCGATTGAATGTGGAGAAATAGCCGGTGCGGCTTTTGATGTCTTTAGTACTGAACCGCTAACTGCCAGTCCCTTATTTAAGGAAGACAGGATAATTGTTACTCCTCATCTTGGGGCTTCTACTTTCGAAGCTCAAACTAACATTGCCAAAGATATCGCTGGGCAAATTATAGCAGCACTTCAGGGGCAATTCTGTGAGTATGCTGTTAATATTCCGTATGTTCCTCCTGAGCTGGTGCCATTCACAACAATGGCTTCGGTTGTTGGTACCCTTGCCAGCCAACTGATGGATGGCCAAATAAGCAAGATATATATTAAGTATTGCGGCGAAGTCGTTAACCACGATTGTAACTCAGTAAAGTCAGCGATTCTTAGTGGCTTGTTGCAACAAGCGCACAATGAGAGTATTAATCTGGTCAATGCCAGTTTTGTTGCTGCTCAGCATGGCCTGAGAATTAGCGAAGAAAAAGACCCAAGTTGCTCAAAGTACTCCAACTTGCTTACTCTAAAAGTTGACACTGAAGCAGGGATTACTATTGTATCAGGCACAGTTAGAGATGGTGAGATTCATATTGTTCAGGTTAACGACTTCTGGATGGATATTGTACCCAGTGGTGGCTATTGCCTTTTATGTGATCACCTGTATCGGCCTGGAGTGGTGGGTGCTATAGGTACCATAACTGGTAGGTATAATATTAACATCAGTTCTATGTACTTAAGCCGACTCCAGCCTCGGGGGCGTGCGCTCATGATTTTAACTTTGGATGAACAATTAAGTGAGCAGCAAAAACAGGAAATATTGGCCCTTCCTAACATTCATGCAGTCAGAGCAGTAAGACTTTAGTCAGTAGAGAGAGAGTTCATAATCAAGCCGGTTGGGAGCTTGGGGTAAAAATAAGTCGATTTGCGGGGCATTCTATCATCGGCATCAGCAATAGTTTTGATTATTTCTAGTGGTGGCGAATTTGACAGGAAAGCTAGTTGATATTTTTCCTCTTTTATCTGCTGACAAATCTGTTGTATATCAACGGTGTAAGTAACATTTTCACTGTCTTGTGTGGTGCCTAATATTCTATCCAGAATAAGGTGATTGAGAAGGCTGATACTAAGGTTTTTGTAAGGCAGAGAGTGATTCCTCGGCATTATATCCTCAAAAGAAATGTCAGGGCGTCGCTGTAACAGCACCAGGGATTGTGGCACCAGTCCTAAAATTCCTAAAAGCGCTCCGCCGTCCATTCTACATTCCAAGCTTCTAATCAAATTCTCAGTTAGGGGGACATATTTTAGAGCAAAAATCCGTTTAAGCTGATTTTCAAATTGAGCTAAAGCGGAGGGCGCTATGCCTCTAACTAGTCTGTGAACAGGCAAAATAACCAAGCCTGGATCAGATAAATCAACTAGGGTCATCATTACGTAATTGAAGGCTTCCTTGCCTGTTAGAGACATAGGTGTCTTGCTTGTACTAATATGTGTTCTTTCTTGCTGGTAGGCTAGTGCTGTTTCATATCTGTGATGTCCATCAGCCATATAAAGAGATTGCTTGGCTAGAAACTCGCTGAGACGACATATGAATGCAGGGTCAGTTATTGCCCAAACAACGTGCTTCTCTTCGGGATGGGTGAATTCTATTACTGGTTCAGCCCGTGAGGCTTCAGTCAACGTTTTAGCAATCTTATCTTCATAATCCTGGTATAGAGCAAAAAGTGGGCTAAAGCTAGCTTGGCAAGCGCGCATTAGCTTTAAGCGGTCGTCCTTGGCTTTGGGGAATGTCTCCTCGTGGGGGTATATTTTATTGCCCCACGGCTCTAATTTAACATGAACTATCAATCCACGTCTTTTTCTCCTTTTTCCCAAATAGGTAAAATATTGGTCATGGAGGTAAAAAGCTGGGTAATCTTCAAGCTGAAGAACTTTCTCTTTAAGCCATCGCTGTAATGTGATGGCTGCTCCGCTGTATTTGTTATAAGCAGATTGCTTCGTTGTCACGGTAGGCAAAGGGTACTCCAGGCGGATGGCATTGTAATTACTCTTTTCGTGGTAATACTTTTGCTGTCCAGGAGCAATGACATCATACGGGGGGCAGATGGATTGAGCCAAGTCCTTGACTATTTCTTGGTTATAACGTAGCCCTCTGAATGGATAGATTTCAGCCATTTACTTGAAATCGTTTTGTATCTTTAACAAACGGCTTGCCTTTTTGTGCTAAAAAACAAAATAATAGCGGCAAAGTGGCACCGTTATTATCAAATAACTCTAGCTCTCCCGTAATTTAGGCAGTGGCTAGCAACTCTGAAACTATCTCGCTAACTTCCTTCCCGTCAGCTTTCCCCTTTAACTGAGGCATGAGCTGAGCCATAACATTCCCTTTACTCTTCATTCCTCTAACTTCTACTGTTTCTATAACTCGTTGCGCTGCAGTCTTAATTTCCTCATGGCTCATTTGCTTGGGAAGGTATTTCATCAGAGTGGATAATTCTGCTTTCTCCTGGGCTACAAGGTCATCGCGATTTCCCTGTTTGAATGCTTCAATGCTTTCCCGATGTTGCTTTACTGCTTTGCTAATAACACCGAGCACTTGGTCGTCATCAAGGGGTTTCCGCTGGGCAATTTCGGCGTTTTTTATTTCAGATAAGAGCATACGCAATATAGAGGCTCTCTCTTTATCTTGTAGCTTGAGTGCTTCTTTGAGATCTTCTCTTAGCTTGCTCTCGCAAGTCACCTTAACCCTCTAGAGCTTTTTCGCTTTTTCGCTGCTTCTTTCTTCTTGCGTTGAGCGCTGGGTTTCTCATAGAACCTGCGTTGGCGGATTTCAGCTAAAATACGAGCTTCCTGAACACGCCTATTGAATCTGCGCAGTAAGCTCTCAAAACTCTCACTCGGACCAAGCTTTACATTAGCCATTGCTATACTATCTTTATGCCTTTATGCAAGGCACTATATTCTATCTATCGTGTTCCCCTTATGTCAAATCAGCGGCGTAATCGATTTGATAAGGATTTGTGTACTATTTCAGATGGATTAGTAACACTGGCGCGGAGTATGGAATACCAATACTCCTTGTGATTACTGATAAAACAACAACTTTTCTCTTTTATCTCTCTCCCTTATCTTCGATACGCAAAATTTGTATTGTCATTCCTTATCAAAATATAATTGTTTCAATCTTTGTAGGAATTGCTTGTCTCTCCGTTTAATTGTAGCCTCAATTTTTTCCTTAGGCCATTTATAAAAACCCTCTCCTGTCTTGATGCCTAATTTACCCTCTGCAACCAGCTTTTTACAGAACTGAGGTACTTCTGTTGAGCTTTCAATCTGTGGGAATAGTTCCTGTGCACAGGTTAAATCTATATCCAGACCAGTTAAATCCGAGGTTTCGAAAATACCTATCGTGGGTGAACGGAAGCCAAAACTAGACTTTGCTACAGTGTCGATGTCTTCAATACTGGCTACGCCATTTTCAAAGATAGAAAGTGCCTCACGCAGCAAAGCTATCTGCATCCGGTTAGACACAAAGCCGACTATCTCTTTCATAATCCTCACTGGTTTCTTCCCCACTTTGTCAAGAAGAGCGTAGGTCCGTTCCATAGTTTCAGGAGAGGTTTTTGGACCTTTTACCACTTCTACCAATGGCACAATATATGGTGGATTAAACTAGTGAGCAATTATTTGGTTGCTCTGTCATTTACATAACACACCAATATCACTTATCAGAAATGTAGAAGTATTACTCGCTAATATGGCATCTTGGCGGCAAATTTCTTCTACATCATGGAAAATCTTTTGCTTTACCTTGAGTATTTCTGGCCCAGCTTCCAGAATGAAGTTAGCATTTTTGATTGAGGTGGCCAAATCTGTGGTAACCTTAATCCGTGACAATGCTTGCCGTTTTGCTTCTTTTGTGGCCAATCCATTTTCTACAAAGCTGTCGAGGTGAGAATCAATAAGGGTTATAGCTTTTTGTAAGAGAGCATGATCTATATCATATAGCCTGACATTGTATTCACCAAGAGCGAACATCAGAGCAATACCATGCCCCATAGTTCCTGAACCAAGCACTGCTATATTTCGAACCTCTTCCAGCCAGTTTTCAGTACTTTCAAACATTTACGCTACCTCCTTGGAGTGAACCCCTGGAACTGGACAGTTTGGGTTAGGAGGATTTGGCAAGGTGAAAATACTTTAT
>JAGGZD010000046.1 GCA_021162245.1 Dehalococcoidia bacterium | reverse complement strand
GCTAAAACCCATAGTTCAGTGTTACCTATGTGGTCAGCCAGCACAAGTTATTGACTAATATAACTTACCATGTTAATCTGGGTATCAAAGAGGGGATAAAGCCAGTGGAGATTGCTAACTGGAAAGACATTGAAGGAGCCAGTGGAGATTGCTAACTGGAAAGACATTGAAGGAGCCAGAGGTATAGAGCATACCCATAAACAGTGGGTCCCGCTGTACAGAGAACTGAGTAGCAAGTAAGGGGGGGGGCGTATGGAAAACTAAAGTGGTCTGTAGAAAACAAAAAGGAACAAAATTCTATCATAAAGGAGGTTATGGAAAATGAAACATAGAAGGGTGTTAAAGATTGGCTCCTTTCTCCTTGTTTTAGCATTAGTTTTTAGTTTCGCTTGTGCTCCGACAGGAGAAGTGGAACAGCCTGAAAAAGTTATTGTTATTGGATCCGGGGACGTTCCTAGGGGGTTTAATCCTTTTACAGAAGACAGTAATGTGTTTTTCATGACTATGCCGTGGATATGGGATTCACTCTACCAGTTAGGACTTGATAATGAGGCTATTCCCGACTTAGCCAAGGAAGTCGCAATATCCCCAGATGGGAAAACTTACACTATAACAATCAGAAATAATGCTCAATGGCAGGATGGAGTACCACTCACTGCCGAAGATGTTGCCTTTACTTACAACTATATAATCGACAATGAAATGGGCTGGTACGCTTCGCTCTGCACGCAGATAATTGAGATTAAAGCCATCGATGATTATACTGTAGAGATGACACTGGACAAAGCGTGGAACCAAGACGTCCTTAATTACAGTACGTTCTCAATTATCCCAATAATTCCCCAACACATCTGGCAGGATATAACAGGGGAAGAAGCTCTTGGGCTGGTAGACTTTCCTCTGGAAAAGGCTATCGGCTCTGGCCCTTACCAGGTTGTGGACTGCGCACGAGATGAGTATGTAAGGCTCAGGGCTACTCCTCAGGCCAAAGAAGAAGGCGTGAAAATCGACGAATGGATAATTAAAGCATATGCCGATGACTCTGTGATGCTGCAGGACTTTAAAGCAGGTAACATTGACGGCATCTATCGGCTGGGTATGAAGTTAGTACCTGCTGTTGAGGAAATGCCTGGAATAACCTTAATACCTGTTGCCCCTAATATTATGTACTTTGCTATATTCAATTCTTGGGACAAGGCCTACGAAGCAGGCAGGGAAACTCACCCTCATCCTGCTCTTAAAGATGTCAAAGTGAGAGAGGCTCTGGACTGGGCCCTCGATGAAAAGGTAGCAGCTGAGCTCGACCACGGCAAATACGCCATTCCCGGATGCCAGTACCTCTCGACATATTATGGAGACTTCTCTCACACTGAGCTGCCCGGCCGTGGCTATGACCTTGACAAAGCCAGACAAATACTGGATGAAGCTGGTTATCTGGACACGGATGGTGATGGCATAAGAGAGACAGCAGACGGTCTGCCACTTGAATTTGATTCCTGGGTAGCTGCTAGCGAGACAGGAACACTTGATGTAGCCACTGTGTGGGCTATGGAGGCAGAGAAAATAGGCATTAAGATGACCGTAAGCGTCGTGGACGATGATACCTTGTGGGAGGACATGAACCCTAAGGCTGAATACGATATTAGCTGGTGGGGCTGGAGTGGCGACCCCGACCCTTACTACTTGCTTTGCACCCCGACCTGTGCACAGGCTGTCGAAGGTGGTTGGAATGAATCTGGTTATTGTAATCCAGAGTTTGACAGGCTGTACGAAGAAGAAGCGCTAGCCAAAACCCACGAAGAACGCAGGCAGATACTCTGGGAAATGCAAGAGATACTCTATAGGGACATACCATACATTGTATACGACTATCACGGGAGTGTATGTACTACCAGAAATGATAAACTGGACCCAGAATTTGTCAAAAGTATGGGTTCCGCTGGAATGTCAATACTAGACAAAGAGTTTGTCATTAATGCTGATACGGTTAGTTAACGTAAATACATAATGAGAAAGGAGCAGCTATAATAGAGGAGTTCTATAATCATCATATATAGCTGCTCCTTTTGCTATGCGGAAAAGGAATTAGACAATAAAGTCTATGTCGTCCGGAAGGAGTTGACCCAGTCAGGTGGAAGTCGTGGTCAGTTTTGGTGTGAAGAAGGTACATTAAATGAATGCCTTGCGTACGGAAGGCATGTATAAACTAGTTGAGATAAAAGAGCTTGCTATCTGAGCTTGCCCTGGAGGAGTACAAATGGAATACGCGGAGCCTCTGAAATGAGCATGCACAAGTATGTCATCAGCAGGTTAATCGACAGCATCAGCACGTTGTTCTTGATCATCATAGTTAACTTCGTGCTTTTCCGTATTATGCCTGGCGACCCCCTAAAATTCATGGTAAGGTCTCACCGCCTCAGTGCAGAGGCCACAGCCAATTTGGAAGAACTATATGGTCTGACCAAACCTATGTGGGAGCAATTCTTCATCTACATCAAAAACCTGTTTATTTTCCAATTTGGCACCTCGTTTCTATACAAATCACCAGCCACTCCTTTAATATTAGAAAAGATGTGGAATTCAATACTGTTGCTCCTAGCATCCACTATACTGGCTATGATTATCGGAACTTTGCTAGGATTAGTTGCTGGTTGGTTTCACGGTAAACCTGTGGACTTTTCTTTAATAACCACCAGTTTGTTTTTCTGGTGTATGCCTACATTCTGGATAGCCATGGTATTTGCTGCTGCCTTTGTAACAGTACTACCCATAAGTGGGATGCACACTTTGACTCTATATAATGCCTCCTGGTTTGTCCGTCTGCTTGACCTGGGTAAGCATATTATGCTGCCTACTATTGTGTTGACCCTTTTATATATAGGGGAAATGCTAATCCTGGCACGTAATGAAGTGAGCAATATTCTAACGCAAGATTACATTAGCACTGCTAGAGCTAAAGGATTGGCACCGCGACAGATAATCTTCCGGCATATTCTCAGGAATGCCAGCCTGCCATTGGTCAGTACTGCTGGCATGTCCCTTGCTTTTCTAGTTGGTGGTGCACTGCAAACAGAAATAATCTTCTCCTGGCCTGGCATTGGGCGTTTGATGTACACTGCAACTCTGGCCAGAGATTATGCGATTCTTCAAGGCTCCTTCTACATCCTTTCTTTTACTGTTCTTATAGCCAACTTCCTCACCGACATAACATACAAATATCTTGACCCCAGAGTGGAGTATTAAGAGATGGAATTTACTAGAAGTAGAATACGGTTACGAATCTATGATTTGCTCAATTTCTGGAAGGTTTTCCGTGCTAGTAAATTGGGTATAATAGGCGTAGGCATGCTTGCTTTCTTCATCGTCATAGCAATTTTCTGCCCTGTGTTCAGCCCTTACGATCCCAGAGAGGTTGTGGGCGAAGTGCTAGCTCCTCCTTCGCCAGCCTATATCTTAGGTACAGACCAAATAGGCAGAGACATATTAAGTCGAGTGTTATACGGCACCAGAATGTCTTTGCTTATAGGCATTACCGCAGCAGCCATCGCAGTGTTTATTGGGACCACAATAGGGTTGGTCGCAGGTTATTTCGGTAAGTTTCATGGTGAAGCACTCATGAGGGTCACTGATATGTTCCTGGTTATGCCTCAGCTTCCCCTGATGATTGTCCTTGCTGCCCTTCTGGGGCGAAGTTTATTCATAATAATGATGGTAATTGGGGTTACATCATGGCCCTGGATGGCACGGATCATCCGTTCCGAAGTTCTTTCCCTAAAGAAACGCCCCTTTGTGGAACGCGCTATATGTATTGGCTGTAGCGATTTATATTTAATCCGAAAGCATATCTTACCCAACGTTATGCCACTGATTACAGCCAATGCTATACTGACAGTTCCTGGGGCTATAGTCTCTGAATCTACCCTAAGTTTTATAGGGTTGGGTGACCCAACAGCAATAAGCTGGGGCAGTATACTAAGCGCTGCCTTTAATAATAACGCTATCATATTTGGATTGTGGTACTGGTTTATTCCACCAGGTCTGGCCATAGTTTTCCTTTCCGTGAGTTTCGCCTTAATTGGACACGTGACGGATGAAGTATTGAACCCCAGACTCAGAAAACAAAGAGCATAAATGTTGTTTGATATTAAGGATTTACAAGTGGAATACACGGTTCGCGATAGTGTAGCCAGGGCTGTAAACAAAGTCACCCTCAATTTGGCTGGAGGTGAATCTCTGGGGCTGGCTGGTGAAAGCGGCTGCGGTAAGACCACTCTGGGTAATGCCATACTTCGCATTCTGCCTGAAGGAGGACAGATAAGAGGTGGAAGCATAAATCTCAATGGTGTTGATCTGGTAAAATTGAGCGAAGAGAAGATGAGACAAGTTCGCTGGAAGGAAATTTCCATGGTCTTTCAGGGCGCCATGAACTCTTTTGACCCCACAATGAACATAGAAAATCAAATCGCCGAAGCCATATTGATTCATCAGCGAGACACTAGTAAAGAAACAGCTCTGGAACGGGCTCGAGAACTACTCCCCCTTTGCGGAATTAACCCCTTGCTGGGGAAAAGCTACCCACATGAGTTGAGCGGAGGAATGAAACAAAGAGGTTGTATTGCCATGGCACTTGCTTTGCAACCCAAATTACTGATCGCTGATGAAATCACCACTGCTCTGGATGTGATGACTCAGGCCCAAATCTTTACACTACTGCGAGATATGAAGCGCAAATTTAATCTCTCAATGATAGTTATCTCCCATGACCTGGCTGTATTGGCCAAAAATTGTGATCGACTAGCAATAATGTACGCTGGGCATATCGTAGAAATCGGGACCATCCAGGATATTTTTGACCACCCCAGACACCCTTACGTTAAAGGGTTACTATTTTGTATTCCTAACTTTGCTGGCGGCCGCGAAATTATCCCGGCTATCAAAGGAGCTCCACCTTCTTTGCTCGCTCCTCCACAGGGTTGCCCCTTCCACCCTAGATGCCCCATCGCCATACCTAAGTGTAAAACCGCAGCACCACAGTTGTTACCAGTGAATACCAACAATCATAGCGTAGCTTGCTACAGAAAGGACTACAAGGATGTTATTTGGAAATGAATAACGAAGCAGTGCTTGAAGTTAGACATTTAAAGAAATATTTTGTTAAGAGCGCAGGGATTCTGTCCACGCTCCTTAGAGAACAAAGAAAATACGTCGCCGCAGTGGAGGACGTAAGTTTCAGTATCAACAAAGGGGAGATTTTTTGTGTAGCTGGAGAAAGTGGCTGTGGTAAGACCACCCTGGGGAAAACCATATTGAAACTGCTCCAGCCAGATGATGGACAAATCATTTTTCAGGGACAGGACATTACCCGGCTAGAACGCGACAATATGCGAATGTTGCGCCCCAAGGTACAGATGATATTCCAGGACCCCTATGAATCCCTTGATCCTCGAGCCAGGATTTACGACAGTATAGCTGAACCTTTGATGGTGAACCATCTGGTGAAGGATGAGAATGAAAAGCACAACAAGGTAATTCAAACACTGCAACTGGCAGGGTTGACTCCAGTGGAGAATTATCTTTACAAATATCCTCATAATCTCAGCGGCGGTGAGAGGCAGCGTGTCGGTATAGCCACAGCTTTGGTTCTTGACCCTGAATTTATAGTAGCTGATGAACCTACCTCCATGTTGGATGTTTCAGTGCAAGCTAATTTGCTCAACTTGTTAAGAAAACTACGCCGAGAAAAAAACCTGACCTACCTCTTCATCACTCATGACCTTTCCGTAGCCTACGCCTTTTCAGACTGGCTAGCTATAATGTATCTGGGCAAGTTTGTCGAAGTGGGGCCAACGGCTGAAGTGATCATGTCACCAATTCACCCCTACACTAAAGCATTAATTTCCGTGGTGCCCGGTATTAATCTGTCCAAAAATATAAAACCGATAGTTCTTCCAGGAGAAACTCCAAACCCGGAAAATGTGCCTGCTGGATGTCGTTTTCATCCGCGATGCTATTGCAAAGAGGAGCGATGCACAAAGGAAGAACCCATAATGACAGAATTTACTCCCCATCACTATGCTGCTTGTTTTGTTCTGGAAAAGATGAAACTAAAGGAGAATGGGAAATGAAAAACGAGCCAACTGCCATGAGAGTGGTAGAAGCCAGTGGACCTCCCGAACAACTGGGATTTGAG
>JAGGZD010000120.1 GCA_021162245.1 Dehalococcoidia bacterium | reverse complement strand
TGAGGCTTATGCGGGAAAGGATAAAGACCGGCAAATTAACCTACTCAAAAGATTATCGCCTCATTCGGTAAGATCTTATATGATTCAACGACCCGAAGTTGGGTTAGCTCGTTAAATGATTTGACACATAGGCTACAGGTCAAGCAAACTAATTAGGGAGCTATTAAATTTCAGGGACACTCCCAAAATACTAATTAGTTTTTTAATCAAGAGGGTAAAATAGTCCATCTCGGAGCATAAGAAGTACGCTCAATATATCCACTAAAATAGCTTATTCTAAATAATCCCTGAGTTTTCGACTCTTACTGGGATGACGCAGTTTACGCAATGCTTTCGACTCAATTTGACGAATCCTTTCACGCGTAACATTAAATTCCTGCCCTACTTCCTCTAAAGTTCTAGTGTGCCTGTCTTTAAGGCCAAATCTGAGTTGGAGCACCCTTTTCTCCCGCGGAGTAAGCTCATCAAGCACTCTATCGATTTCTTCCTTAAGCAACTGCTGTGTGGCTACTTCATTTGGATCTGGGCTAGCCTCATCCTTGACAAAGTCGCCCAAGCGGCTATCATCTTCTCCCCCAATGGGTGTCTCCAGAGATATTGGCTCATGGCGAAATAATCCCATAACCTCTTCTACTTTTTCTGGAGTCATATTTAACTGGTTGCCAATTTCTACATAGCTAGGTTCATATCCAAGATTTTGAGTTAATTGCCGCATCGTTCGCAATAACTTGTTAATTGTCTCCACCATATGCACAGGGATGCGAATAGTACGAGATTGATCAGCTATAGAGCGAGTAATACCCTGCCTTATCCACCAGGTAGCATAGGTACTAAACTTATATCCTTTCCTATGCTGAAATTTATCTACAGCCCTCATAAGGCCGATATTCCCCTCCTGTATAAGGTCAAGGAGAGACATGCCATGTCCGATATACTTCTTGGCAATGCTAACCACAAGACGTAAGTTTGCTCTGGTGAGATGTTCTTTCGCTCTTGCTGCTTCCACTCTCATTCTTTCAAAATGGGCTTCATACTGACTATTATGAGAACGGAGGTGAGAAGAAGGTTCATCACTAGCCAGAAAAGTCTTTATCCCCCGCCATGAAAGGTCAACTCCATCCAGAGTCAACAACTGCACTGGCAAAAGATTGCTGCTCAACGAAAGATCTATAATATCATTCACCGCTGTCTCAATTTCCTTACCAGTCCTTCGAGCAACCACCTCTATCAACCCTAAATCTATCTCATTATCGATAGCATCATAGAATTTACGATCTGTAATTATCTCTATTGGGCTATGAGAATGATCAATCCCTAAGTATTCTCTAACAATCTCGATAATGAAACGAGCCTTGGACAAACGTGACATTATATCGATTGCTATGTCAGCTGCTGAAGGAATTTCTTTATGCCTTTTAAAGTAAGCAATTTGCACTTTTTGTAAGTAACTTGCTCGCTCTATTTTACGAGATAATTTTCTCTCTTCAGCGGCTGTGAGAAGAGGCACTTTACCAATTTCATGGAGGTACATGCGAGCCAAATCATCAGTTACCTCATACTCCTCTCTCTCTACCTGCGTCTTAATTGCTTCAGCGCCTGCGTCTTCCGCTGCCTCTTCCTCAGCTACAACACCATTATCTTCAGTTTCCTTTGCATCGGTAGAGCCTCTATTTGGTACCAATCCCCCACTCTCACCCAGCTTAAGGATTCCATCTTCATTAAAATCTGTCATCTATTCTCTTTCCTACCTGGTCTCTTTCGTTTAGTAAAAACCTCTTTGAGTTGTTCACTATATTTTATTCCTTGTTCATCCAGTTTAGCTAATTCAGCCCCCACACCTTCCTTCTCCCTAGTAAGATTAAACATCAGTTCTCTCCCCGCTTCCAGTCTCTTTGATAAATTTTCTTGCAATCTAAGGATGCAGTCATTCAGGGCATATTCTTCCATACCATCTCTATCCAGAATTGGCTTACTGATCAAGTAGTCTAAATACTCTAGCAGGCTGGCGTCAAGTTTCTCTCTGAATTCAGAGATATCCTGAGAGCACTGCCACGTCGCAAAAATCTCGCGGTTCTCCGTACTTTCAAAAAGCTTTGCTTCTAAGCCCCCCACTATCTGTCGAAGCCGCGGGTATTGGAGTAGTAAAGCTAAACAATATTCCTCAATAGGATTGTTTACAAGCGAATAGCTAAAACGAGGTTGCTTTGTTATTGCAGCTAGCTGTGGTTTCTTTTGAGCAATTTGTAACTCCCTCAAGGCCGCTGTTATATCAGATTCTCTAATTTTTAATATATCTGCCAACTTTCGTACATAATGACCTTGTTGTACAAGATCTTTTATCTCATGAATTAGAGGCAACAGCTTCTGTAAAGCTACAGATTTATCTCTAGCTTTATTGATATCAACCTTGTTTATCACAATCTCCAGAGCAAAATCAATCACAGGGAGAGCTTGCTCCACCAGTCTCTGCCAAAGAGCAGTATCCTCACCTATTACCTCGTCGGGATCCTTGCCAGGAGGCAGAAGCATAATTTTTATCTCAGCATCAAGAGTACTCTGATGTTTCACCAACCCAGCCAGAGATGGAGATGGCGACATTCCCTTATCTATAGAACTAGCCAGTTCTTTTGACCATGAAAGTGTCGATGTCATCTTCTTATCCAGGGAGTGAGTCAACACTTCTACTCCTCGAAAAGCAGCTTCTTGCCCTGCAAGATCAGCATCCAGCGCTAAGATTATATTCTTGGTTAATTTTTTCAGAATGCGCGGCTGTTTTTCAGTTATGGAGGTCCCCATTGAAGCCACTACGTTTTGCCACCCATGTTGGTGAGCTGTGAGAACATCCATATAGCCTTCCACAATTATCACTAGATTCCTTCGCCTTATATTATCCGCAGCCCTGTCAATACCATAAAGGCAACTACTCTTATCAAAAATTGGTGTTTGGGAAGAGTTAATGTATTTGGGAAGAGATTCATCTAAAGCTCTAGCACCAAAACCCATAACCCGACCTTGCAAATCAGATATAGGGAATATCAAGCGGTTGCGAAACCTATCATAGCTGTTCCCTCCCTCTTTCTCTATTACCAGGCCAGCTTCAATTAACTCCTTTGCCGCATATCCCTTACTGGTTAAGAATTTCTTAAGGGCATCCCAGCTATTAGAGCTAAAGCCTAATCGGAACGATCCAATAGTTTCAGGAGCAATGTTTCTCTTGCCAAGATAATTTCTGGCTGCTTTCCCAGCCTCAGTATCTAGAAGCAAGTGACAGAAGTATCCAGTAGCTGCTTCGTTAATTTGGAATAATCTCTCCTTATACTTATCCTCAACACTGTTTGAAGGCCCAACTGAGCTTAAAGTTATACCTGCTCGTTGAGCCAGGAGGTGGAGAGCCTGGCCAAAATCTATCCCCTCTTTTTTCATAACGAAGGAAAAGACATCTCCTCCTGTGCCGCAGGCACCAAAGCAATGCCACGTCTGTTGCTCGGGGAAGACAAAAAAAGAAGGATGCTTCTCACTATGAAATGGACATAAAGCCTTGAAGTTACGCCCAGCTTTTTGTAGTGACACATAGGCAGAAACTACTTCTACAATATCTATTCTTTGTTTTATCTCGTTGGCAATGCTCATCAATTTAAACTCTGAACAAGTATTACTAATCTTCAAGATTTGGGGATTCGTATTTAGTATTTCTGGTGGATATTTCCTCAGCTAATCGTAACGCATACTGGTCTGTCATCCCAGCAATGTAATCAACAACCTTACGTTCCTTTTCATCATTCGGTGAGACACCCTCTTGCGGTAGCCCCCCATCTTGTTTCAGGAAATAGGAATACAAAAGATGTATCGTTTTCCTGGCTTTTTCTGCATCCTTGATAGCTAAGCTTGGCTTGTACACCTTGTTAAACAGAAACCGGCGAAGGCAATCAGTTGCCTTAATCACCTGAGAGCTCATGGCAATAGACAGTTTTGTTATATTTCCATGTCCGCTAACTGGCCAAGAACAATTCACAATATCACAAACCAGAGTATTAATCCGCTGCGAATGTGTATGCCCCAAAACACTTACCGCAGGTTCAGGTAAATCGCTTTCAATAATAATTCCAGCCCTTATAGCGTCATCAATATCATGATTGATGTAAGCAATGAGATCTGCTATTTTACATATCTGGCCCTCTAGAGTGCCAACATCTGACCATTGTTCCCCCAAGACACCCGCCTGCCCTTTGGAATGTTTAAGGATACCATCTCTCACTTCCCAGGTAAGGTTAAGCCCACGCCCATCATTCTCTAATAAATCAACCACGCGTAAGCTTTGCTCATTATGCCTGAAACCACCGGGATAAAGTCCGTCCAGAATCTCCTCCCCCAGATGGCCAAAGGGGGTATGCCCCAAGTCATGCCCTAAAGCAATAGCTTCGGCTAAATCTTCGTTAAGATTTAAAGCCCGTGATATAGTTCTAGCAATTTGGGATACCTCTAAAGTATGACTAAGTCTGGTTACATAATGATCACCTAAAGGAACAATGAAGACCTGTGTCTTATGTTTCAAACGGCGAAAGGATTTGCAGTAGACGATGCGATCACGATCGCGCTGAAAACAAGTTCTTATAGGGCATGGCTTCTCCTCTCTTAACCTGCCTCGGCTAAATTTACTCCTAGCCGCATAGGGAGAAAGACCTTCCTCTCGTTTCTCTGTCCGCTGACGTATATTAAGCTCATCAACCATCAACGCCCTAATTTTGCTTCTATAGCAACAACCATTTTACTTATTTTGCACATGCAGATCACACACCACAACGTAACTCCCATCCACACTTATAATTATATCAAATTCCCCATCCCCGTGCTGGCTGACCGCATATGTTACTTCCACATCTTATTTTTTATTTCTTTTCCCAAATTTTCAGAACCCAGATTGCTTATCATTTCACCAGAGGATATGTTTTTACCACCAGCCAAACCTACATCTCCTGTTCCGATTTCTATAACCCAGTTCATAAATCACCTCCTGCCTTACCGTATACTCGCCTTATGCCTATAAGTGGAATCATGCCATAGGCAACCAGAATTAGCTTAAGAGTCGTGTAAAGGTACTGGTTAACTCAGTTTGACTTAAATTTATTTATTAGCTAGGATTGTGGAAACAAAATAATAAAGAGGCCTTTGACTTGAGAGAGAGGTAACATCATTATGATAGAGATGACGATCGACAGTATTAGAGTAAGTCTGATGAATTACCAGCGTGTAGTGATCTTAAGAGAAAAAACATCCAACCGCTATTTGCCTATCTGGATTGGTCCTGCTGAAGCAGATGCCATTGCAGTAAAACTACAAAATGTGGAGCTAACTCGCCCGTTGACCCATGATTTATTACAATCTGTCATTGACACTTTGGGAGCTTCACTCAATTTTATAGTGATTAATGAACTTCAAAATGATACTTTCCACGCTAGACTTTCCCTCAATGCCAATAACGCAGATGTTGAGGTTGATTCTCGACCCAGTGATGCTTTAGCTCTGGCGGTAAGAACTGGGGCACCGATATATGCGGAGGAATCAGTATTGGATAAAGCTGGAATCACACTTGAGGAGGAAATAGGTAAGCCTGCCTCCGGGGGTAAAGCTGAAGGCAAAGTGGATGAGCAAGAGTTAAAAGGACTGTCGGCATATAAGGATTTCATAAACACGCTGGACCTGAAGGATTTCAAGAAACGTCAATCCTAGCATACGAGAGGTTGAATAGGACAGCACAAGGGTTAATGTGAAAGAAATTAAGTCAGAGCTTGTGCATCAGGAGGCAATAATTTGACTGAAATGAGCTTCTACGATGTTCCTGTGGGAGAAATCATGAATCCTAACCCACCACTGATCGACAAAGGCTCTTCTGTCCATGAAGTTGCGGAGATAGTATGCAAAAAAAATCATGTTTGGGTAGTGGAAGAAAGAGATAGCAAAAAAGTTGTTGGTTTTATTACCGAAAAAGACCTCTTAGATATCATTAGCCCACTGCCCATGAAAAGTTACACAATTGCCGTGATAAGGCCTAAATCCCTGCGCCACAGCGAATTTGAAAAAGCGGAGGATATTATGACCAGGCCCGTGATAAAATGCCACCTCCAGACAACAGCGGAAGAAGCACTTAACCTTATGGCAGATAACAGGGTAAGGAGATTAGCAGTAACAGATGATGGGGAAATCGTTGGAGAAGTGGCCCTAAACGCTATGCTAGAAACTTACTTTACAACAACACCCCAAGATAAGTTCTAAATATAAGATGGTCAGCAGGGAAATTTTGGGTTGAATGGCAGGCAATATTTTCGCAAGATGGAACGTTGCCTCTAAGAAAACCTGAGTGAAATTTTCCTTCGGGATAAAAGGAAGGCTCTTAAAAGAGATGAACTTAGTACTAGCTTTAGGCATCATAATAATTGCTGGCTTTTTGGGCGGGCTAGCTGCCAGTAAGCTCAAATTCCCCAGAGTTACAGGCTACATCATTATCGGCGTTTTATTAAGCCCTTCTCTTTTAAACATAATACCAAAAGGAGCTATAGAAAACCTGAATATAGTCACCGAAATTGCACTGGGGCTTATTGCATATCTAATCGGTGGCAGCCTTAAAACGGAATCCTTGCGAAAACTCGGAAAGAACATCGCAACGATAGTTCCCTTTGAAGCCTTAGGCGCATGGTTTTTGGTTGCCTTATTTTTAGCTATCTTAGGCCATTTAGTCATTCCTAACCAGACCTTCTGGCAATTCTACTTTCCCGTAGCCCTTATTATAGGCGCAATATCGTGCGCCACCGCCCCAGCAGCAACAATGGCCATAATCAGTGAATATAAGGCAAAGGGCCCTTTAACTACCACACTATTAGCGGTGGTTGCGCTCGATGACGCAGTTGCAGTTCTAGTTTTTGCAATCGCCTTAGGCGTATGCCGACCATTGGTAAACAGCAGTGATATCTCATTTTATCAAATGCTGGGTGCTCCTCTTCTACACATAGTTGAATCTGCAGCCATCGGCACTGCTTTTGCCGTTGCTACAATATATATCAGCAAACTTGTAAGGGTTCGTGAGATGTTACTGGTCGTGGTTTTGGGAATGATCATGCTATGCGCCGGGGTTACCAGCCACCTTAATCTTTCATCAATTATGGCTAACATGGTCATTGGCTTTATCATAGTAAATAAAGTCAATGGAAAGGAAATGTTTCTAGTGGTCGAGGAAATCGGAGACGTTATCTATACAATGTTTTTTGTGTTAGCAGGGTTACATTTTGATTTAAGTGTACTGAAAATCTCTGGTGTATTGGCACTATTAATCGTCATCACTAGATACACAGGTAAATATTTTGGAGCGAGAATAGGTGCTCAGATATCTCATGCCCCAGAGACAGTGAAAAAATATCTTGGCTTAGCCCTGTTACCACAAGCAGGAGTTGCCTTAGGTCTAAGCCTCCTGGCAACCCTGGAATTTCCCAGCTTTGGAGCTATAATACTGAATGGAGTGTTAGCCTCCGTTATCATAAACGAACTCATTACACCTCCTTTGACAAAATATGCGATTTCCAAAGCTGGAGAAAGCAATATCAAGGCCTCATGAAAAATCCCCGGGCTGTCCCGAATTGGGCTATAGATTCGCCACGATTGCCAAGAGGCCTGATAAGTAGAATGTTACGAGGGTTAAACAGCTTTAGTTAGACTATTTCCAATCTAACTCTAGTGTCATTCCTAGCCGCCTTCACGCGGAGTAGAGTACGCATTGCTTCAGCCACACGGCCCTGCCTCCCAATAACTCTGCCTTTATCCTCAGCAGCAACTTCCAGTTTAATTAATAGCCCTTCATCCCCACTCTCTTCAGTAAGACTCACTTTATCAGGCTCTGAGACGATGGATTTAACAATATATTCCACTAATTCCTTCATTTTCTCTCCTTAGCAGTAAATCCTAGCTTGAAACTTGTTGTTGCTTAAACTTATCGACAATGCCTAATTTTCGCAGTAAGCTGTGAACTGTATCCGTGGGCTGAGCCCCATAGTTAAGCCATTTCAACGCCTTTTCTTTGTCAATGTTAACACTGGCAGGATCAGGCAAAGGATTATAATAGCCAATAATCTCAATGAAAGCGCCATCACGAGGTGACTTGCTGTCAGCCGCCACTACCCGATAAATCGGCTTATGTTTTCTTCCCACTCGCTGTAATCTAATTTTAACCACTTGACTGCGCTATTATCTCTTAAAGAGAAGCATTTGTCAATGCGCAGTCTCTTCCAATACAAGATGAGCCTAAGAGG
>JAGGZD010000018.1 GCA_021162245.1 Dehalococcoidia bacterium | reverse complement strand
CCTCTTAGGCTCATTTTGCGTTAGAATTCGATACCCTCTTCAGGCTCATCTTGTATTGGAGGAGACTTTACCTTGACTACATCATCAGGCAAGACGTAACATTAAGCAGAGCGTGAAGAGGAGAAACACTCAGGGTTTAGGAAATCCAAACTAAACTGAGAGCTAAAAACCATTGTCGGTAAAAATGAATAATAGGACTTGGAGATGTAGGTGCTTGCCTACTTTGCCTCCGATTTTTGCGTCATATGTTGAAAAAACCAGGTAACTCCTATTAAAATTAAACTTAGTGGAAATGAAAACGGGGTATAGAAATCTTTAGTCTTTGTGGAGTGGAACAAGTCCCCTGAATCCTTGAAGAATATGAAAGCTGATATTGGGACATTTGAACAGGCGGTGGCCGAAGCTGAGAGGCTAAGCTATGTAGCCAAACAAGCTGCTGAAGCATCGAGAAAGGCGTCTCAGGAAACTATAGATAGAATTGAGAAGATAAGTCGAGCAGCCAAAAAGACTGCCAGGGAATCGGAGAGAATATCTCAGGAAGCAGTAGATAGAGCCGAGAAAGTAAGCCAGGCGGCTACAGAGGCTGTTGAAGGGGCGAGAAGATCATCCCGTAAAGCGATAAACAAAGCTGAGGCATCGGTCAAATCGGCTATGGATTCCACTAAAGCGTTAACGCAAGCATTTGAAGAAGCTGTGGCCAGGATTGAGGTGTTGGCCAAATCAAGTAATGAATCTGCCGAGGCATCACTAAGAACATCCCAAGAAGCAGTAGATAGAGCTGAGAAGGTGAGCCAGACGGCGATAGAAATTGCTGAGAATGCTAAAGAGACATCATTGGAAGCAGTAGATAGAGCTGAGAAGGTAAGCCAGACAGCTATAGAAACTGCTGAGGAGGCGAGAAAAGCATCCAGGGAGGCCATAAGTAGAATTGAGAAATTGAGCCGAGCGATTGTGAAGTCTGCCAGAGAATCGGAAAGAGCATCTCAGGAAGCAGTAGATAGAACTGGGAGAATAAGCCAGGCAACTACGGAATCTGTTGAAGCCTCAACAAGAGCATTTAGGGAAGCGATAAATAAGGCTGAAAATGTAAGCCGCTTGGCTAATGAATCTGCTGCCACTTCAGCAACTTCATTCAAAGAGGCTATAGATAAAGCTAATGAAGTAATCAAAATGACCCGAAAAGAGGCTAAAACACAAATAAAAGCATCGCAGAGGGCGGTAAGCGAAGCTGAGAAATCAGTTAGATTGGCCGAAGAGGCTATTGAGAGGGCAACAAGAACATCGCAAGAAGCGGCAAGTAGAGCTGAGGAAGCAAAGAAAGCATCCCAGGAAGCAATAAGCAAGGCTGAGGAAATAAGCCGAGAGACTAGAATATCTGTCGAAGAAGCAGCAAGAATATCCCAAGAAGCAATAAGCAAGGCTGAGGAAATAAGCCGAATGGCTAAAGCGTCTGCTGAGGAAGCAAAGAAAGCATCTCAGGAAGCAATAAGCAAAGCTGAGGGAATAGGCCAAGAAACTGCAGAGGTTACTGATGAGTCCAAACGGATAATTGCAGAGATTACTGAAAAATCGATAGAGATAGCTAGAGAGGCTGTTATGACATCGATAAAGGCATTTGGAGAGACGATTGCTGTGGCTGAGGCAACAACCAAATCGGCTAGGAGAGCTGCAAAAGCATCAATGCGGGTCTTTGAAAAAGCGGTAGGTGGAACTGAGAAAACGGGTGGAGGAATTGCAAAGGAGATCCCCAAAGGGGAGGCCCCTGAAGTGCCATTAAAGATATTTGAGAAAGCCTTACGTAAACCTGAGGGCGGTGAAAAAGAGAAGAAAAAACTAGTGGATTCTAAGAGAGATGTCCAATCGCGCTTGGATTTCTTAGCTCGAATGTATATGGCGGGTAAAGATGAGTATGTTGAGGAGGAAGCTGTGGACAGAGATGAGATAGAACAAGATTGAATAGAAGCGAAGGTAGATTCTTTTTGGTGAAAGAGATAGAATAGAGGTTCAGTGATAAAGGAGGTATATTATGCCAGAGCCAGAGCAAGTTTTTGTTGCGGATAAAGGGGGAACTGAGCAAAAAGGCAAGAAGGACATTAAGAAAATTGAACAGACTGTTGATTTTCTTAGTGAAACTCAGCAGCGAGCTGCTGCTGCCTATACGGCTTACTTGGAAGCTCAACGTCAGTTAGAAGAAGCTTATAAAGAGCAAGAGCGACAGGCAAATAAGGTATATGATGAAGTTGTAGAACGAGCCAGGAAGAGCTGTGAGGAAAGTATAGCCCAGGCTAGGAAAACTTTCGAGAGTAGCGTAAGCCGTGCACTGAGGATAAGTGAAGAGGCTGAAATGAAAGCTCGAGAATCCCGTAAAGAGGCTCTGGAGCGGACATGGGCGGTATTTGTTAAAGCCAGGAAATAGGGAGGGTCACAAGTCAAACACTCTCTTTAGTCATGCCGTACACCAGTTTGCCTTTTAATGGCTAGTAGGGAGTCATACCTGATATTTTGCTGTGTGCAAGTTTAGAAGACTGCTTATAGTAATACAGGAATGTCGCTGAAAGCCTCTTCAAGCTTTCTGCCTGAGTACTCCAGCCCGCGTTTAGATTTCATAACAGAAATCAAGTCGATTGCCTTAGTAAAGTACTTTGTGACTTTCCTCGTGTTGCTGATATCCGATAGAATCATAGTAACGCTCAATGAGCCCTTCTGTCTGGGGTAATCACCACTGCGGGTCAAAGCATCTGGAGCCACAGCCTTTAAATTGTCCCCAAGTTGTTGTATTACTTCCATTTTCATTTCACTTGGCGGCGCAGTGACGAGATACAAAGCCCTTCCAGCATTTTTGGGGCTACACGTGAGCGATAATTCTCCCAGTGCTTCGTCCATGGCATGAGCAGCTTTGCTTGTTTCAGACATCCTGTCTCTGAAATCACGTGCTTGTCCAAGCAAAGGCATCTTTCTTCGAATTGACGATTTGCCTTCGCCAATTACTGTCCAGCCTGCCAGTGTCTGTATTATATCCCCTGCATCTAGCGTCTTCGATCCGACATATTTCTTGTTTGTCTCCTCCCCAGCACAAAGCAAGTTATAAAATGGCTCAACTACCCGAGAGTTAATCGTCGCTATGTTGTTTTCTGCGGGGGAGTTCTTTTTGATGTATCTCTGATTGTCGATAAGGAATATTGCATCAGCCACCAGATATGCGGATTTGAGGCACATAGCTGTGTTGTAAATAGTCCTTGCTTCTGTTGTTTCTTCTTGCTGGAAAGGAAGAACAATAATATTGTAAACTGGCTTTCCTATATAGCGTTCTTTCAGATGCTGTGTCATTACCCCTATTGCTCCGGAGCCAGTGCCACCGGAGGCAGAAGCGATCAACATAAAGGCATCTGTTTCATAGAACCGCTCTGTTGTCCTTATAGCATCTATAATTTTATCATTATCTTCCGTAGCTATCTCGGCGCCAAGTTCACTTACCTTACCTACTCCGTGGCCATTAGTCCTTTGGCCACCAACAAGTATTCTGTGTTTGTAATCAGATTTAATAGTGCGTAGCCCACTCAAATCAGCTACATCAGTATTAACAGCGAAGGCATCAGCAATTATACTAATTCCCCGCATAGACCGTGCCTTCTTGTTTAGCCGAGCAAATCTATCAGCGATCCTGCCACCGCATTGACCTAAACCTATAATTAATAATTTCATTTGGTTTATTGTAAACAGCTTTGTGCCATAATGTCAATGTCCTGTGCTGATTCTGCCCTGATGTAGCTATAAAAAAGAGGAATGTGATGTGCAAAAGCGATGGTATAATGATTTCAGGTATAATTGATTTGAAGAAGTTTAGGAGTAAGATGACTAGTGAACGTTGCTTCGCAAATTGAACGATATTTGCCTCAGCAAATGTTGGAGTTAGTTGAGGATATTAGCAGGAAAGCTAACCAAATGGGGCATAAAGCCTATCTTGTTGGTGGCGTGGTACGAGATTTGTTCTTGGGGTATTCTAACCTCGACCTGGACATGGTAATTGAGGGTGATGCCGTGAAATTAGCTCAACAAATAGCTAAGACCAGACAACTACGACTGGTTACACATCCTCGTTTTGGTACTGCTAAGCTTGGTTATAGCAATTTTACTTTGGATATAGCTACAGCACGGTGTGAAACCTATTCCAAACCAGGTGCATTGCCCACAGTTGTTTATGGGACTATCAGGGATGATCTTTTTCGTCGCGATTTCTCTATCAATGCTATGGCTATATCGCTTGTGCCGAGTAATCATGGGGAGCTTATTGATCCTTTTCAAGGCAGCGATGACATTGAGCGCCGTTACATCCGCATTTTGCACTCAGGGAGTTTTAGGGATGATGCTACCAGAATTTTCCGTGCTATCCGTTACGAACAACGTCTCGGATTTGAACTTGAATTGCAAACGTTGCAGATGCTTCAACAGAGTATTCCCATGCTGGATACTATAAGTGGCGACCGTATAAGGCATGAATTAGAATTGATACTTAAAGAGAAACATCCGGAGTCTGCCCTTGGGCGTCTTGGAGAACTGGGAGTGTTACAGAGAGTAAATTCTGCTCTTAGGGGAAATGGCTGGATAGCTGAGAAGTTTTCTAAAGCGCGATTGTTAAGTAAATCTGGTCAACTACCCACACTTTATCTATGCCTTTTTATTTATTCTCTTAGCCAGGAGGAAAGCGAGCGACTCATTCATCGCCTTAACGTGCCAGCGAAATTGGCTCGAGCGCTTCGTGACACGCTTCAGTTGAAGAGCCGGCTTCACCTCCTGTGTAAGACCTCTGTAAAACACAGTGAGATTTATTATTTGCTCCGTGAATATGACCCATTAGCTGTCCAGGCCAACGCCATAGCCTCGGAATCTTCATCTACACGTTCTAATCTTGAGCTATTTATAGCTAGATTGAGGCATGTAAAGACATTGCTCAATGGAGATAGTCTGAAGAAATTAGGCTTTTCTGCTGGACTGGAATTAGGAGAAATCCTCCAGGTATTACATAAAGCGAAACTGGATGGCGAGGTTAAGACTGCGGAGGGGGAGAAAAAATTAGCTCTATCAATGAAACCACAATACAAAGGCAAGAGGCTCAAAACCCCAAAAGTAAATTAGCTAGCTCCTCTTGGGGAGAGGAAACACTATATAGCATTCTAGCCCTTGCTTTCTCAAGCGTAAGCATATTCTGGTAGCTTCTCTCTTATGAGCAGTAGCAAAGAGACATGGCCCGGAGCCAGCCAGGTGAATGTTTGATGCTCCAGCTTTCTTAAAACTCTCTTCATACTTATTAAGCCTGGGAAAGGAGTCAAAAGCTACTTTATCAAAGACATTGAACATGAGAGGGGGCGGGATTGATTTTCTTTTTCTCAAGGATAGCTGGGCTGCGTGAACGAATTGTCCCCTGGTAAAGTGCTTAGCATTCAATTTAGCATAGAGTTGCTTTGTTTTATCCTGCATTTTGGATAATGGTGGTACCAGTAGTACAAAACAAGTTGGAGCGAGAGGTGGTAATGGGGTTACCTTTTCCCCTATTCCCTCTATTAAGGCGGTGCCTCCATAGACAAAGAAGGGTACATCTGCCCCTAATTTAATTGCTAGCTGAATTAGCTCAGTGTTTGACAGGTTCAAACCCCAAAGCGTATTAAGCGTTAAGAGAGTAGCTGCTGCATCGCTACTGCCACCGCCCAAGCCTGTTCCCCAGGGTATGTTCTTGCGGAGCTCGATTTGCGCTCCTTTGTTGTAGTTTGCCTCCTTTTTGAGGAGCAGGGCGGCTGCTGTTACTAGATTATCATGCTCTAAACTTGACTCGCTGCAACTGAAGGATATTTTCTCATCCAGCTTAAAATTAAGGATATCGTATAGATTTATTGCCTGAATAATGCTCGAAATTTGGTGATAATTAGTATATTTTCCCAGGACTTCAAGGACAAGATTTATTTTGGCTGGCGCGCGGATGGTTAACATATCAATTATTTCCTAAAAGGAGCAAAAATTCTCCATAGCACTCTCCATTCTTCTAAACTGAGAGTTTCAGCGCGGCGTTTGGGTTCCAGTCCTGCTTTTTCCAGCAAAGAAACGACCTGGCTAGGTGGTATTCCCAAAGCTTGAGCCAGTGAGTTGCGAAGTTGCTTGCGGCGCGACCCAAAACCGCATTTTATTATGTCAAAAAAGCTGCCAGTGTCGGAGACTTCTACAGGTGGGGCGAGATGGGTATCAAGGCGTAAAATAACTGAATCTACCTTCGGTGGCGGATAGAAGCTTTTCGCTGGGACACGAGCTATAAGAGTTGCCTTGCTGTAAAATTGAACGCTAAGGCTAAGCAAGCTCATCTTACTAGGCTTACTGGTTATAGCCTCGCCAACTTCCTTTTGCACCATTATCACCATTAACGAGGGTTTTGATGATGCCTCTAAAAAGTGATGGATGATAGGGGAAGTAATATAGTAAGGAAGATTGGCTACTACTTTGTATTTGTAACCCTGGCTTAATTCAGGGAGAGTTAAATAATCTTTCAGAAGTTGTGAGGGGGGTACTTTGAGTATATCTGCATGGATAACTCTAAGGTTGGGGAAGGGAGCCAATCTTTTCGCTAATGTGCTGGCTAGCATGGGGTCAAGCTCCACCGCGATAACTTTGCCTGCTATCTCAACCAGTCTTTTAGTCAAGATGCCTAACCCTGGACCTACCTCGACTACGATATCTTGCTGGCTAAGCTCAGCAGCAGATAAAATACATTTTAATGTACCTTCGTCCGTAAGGAAATGCTGCCCCAACTCTTTTTTTGCCTTAAGACCGTATTGACGAAGCAATGCTTTAACTTGAGGTTTTTCTGCCACCTGATTATGAATATTACGGTAAGAAACTGGCTTTATCAACTGTAAAAGTATATAATTAACGTAGGTTTCAAAGGTTTTACAGACAATATTCAAGTTTAGAGGAATAGGAAAGTGGTGTTGTTTTTAGGCAGTGTGTAGGCGAAGGTGATTCTGGTTGCTAACACAAGCAATACAGAATATTTCTTTGTGAGGGTTGGATATTGTTGTGTAAAGACAGCAGATATTAAGTAAAGGAGGAAACAATGGATATAACTTTAAGCGTTATCAAGGCGGATGTTGGTGGCTATGTGGGGCATTCCAGTTCCCACCCGGATGTGATACAGAGAGCTAAGGAAAGTATGGAGCATGCTAAGGAACAGGGTATGTTAATCGATTACTACGTCACAGTTTGTGGTGATGACCTTCAATTGATAATGACTCACCAGAAAGGTGAGGGAAATGAGCAAGTTCACAAACTAGCCTGGGATACCTTTGTGGAATGTACCAATGTGGCTAAGAAATTAAAGTTGCATGGTGCGGGGCAAGACCTGTTAGCCGACGCTTTCTCTGGTAATGTCAGGGGGATGGGACCTGGTGTAGCTGAGATGCAATTCGCCGAGCGTAAAGCTGAAAGTATAATAATATTCATGGCTGATAAGACGGCTTCGGGTGCTTGGAATTTGCCGTTGTACAAAATCTTCGCTGACCCTTTTAATACTATTGGACTGGTGATTGCAGCCAACATGCACGGCGGCTTTAAATTTGAGATTCATGATGTTATAAAGGCAAAGAAGATTTTTTTCGATGCTCCTGAGGAAATTTACGATATGCTTGTTTTCATGGGGGCACCAAATCGTTATCCTGTTAAGGCTGTATACCATAAGGAGAGTGGGGAAATTGCTGCATCTTCTTCTACACAACATTTAGCTTTAATTGCGGGAAGATATGTAGGCAAGGATGACCCTGTTTGCATTGTCAGGGCTCAGGGTAAATTCCCTGCTGTGGGAGAAGTGCTTGAGCCATTTGCCTCGCCTAATATAGTGGAAGGATGGATGAGAGGCTCTCATCATGGTCCGTTGATGCCAGTTCCTTTTCACCAGGCTAAATGTACTCGCTTCGATGGCCCCCCAAGGGTAATAGCTGCTGGCTTCCAGCTAGCAGATGGCAAGCTTATTGGTGCTAATGACCTTTTTGATGACCCTGCTTTTGATTCAGCTCGTCGGCAAGCGAATGAGATAGCTGATTACTTGCGACGCATGGGGCCTTTTGAACCACATCGCCTGCCGCTTGAACAAATGGAATATACCACCATGCCAGAGGTGAGCAAAAAACTGGCTCCACGATTTCAGGATGTGTAACAGGTAAGATGTCCAGTATCCTCCTAGCTAGTACTAATGTGGGGAAAATTAGGGAATTCCGTTCTCTTCTTGGTGGTCTTGGCTATCCACTGGTTACCCTTGTCGAGCAAGGGATAACCAAGGTTGCTACTGAAACAGGGAATAGCTATGAGGAGAATGCGAAAATTAAAGCGACCACTTACGCTGAGTTAAGTCATCTTATTACCCTTGCTGATGATTCAGGGCTTGAGGTGGATGCCCTGGGTGGTGAACCTGGAGCTTACTCAGCTCGCTTTGCCGGTGAAGGTGCTACAGATGCAGATAAGGTAAGAACTCTTCTGGCCAGGCTTGATGGTATTCCATGGAAAAAACGAACTGCTTGCTTTAAATGTGTCATTGCTTTGGCTACGGCGGAAGGTCGACTGGAATTATGTCGTGGTGAGTGCAGGGGCATGATTGCCTTTAAAGCAAGAGGAGAAAGTGGCTTTGGATATGACCCTATTTTTTACCTTCCTGAGATAGGTAAGGCCATGTCCGAACTTTCGCTGGAAGCAAAAAATGAAATTAGCCATCGTGCTCAAGCTAGCCGGAAAGTGCACGAAGCCTTAAAACGACTTTGCAGTTAGATATATTGACATTCTTAGCCATAATGGTATAGCATCACTTGTTTAGGAGGCATACGATGAAATTATCTTGTCTTCAGGAAAACCTGAGTCGAGGATTAGGCATAGTTGGTAGAGCTGCAGCCATCAGGTCTACTTTGCCTATCACTCAAAATATTCTTTTGGCTGCTGAGGAATCTCGTCTCAAATTGGTAGCCACTAATTTGGAAATGGCTGCCACGTGTTGGGTCGGGGCTAAAATAGAGGAAGATGGCGCTGTAACAATACCTGCTCGGTTGCTCATTGATTTTGTCAATTCTCTCCCCAACGAGTTGATTGATATTACTCTCCCTTCTAACAGCCACGCCGTAGAGATAAAAAGTGGCCGATTCCAGGCCCATATTAATGGTATTGATGCTCAGGATTTCCCACCTGTTCCCAGTGTGAGTGATGGGGTGATTACTAATGTTACGTCAAAGGCTCTCAGCGACGGGATCACACAGGTTGCCTTTGCTACTGCCACAGAGGAATCCCGCCCAGTATTAACTGGAATTAATGCTGAATTTGAGGGGGAGCGACTTAAATTGGTCGCCGCTGATGGTTTCAGGCTAGCAGTTCATGAGATGGCTCTTAACTCCGCAGTCGGCGAGAAAGCTATGGTGATAATCCCGGCGAGAACACTCAGTGAACTAAATCGTCTTCTTGGTGACCAGGAAGAGCCAGTAGAAATCACCATAAATCAGCAAAAAAGCCAGGCTCTCTTCCGCCTCAAAAATGCTGAACTGGTTTCTCAGCTTATTCAGGGTTCCTTTCCTGATTATTCTCAAGTCATTCCCCAAAGTTATACGACTCGAGCGGTAGTGGATGTTAACGAGTTCCTCCGGATTACCAAGATGTCTTCTATATTTGCCCGCGATGCCAGCGGTATAGTTCGCTTGCTTATTACCCCGGGCTCCGAGCTGACGCCAGGGAAGGTAACTGTTTCTGCTCAGGCTGAGGAAATTGGTGGCAATGTCAGTGAAATGGATGCTCTTGTTGATGGGGAAGAAGCTAAAATAGCTTTTAATGCCAGGTATCTCTCTGACGTTTTAAGTATTCTTCACCAACCCCAGGTTGCTATAGAAGTTACCACCCCTTCAAGCCCTGGAGTTATCCATCCTGTGGGCGTGGACAATTATATCCACGTAATCATGCCGATGTTTGTGCAGTGGTGAGGACGCAAAAAATCTAAGACTTGCTCTTTTGTGCTCATTCTGTGCAGCAGAGGCTAGTTTAGGTCTAGATTCCGCCATCTATACTGATGACCTGCCCTGTGATATAGCTAGCCCTATCGCTGGCTAAGAAAGCTACCACTTCAGCCACATCTTCTGGTTCACCAAATCGGCGTAGCGACGTCATTGATAGAATAGATTCCTTTATCGCATCAGGCAGTTTCTCTGTCATTTGAGTTTTAATGAAGCCTGGAGCCACTGCGTTTGCAGTTATATTTCTAGACCCTACCTCGCGAGCCACGCTCTTGGTAAAAGCGATTATCCCTGCCTTGGAGGCAGAATAGTTGGTTTGTCCAGCATTACCTATTAAGCCAGCAATGGAGGCGACGCTGATAATTCGTCCCCACTGTTGCTTTATCATAGGACGTAGCGCAAATTTGGTGCATAGATAAGCCCCTCGCAAGTTTGTATTGAGCACATCATCCCATGCCTTATCGGGCATTCTCAACAGCAAATTATCTCTGGTAATACCGGCATTGTTTACCAGAATGTCAATCTTGCCCCATTCAGCATTTACCTTCTGCATCATGGCTTTAACTGCTTTGCTATCGGCGACATCAGCTTTTACAGAAATGGCTTCTCTGTCTTGGGAAACTATTTCACGTACCACGCTATTAGCCGCTACTTCTCCTTCTCGATAGTTGATTGCTACCTTAGAGCCAAGGCTGGCTAATTTTAGAGCGATAGCTCTGCCTATGCCACGAGAGGCACCGGTTACCAGGGATACTTTATCTTCTAATTCCATTGGCCGCTAAATCCTTTTAAGCACCATGCAGCAATTCTCGCCTCCCAGTCCAAAGCTATTCGTCAGGCAGGTATTTACTTGTGTGGATCTGGCTACGTTTGGAACGTAATCCAGGTCACACTCGGGATCGGCTGTCTCATAATTTATGGTTGGGTGGATAATTCCCTTATTCAGGGTAAGTATGCAGGCGATAGCCTCAATAGCTCCGGCAGCAGTCACTGTATGTCCAATCATAGACTTGGTGGAGCTGATAGGAATTTTATGAGCTTTTTCTCCAAATACTATTTTGATAGCTTTGCTTTCGCTGGCATCATTTAACCTGGTGCTGGTGCCATGGGCGTTAATATAGTTAATTTTTTCGGGTTTTACTCCTGCATTTTGTAAAGCTGAGCTTATAGCGTAAGCTTCAGTCTCAGCGGAAGGAGCAGTCTGGTCATAGGCGTCAAAAGACCAGCCGACGCCGGCTAACTCAGCCAGGATTGGCACCCCTCTTTTTTTTGCGTGTTTATAACTTTCCAGGACAACAATTCCTGCTCCTTCGCCATAGATAAAGCCGCTACGATTGAGGTCAAACGGACGGGAAGCCTTAGCTGGGTCTGGTTCACGTGAAAGGGCTCCCAGTATGTCGATACCGGCCATGCCGATAGGGTTTAAACTGGAATCAGCCCCCCCAGCTACCATCACATCTGCATATCCCAATCGGATGAAATTCACGGCAGTGCCTATGGCATCAAGACCTGTAGCACAAAGGCTATTGACGCTGGAATTGGGGCCCTTGGCTCCCAGGAACATTCCTACCTGCATTGCCGCCGCGCTGGGGCCTGATTTGGCTATAAAAAGAGGGTCGACTCTCCTTGGACCACGTTTCTCAAACAGTTCATTTTGTCTGATAATATAGTCTGTCCCCGCCATACAGCCAATACTGACTCCTACACGTTCGGGACATTCCCGTGTCATATTCAACCTGGCTGATTTTATTGCTTCTCTAGCTGCAGCGATAGCAAAATGAACAGCTCTTGGATTACGGTCAACTATCTTTGGTCCCATATATTCCGTGGGGTCGAATCCCTTCACCTCGGCATCCACTTTCACATAGAATTTTCTGCTGTCGAAGTGGGTGATAGGGCCGATACCCGATTTTCCAGCAACCAACCCCTCCCAGAACTCCTCCACGCTCAATCCCAGTGGGTTAATGGTGCCCATTCCAGTCGCTACAACACGGGGCATGCTCAATTTACCTTTCTCCTTTAGAAGTCATCCTGGCAAACACCATTACTGGGCTTCCTTTGCTGCAATAAAAGGCGCTATAGAGGTGCCTCCGTCAACGATGATTGTTTGTCCTCTTATCATAAAAGCTTCTTCACTGCACAGAAAAGCAACTACTCTGGCTACATCATCAGGGGCAATCATCCTTCCTGCTGGCGTTGCCTGGCGATTATCTTTTATCAAACCTTCTTTAATATAAAATTTCAGTGCTTCTGTTTCTACAGCAGAAGCAGCCACGGCATTAACGCAAATGTCCTGGGGAGTCAACTCTATTGCCAGGTAGCGAGTTAGAGCCTCCAGAGCTGCCTTGGATACTCCTACAACAGCATAAGTGGGCAATACAAATAATGAGCCCAGGCTGGAGATGTTGACTATCTTCCCGTGTCTTCCCTTCATTAACTTGGCTGCCCTCTGGGCACAGAGCAAGGGCGCCCTGGCATTGATGCCCATGGTCCAGTCCCATGCCTTGACATCTATGTCCATTACCGTGCGACCCACGCCTGAGGCGGCGTTGTTAACCAGAATATCCAGATGGCCAAACCGATTTTCGATCACGTCGAACATTTCGTTAATCTTTGCGGGGTCTCCTACGTTGGCCCTGATAAGCTCTGCTTTCACTCCCAGTGATTCAATGTCTTTAGCTGTTTGCTCTGCGGCCTCGCGGCGGCGGAAGAAATTGACGACGATATCAGCACCCTGAGAAGCAAGCTTCAAAGCGGTTGCCCTGCCGATGCCTCGTCCACTGCCAGTGACCAAAGCAAGTTTACCCTTAAGAGACATGATTAAGCCTTCTCCTTTTCTGCAAGGCGTTTTTCTACGTAATCAACAAAATCCCCGAAGGTCTGGAATTTCTGAGCTTCCTCGTCGAGGATCTCTATATCAAATTTATCTTCCACTGCTACTAATGCCTGTACCATGTCCAGGGAATCCGCCTTTATGTCCTTAAAGGTGCTCTCCTTGGTCATCAAGTTTTTGTCCACATGTACAATTTTGGCTACTATCTCCTTTATTTGCTCTTCAATCGACATTCGATACCTCCTTTGAAATTTATCTATATAATTCCGTGTAGAATTTCTATCTTTGCTTTACATTTTGCCCTCTTTTCTCAGTTTCGCCAGTTCCGACTTTAAACAGCCAACAAGGTCAGTCTCCACAGCATTGCTGGCGCTTGCTATGGCATGAGCAATGTGTGGAGCTCGAGAAGCTCCGTGCGCTATTCTGACAACGCCGTCAATACCCCATAAAATACCACCGCCCATATCCTCGCTTTCATAGCTCAGTTTGTTTACAGGGAATATTTTGTTAAATGACAATCTAGCCACGCTACTTACCAGCGGATGTCCATTTACCTTCCTTTCCATCCATTTCATGGCGTATTTCCCTATGCTTTCATAGAATTTGATTATGATGTTGCCCACGAATCCATCGCAAACGATAACATTGGCTCGCCCACTGAGAATATCGCTGCCTTCTATATTGCCGATAAAATTCAAGTCGCTTTTTTCAAGGAGAGGGTAAGTTTCACGTACCACTTCATTCCCTTTGTTTTTCTCACTTCCTGTGCTCAACAAGCCTACAGCAGGGTTGGCAATGTTAAATATCTTCCTGGCATAGACAGTCCCAGCAACGGCAAATGCTAGAAGCTGATACGGTTTGCAGTCAACATTAGCACCGAAATCTACAAGTAGTACGTTGGGGGCGAAGCTGCTGAGGGGGGCGCAGATTGCAGGACGCTCCATTCCTTCCACCATGCCCATGTAGTGGATGGCACTAACAGCCGCTGCTCCTGAAGAGCCAGCACCCACTACAGCATCCGCCTCACCTGCTTTTACCAGCTTTGTAGCCACAGCTATGGAGCAGTTAGATTTACGGCGAATTGCCAGGCTGGGTGATTCATTTTCTTTAATAACATCGCTGGCTGCGACACAACGGAGGGGTAAACTCCCTGAAGAATGATACTTGCACAACTCCTTTTCTAATACATCCATGAGTCCAACCAGGATAACTTCCACATGGTCTTTCTGTGCAGCCTGAATTGCTCCTTTAACTATCTCTTCGGGGGCATGATCGCCTCCCATAGCATCGACTGCTATCCTTGTCCTCTTGCTAACTTCAGGCATTGGACATCCTTTTTTGAGGTGAAAGTTTGACTGTCGCCCCGCCCATGATTATAGTTTCCCCCTTTTGGTTGTGGCATTCGATACTGCAGTTCACGGATGGAGTGCTTTCTTTGTCCTCGACGGAATCGATTTTCCCCGTGGTGGTTATGGTGTCCCCTGGGCGTGCCGGCACTTTAAAGCGAATGGAAAATTTACCTGTGGAATTCCAGTTTCTGCCGAAAGACTGCGTCATCATCTCTGAGGCGTAAGCCAGAATAAGCATGCCGTGGGCTATGGTGCCGCCCAGCGGCGTTTGGGTAGCAAAAGCCTCATCTACGTGGATAGGGTTAAAGTCCCCCGAGGCTTCGGCATAAGAGTTAATTTTTTCCTGGGTGATGTGCTTCACCACAGGGGAAAGAGTTTTATCCACACAAATTTCACTGAGCATTTGCCCTCTGAACTGGCAATATTAGAGTTGCCTTTCCTGATTGAATTCTCTCTCCATTTTTATTAAAAACACTAAGTTCCAATTCTAACATATGCATCGTGCTTCTAGCTAGCTTCCGAATTACCCTGGCATGACAAATTATTGTGGTGCCTATCGGTACTAATCTAAAAAACTCGAATTCCTGGGATGCGTGTATAATACCTGGTGGGAATGAAACAGCCCCTGTCATGGCGTTCATGGCACATGCTGCTATAGCCAGGGGAGGAGCATATTTATCATCCGGGCTCTCCACCGCCTTTACATAGCTGGAGATAAATGACGAGGACATCTCATGGGTAGTTACGGGGAATTCATACCCCGGAGCCAGCTCGCCATAGCTTATAGTTGCCATATTCCTCCGTTTACCTCTGCTATCGGGTAGAGACAGTTTATTTCGAACCCAGTTGTTACAGCAAGTCCACTGGCTCACTACATCCAGAGTAGCAGACATAATTACATCAATTTCAATGCTTGTCAAGCTATGTTAGCGAGGATGGGGGTGAAATCTTAATATAAACGGGGCATGGGAAACAAGTAACATTGTTTATGACATATAAAGGCTGCCCAGAGTATCCACTGTCTATCTTGAACCGGAGCATAAATGTTGTGGCATATGATGCGTGTTGAACTGGAGGGTAATATTAACCTATAATTGGCTTTATGAGAAACTATAGCTCTTTCAAGTTTAATGCCCTGTGGTTTTTGATAATTGCGAATGTCTTAATCTTTATAATTACCCTGATACAGCCAGAGGCAATCTTTCTACTTGGCTTGACGCCGGCATATTTCCTGCACCAGCCCTGGACTATAATAAGCAACCTCTTTGTCCACGCTGGTTTCCGACATATCATGTTCAATATGATAAGTCTGTATTTCCTGGGAGGGTTTCTGCTCAGGCTGGTGGGGGAGAGGGATTTCCTGAGAGTATATTTCGCCGGAGGAGTGGTGGGGAACATCTTCTATATCTTGCTGGGCCCTTCCTTTATCCCTGGGGTGGGAGCTTCCGGAGCTATCTTTGCCATGGGCGGAGCCTTAGCCATAATGGTTCCCAAGGTGCGGGTTTTTGTTTTTCCTATACCGATTCCCATTCCGCTCTGGATGGCGACCATAATTTTACTGCTCCTTTCCTTTCTTCCCAGCGTAGCATGGCAGGCTCACCTCGGCGGCTTCGCCCTGGGACTGGCGGCTGGTTATTTCTTTAAGAAGAGAAGGCGGGCTTACTATTTTTGAAACTCAGGAGAAGTCGAAGGGCATTTGCTTTAAGAAGCGCTGGACTCAAGGCTGCTCGCTCTGCTATGGGAGCGGGGCGACAGCTGATAACACTAAAATTGTGGACTGTGACTATTGTCCCATGCTGGTTGTTACTAAGAGGCTATTGACTTATAGCTGTTGACAAGTTTAGCATAGTAATGTATAACAATAGGAAAGCAGGATATAAGAGTTACCCTGCCTTGTTATCTCGACAAAAAAGGAGGTTTGGAAATGCCAAGAACAAAATATCCCATATTCAAGTGCTTGCATCGCGGGCAGAAGGGCTTCACCCTGATCGAGTTGCTGGTGGTGATTGCCATTCTCGGCGTTATCGCCGCTGTGGCTATCCCTAACATTACCCAGTTCATGGATAAAGGGGAAGATGAAGCGGCGGCGGCGGAGTTGCACAATGTTCAGGTGGCGGCAAGCGCTGCGTTGTATCAGGCGACCAAAGATGGTGAAGATTTTAATGGAGTTGGGACTAGTGAAAGCTACGCACAAATCACAACTGGTGGTACCAAGTACGAAGTGGGGTACTATCTAATAAATGATACTGTATACACATACTGGGTTGAGGGTCCTACCGATAGTTCCCCCGGCAAGGCCCACCAGGGCGCGAAGTTTGTTCCTGACTGATAGCAAGTAGGGCAGGCTCAACGCTTGTCTTCGCGGTGGAGTTCTGGCCAGGGAGGGTGGTTGCTCTTAATATAGGGGAGATGCTTTGCATCTCCCCTATATTCTATATTTATATTATGTGCCGGGAAGGGGCAGTTTGCCTATTACTTCCTCTATTTCTTTCCTGTTGTGGCAAAATTGCCGCAGACTCTCTCCTGTGATGACTCCTTCGAGGTAAAGTTGAGCCAGCGATTGGTCCAGTGTTTGCATGCCTTTCTTGTTGCTGTTGCGGATAACATTGTGGAGCTGGTGAATTTTGCCTTCCCTGATTAGGTTTTTCACTGCGACACTTGCCAGCATTATTTCCACCGCAGCTATTCTCCCTGAGCCGTCAGCCCGTGGGACCAGGGCCTGAGATATGACAGCGATGGTAAGGGATGCCAGTCTCACCTGTGCCAGGTATCTCTCGCGTGGTGGAAACAGGTCGATTATTCTTTCCATAGCCTGTGCTGCGTTGGGAGCGTGCCCTGTGGTAAATACCAGGTGCCCCTTTTCCGCCACGTTGAGCGCCGCGGCAGCGGTCTCCGGGTCCCTCATCTCGCCGACAAGTATTACGTCCGGATCCTGCCTGAGGACATGTTTCAAGGCTGAGACGAAGGACAGGGTGTCTCTACCCAGTTCCCGTTGTGTAATGATTGATTTGAGGTTAGGATAGATATACTCGATGGGGTCTTCGATGGTGACTACATAGCAGGCGCGATGGTGGTTTATGTGGTTTATCATGGTTGCCAGTGTAGTGCTTTTGCCGCTTCCAGTAGGGCCCGAAGCTATCACCAGGCCCCTGGGCCGCAAAGCTAATTCCTTGTATAACTGTGGCAACTCCAGCTCATCTACGCTGGGAATTGCAAACGGCAGGAGCCGCACGGCAAAACTGATTGTCTCACGCTGCTGGGCAACATTGCACCTCAACCTGCCGACATCGGGGAGGGCATAGCCGAAATCAAGTTCCAGCGTGTCGTGAAATCTCTTTCTTTGCTCTGCTGTACTTAGCCGGGCAAAGGCCTCGCTTATTTCCTCAGGGGATAGCGGCGCTATTCCCTCCATGGGTTCCAGGACGCCATCTATACGTAGCATAGGAGGGGAGTTAACCACCATGTGCAAATCCGAGGCATCTTTTTCCTTGGCTAATCGAAGCAAATCTACGATGTTTACCATGTATTTTTACGAAGCTTCCGGGGTATATTTGAGCAGTGCAGGGTTATTTACTGAGCTCCAGGGTGAATTTTATCTGCTGTTCTTGCTGGCTCATGCTGGCAATAAGCACGGAGGCGAACCTGCCGGTGGCCCTCAACTCTCTGGCATAGTGCAAAACGGCGTCAGCATCATCAGCCAGGCCGTCCACTGTCAATACTTCACCATCAGCGCTTACAGAGAGTGGAGGCTTTATAGCGCCAGACAGGCAACTGTTTACCTGAGCCAGGTCGCCATTGATTTCGTCCCTGCTGACATGTATATCGTTGAGAGTGGCGGTGAAAGCATCTGCAGTGGTTTTGGTAGAAGAGGCTTCCTCGATGAGAGCTGTTATGTGCTCGATTTGAGCGTGGCTGGAGAGAGCCATCTGCTGTACAGTTGCCAGGTTGTGGCGTGAATCAGTGACACGGTTTAAGGTAGTGATATTAGCGAAAGCGCCCAGAGCCAGCAGGGCAATGCCAATTGTGATAACGGGCGCGAAGAGAATTTCAGATACAGGGCGAGGCCTGGGAATGTACATTTCAGGGAGGGCATTGAAATTGACCAGGGAATAAGCGATGGCTCCTTTCTCTGAGGCCAGCACTTCCTTGAGGGCTAAGCCAATGTTAGTTGTATATTGGCTTGCGGGGAAATCTTCACTGCTCTCCATGGGGGAAGGTAGTATCTGGACAGGGTGTTTTTGCTTTGCAAGTAATAGCTCCCAGCTATCTGGCTGCCCGGATAGCTCCCCGCTGATTAGCACAGGCACGCTGGCTTCAATGGGCTCCTCCAGGTGGCTGGAGTTATAAAAAGTGATAGCCCTCTGCAATTCCTCTTTGATGAGGGGCATTTTCCCGTCCAGCGAAGCCTCTCGGTCTAATGGCAGGCTGCGTACCACTTGTGGAATTTCGCCCATTAAAATCACGATATCGAAATTGCCGGGTTGAACGTCGATGAGGATAGCTTTAGTTTCGGTGATAGTCCTGGCCAGGGCCAGGGGCTTTAAATCCATAAGGTAAGGATTCAGCCCCGCTTTATGTAGCGTCGAAATCAGGCCATCCGTGGAATTTCTGGGCAAGGCTGCCAGGTAAACCAGCATTTCTCCTTTTTTCAATGTAAGAATAGCTTGCCAGGAAAGGTGAAGTTGCTCCAGGGGGATGGCTAAAATTCTGCGGGCTTCTCTTTCCACTGCTTCGGGCAATATGTTTTTGGGTAGTTCAGGGAGGGTGATTAAGCGATAGAGGCAATTTATGCCGTTGACGCCGGCTATCACCTTCCTGCTTCCTATTTTTTGGGTCTGCCATAACTCCTTAATTTTGGCAGCCACAGCGTCCTCGTCGACGACTGTTCCGTCCTTAACCAGGCCAGATTCCAGCGGCATATCGGCCCACTTTCTTACCTGTCTTCCCTTGCTTCTCAATACCCGGATAGCGGAGTCATCTATATATATGGTAGTCACTTCTTTAGCCATTATTGACCTCGTAAGCATAAATTTTTAAACTTAAACTGAGTGATGCTTTTTCTTCTTCAGTCTCTTTCCCGGTCTTCTCTTCCTCCCCTTCCTCCGCTTCATTTCCTACCTTCGTCACTTCTATCTCTACCTGTTGTATTTCGCTGCTGGGAAACCTGTCACCGAGCTTCTGTGCAAAGTTGAGAGTCGACACCATTTTCCCTTCAGCAGTCAGATCGATATAGACAACCCGGTAAGTGATGCCATTTATTTCCTCATTGTCGGGGAGCGAAGTGCTGAATTCAGTTATGGTTACATTGGCTTCATCGGCGGCTTCAAGTAAAGCATCGCTAATCTCTACGGATTCAAGGGAAGAGCTGAACTCACCTGGAAGGGCAGGAATGCTTGATTCAACTTGATTGAGCTCTGCCTCCAGCTCCTTTTCCTGTGTCGTGTATGTTTTAAAATTTTGTTGAGCCTGGATTATGCTGGCATTTAAATATCTTAGCTCCGTTGTTTGGCGAAGGTAAAGCACAGTTAAACTCGCCAAGAAAATGGCGAGAATGCCAATAGTTAAAATCCACCTGGTTGTTCTACTTATTTTCAATAATCACAACCTTTACATGTAACTATATTTTAACTATACAATATTAATTCAATAAAGGGAAGCCTTAGTCCAGTAAGGTGAGCCTGTCGTTGACAGAAATCGAATTTTAGGCTATTCTCACGTATGAAATCCGTATGCGAGGAGGCCGAGAAATGCCTGATGTAAAGATGGTTGTTTGCTGTAAGCAGGTACCTGACCCCGAAGCGCCGCCAACGGCGTTTAAGATTGACCCGACGGTTAATAAAGTAACTTTACCACGAGATATTAAACCGGTGATTGGCCAATATGATGAATTTGCCCTGGAGGCTGCTCTAAGAATCAAGGATAAAGTTGGAGGTAAAATCACGGTGCTTAGCCTGGGTAATAATATAGCTCGTGACGTGATAAAAAAGACCTTAGCTGTGGGTGGCGATGAGCTTATCCTTCTCGAAGATGAGTCCTTTGAGGAAGGTGATAGCTGGTCGACTGCCTATGCTTTAGCAATGGCTATCAAGAAGATTGGAGAGTATGACCTTATATTCTGTGGCAGACAATCTTCTGATTGGGATGCAGGGCAAGTTGGCCTGGGCATTGCCGAGATTCTGTCGATTCCTGCTTTGACATTGGCTCGCAAGGTAGAAATCATTGATGGGAAGGCGAAAGTGGAGCAGGTCATTTCCGATGGTTATCAAGTCACAGAAATAGGCTTTCCTTCCGTGATTACGGTGACGAGCGAATTGGGCAATTTGCGCTATGCTGCACTGAAGGGCATTATGGCGGCAGCTAAAAAACAACCTGTCGTGTGGAAGCCAGCCGATATAGGGCTTGAGCCTTCACAGGTCGGCATTGCTGGAAGGCGCGTTAAACTGGCTAAACTCTTTCAACCAGCCAAGGATGCTAAATGCGAAATTGTTGAAGGGGAAAGCCCAGCAGAAGCAGGTGCTAATTTGGCTGTAAAGCTTAGAGAAGCAAAGATAATTTGAAATCGAGGAGGGAATAATGGCTGAGTACAAAGGTGTAATGATTTTCGGCGAGTTAGCGAATGGGAAATTAGCTTCCATTACTGCTGAATTATTAGGTTGTGGCAGGAATTTCGCCGACGAGCTGCAGGAAGATTTGTGCTGCTTGCTGGCTGGGGACAAAGTAAATGAGGCTGTTGCAAAGGAGGCAATCGCTTTTGGAGCAGATAAGGTTTATGTAATAGAAGATGCCTTGCTTAAAGAATATCAGGGAGAGACCTTTGTACAGGTTTTGGAGAAATTGGCCAGGGAATCTTCACCTAAAATTATACTTATGGGGCAAACTCATGTGGGTAGAGACTTAGCCCCTCGCCTCGCCTTCAGGCTGGGAGTTGGCTTATCTACAGATTGTGTTGATTTAAGCATGGATTCGGAGACAAAATTGCTTCAGCAGACGAAACCTGTGTATGGAGGTAATGCTCAGGCCATATTTACCTGTGATTCTATGCCTCAGATAGTTACTATTAGAGCGAAGACTATGTCAGCAATGGAGCGTGATGGCTTGAGAAAGGGAACGGTCATGCCTGTAAAAGCTGAAATAGATATGTCGCGAGTAGGAACAAAGATAATAGAAAAGGTGAAAGAAGAGGTAACTGGCATCAAACTTGAAGACGCTCCCGTGATAGTTAGTGGTGGTAGAGGTATTGGTTCCCCCGAGCCTTTCAAAACAACATTGAAGGAGCTGGCTGATGTGTTACATGGTGCGGTAGGAGCTTCACGACCACCTGCCGATAATGGGTGGGTGCCGGAAGCAGTGCATGTTGGCCTGACAGGCAAGATAGTTGCTCCTGAAGTTTATGTCGCCATAGCTATATCGGGAGCCAGCCAGCATGTTGCAGGCTGTTCAGGCTCGAAAACTATCGTAGCTATTAATAAGGACCCGGAGGCCAATATATTCAGGGAAGCGGATTTTGGAGTGGTGGGTCGTTACGAAGAAGTTGTGCCCGCTTTTACTGCGAAGCTAAAGGAATTGCTGGCTGCGTGACAGGGTGTAATTTACCCTGTCGGTTTATCTAATGAATTAGAGAGACAGGAGAATTTCGACATGTGGAGCGAACCCAGGATAGGTGTTTATATATGCCATTGCGGCAGCAATATTGCGAACACTGTCGATGTAGAGCAAGTTGCCCGGTTTGCCCGAAGCCTGGATTGTGTGGTAGTGGCTCGTGATTATAGTTTCATGTGTTCCGACCCGGGGCAGGAATTGATTAAAAAGGATATTAGTGATTTTCAGCTTAATCGTGTGGTTGTTGCTTCTTGCTCGCCAACGATGCATGAACCTACTTTCCGTCGTGTATGCCAGGAAGCAGGGATAAATCCATATTTGTTCGAGATGGCAAATATCAGGGAGCACTGTTCGTGGGTGACTGAGAATAAACAAGAAGCTACGGAGAAAGCTAAAGACCTGGTGAGCGCTGCCGTAAATCGAGTTTATTACCACCAGCCGCTGGCGCTTAAAGAAGCCCCGATTAACCCTGATACCCTGATAGTGGGTGGCGGCATCGCCGGTATCCAGGCTGCCCTGGAGATTGCCGACTCTGAACATAAAGTCTATCTCGTGGAGCGAACTCCGAGCGTTGGTGGACATATGAGCCAGCTGGATAAAACATTCCCTACCCTGGATTGCTCATCTTGTATTCTTACACCGAAAATGACACTGGTGGGTTCTCACCCTTATATCGAACTAATGACTTATAGTGAGGTGGAGGAAGTTTCAGGATTCATTGGCAATTTCAAGGTCAAGGTCAGAAAAAAGGCAAGGTACATTGATGAGGATAAGTGCACTGGCTGTGGCCTGTGCCAGGAAAAGTGCCCCGCGAAAACAGACAGCGAGTTTGAGGCTGGCATGGGAAAGAGGAAGGCTGTTTATACCCCATTCCCGCAGGCGGTGCCCAATACGCCA
The DNA here is from genome assembly GCA_021162245.1 of Dehalococcoidia bacterium. Taxonomy (GTDB): domain Bacteria; phylum Chloroflexota; class Dehalococcoidia; order GIF9; family AB-539-J10; genus JAGMDB01. The sequence continues at coordinate 39,989 of JAGGZD010000018.1, read as the reverse complement.
GTTATCGACCGCGAGCATTGCGTTTACTTTTTGAAGGGCAAATGTCGCCTCTGTGAGAAAGTATGTGAAGCACAGGCTATTGATTTTGAGCAGGTGGATGAGTTTGTCGAATTAGAAGTGGGCTCTATTATCGTAGCCACAGGGTATAGTCTATCTGACCCCAGCGACATATATCAATATGGTTATAAGAAGTTGGATAATGTCCTCACCAGCCTTGAGTTTGAGAGAATGGTTAGCTCCTTTGGCCCTACAGATGGTGATATCAAACTCAAAGATGGCTCAGTCCCACAAAGCGTTGCCATTATTCATTGTGTAGGCAGCAGGGATAAGAACTATCATGAGTATTGCTCTCGGGTATGTTGTATGTATGCTCTCAAGTATTCTCATTTAATAAAAGAGAAAATTGATGCCGAAGTGTACCAGATGTATATAGATATGCGCTGTTTTGGCAAGGGTTACGAGGAATTTTATAAGCGCATCTCGGATGAGGGCGTTAATTTTATACGGGGCAAGCCATCTCGAGTTACCGACCGTGCCATAACTGAGGAAGAGAAAGGCAAGCTGATTGTCGTCACGGAGGATACTTTGTTGGGCAGGTTAATAAGGGTGCCTGTGGATATGGTTATCCTGTGTCCCGCTATGGAACCGCAAGCAGATGCAGAAGCTGTTAGCCGAATGTTCAATATTAACCGTGGCGCCGATGGGTTTTTCATGGAGAGACATCCCAAGCTAGATCCGGTGGCTACTACAACTGACGGTGTCTTTGTGGTGGGTTGTTGCCAGGGGCCTAAAGATATTCCTGACACGGTGGCTCAAGCTTCAGCCGCTGCCAGTCGTGTTCTAGCTATGATTAGCAAGGGTAAAACTGAGATTGAAGCAGCTACTGCGGTTATCGATGAAAGGAACTGTTCCGGGTGCCAGTTCTGCAAGCTCATTTGCCCCTATAGCGCTATCTCCTTCGATGAAGAGAAGGAAGTATGCCAGGTAAATGAAACTTTGTGCAAGGGATGTGGCACTTGTGTAGGTGCCTGCCCCAGCGATGCCATAAGTCTGAGCCATTTCACAAACGAGCAAATTCTGGCACAGATGGAAGGCTTGCTCGTCTAGCAGGGGAGGCATGGGAAAGCTTGAACGTCCTTAGAAAGCTCTTTCTATTGATTGACGGAATATTCTAGTATTCGCTGGAGACAAAATTCTTAATCTGGGCATAGGTGAATACCGGCCCGTCGCGGCATACATAGAGATTGCCTATGTTACATCGGCCGCACTTGCCTATGCCACACGTCATCTTCTTTTCCAGCGTAGTTATCATTTGCTCTGGAGTAAAACCCAGTTTTATTAGAACAGGAAAAGTGAATCGTATCATAACTGGCGGTCCACAGACGATAGCTACTGCGTTACTGGCCGATGGAGCTACCTCCTCCAGCACTTTGGGGACAAAGCCTACTCTCCCGCTCCAGCTCTTATCCTCTCTGTCGATAGTACTTATGATGTTTATTGTCTTATCCTTATCCCATGTATCCAGGTCATACTTGAAGCATAGATCATCCGGGCTACGGGCACCGTAAATAATGTCTATATTTTCATATTTATCTCGATTATCTATTGCATTCCAGATTAATGACCTCAGTGGCGCAAGCCCGATGCCACCACCGACAAAGACAAGGTTTTTACCCTGCAGGAAGTCCAGTGGGAAGCCGTTGCCATAGGGTCCTCTGAAGCCTATCTCTGCGCCAACGCCAAGCCGATGCAGGGCGTTGGTTACCTTGCCCACCTGTTGTGTGGCAAATTCGAGATGGTCACTTCTGCTTGGACTGGAAGAAATGCAGAATGGAGCTTCGCCGACGCCGAGCACCGAATACTCAGCAAATTGCCCTGACTTAAAGCTAAATTCCTTCCGTAGCTTTTCATCCTTAAAGTTGAAATGGAAGGTTTTGACGCCAGGGGTTTCATCGATTACCTTCTCGATTATTGCTATGTGGGGTAAATAGACATTCTCACTGGCAAAAAATCTTTTCCCCTGGCTCATATCGGTAACTGTCATTTCTGCTCCCTCATAGTAACCTTATGTTATCTCTGGTACGCTCTCTATTGTTTGGGTAATATCCCAATTTACAGGACAGAGGCGGATACATCTTCCACAACCAACGCAAGCTATACTGCCGAAGTTCATGGGGAAGAACTCGAATTTATGGCATACCTTTTGTCTCACTCGTCGCCATTTCTCCCCCCTGGGATTTTCCATTGGCATCCTGGTATATACTGGGAAAGCACAGCTATCCCAGCTTCTAAATCTTGCCCCTCGCTTTTTAAACGAGTCATCGTTGATGTCAAAACAATAACAGGTGGGGCAAAGGAAGGTGCAGATGCCACAGCTTATACATTTCGCAGATACTTTTTCCCAGTAGTCCTTATTCTCAAAACAAGCTAATAGCTTCTTGTCGATATCCCTGGTATCTATCTTTCTTGTTACTTTATCATAAGATGTTTCTTTTACCTTCTTAGCTTTAGCTTCATCAGCTTTTTTTGCCTCTTGCAAATCTTCAGTTTTGGCAACTAATTCCTTGCCAGCTTCACTAATCTCTTCGATGAGGAACTCATTCCCGATATCGGTGAGCATAATATCGACATTGGTCGAGTCAGATGGACTGCCTCCCATGGAGGTACAGAAGCAACTATCGTAGGGGTTGGTACAACCGAGTCCGATTAATACCGTGTCTTTTCTACGGGAAAGGTAATACGGGTCTTCATAGCCATCCTTAAAGGCCATATCCAGTATAGCCAGGGCATTAGCATCGCAGGGACGAATGGCAAAAATCAGTAGCTTATGTTCGTCTGGAGGTGCTGGTTCTATGTGGTAACCCTCCTTGTTTTTTTGAAAGCTGAACATTTCCTCCATCGGGGGAAAGAAGTTAGCTTTGACTGGATGCACTGTGTTTCTATGGGAATCCATAAACCTGGTATCTTTGCCATCCCACCTGGCCATCTTGCTAACGTTACCTTCCTTAGACGGCACTAATACTGTGAACTCTTGACTCCACTGGCTGAGGATTTTCCCTATATCCTTTTTACTGATTTTCTTACTGGTGCTCACTGTTTATCTCCTACCTTATGAAGTCCTCAACCTCTGCAGCCTCATAGGCTGTTAGCAATGGCGACGCATTTTTATCTGTCCCTGCCTTGTAGTGGAATTGTTCGTCCACTATATCGTACATTTTCTTTGTCAGGCTTCTAAGCGGAATATTCATGGGGCAAGCGCGCTCGCATTCCCCGCAATCTGTACATCTTCCTGCCACGTGGATATTTCTGGTTACTTGAAACATGAGATTATCCTGCCACTTGGGAGTTGGTGATACCCATTGGGGTTCACTTTCCTCGACGAAGCATCTCTGGCAAAAACAGGCGGGGCAAACATTGCGGCAGGCATAGCACCTGATGCAGCGACTGAATTCCTCTTTCCAGTAGTTCCACCGCTCCCCACGTGGCATTGCTTCCAGTTCCTTTATGCTTGTCTTCTTACTCACTTCACTCTTGACAGGAGCGCATGGTTCACCAAGGAGAACGTCATACTCCCGGGGGGTAGGAAACTCGCATTCAAGGCAGTTATCAAAAAGAACTTCTGTAATCGGGAAATCCTTTTCCTTCCCATCGATCGTTATAACTACTCTGTCGTTGTCTCTGGTAACGTTGTCTAATTCATCTCTGTCCTTGCCCAGTGAAAGCTCAATCTTATTCAGGTCAATCAAACCGGGACAGGGAATGCCCATAATTACAACGTCTTCCCTGGCTATTTTGTTGTCTTGTATTAAGTTAACGATGGAACGGCTGTCGCACCCCTTGGCTATGATGCCTACCTTCCCTTTAATCTCGGTCAGATATACGCTCAGATTATTTACAATGAATGGACTAACTATTAAGCGTTCAACATCGTCTTTGTTCCTGGTGATTAGAGGGGTTGTGGTGAATTTCAGGCTACCTGTTTCATAACCGATGATACAATCAACCTTCCCTTGCTCCAGCAAGGCCTTAGCTTCCTGGCGCAACCTTTGCTCGATTTCGCTATTCTTCATCGTCAAATAATCGATTGGGCTCGATTTCCTTTAGTTCCTTTGTTATTTTGGTGACCACTTCGGCAAATTTTCCCCCTTCTGAGGCTGAAACCCAGCTGGCCTGAATGCGTTCGGGCTCGACGCCTACATATTCGAGGAATTTTTTAGTTATGGCCATTCTTCTTCGGGTGCGGTAATTACCTGTCTGATAATGACAATCACCGGGATGGCAGCCTGAGACCAACACCCCGTCAAAACCTAATCGCAGTGCCTTGATGACGAAAAGGGGATCAACTCTCCCCGAACAGGGAACTCTTATTACTTCTATGTTGGCTGGATATTTCTTACGACTGGTCCCCGCCAGGTCGGCGCCAGCGTAGCTGCACCAGCGGCATAAAAAACCGAGTATCCTGGGTTTCCGTTCTGACTCTTGATTCATCTATCTCTCCACTAAACTGTACATTGGGCGGTGAACATCGATTGCTCTTATTCCATCGCTTCAGCAACAATCTCGGATATATCTTTAACTTCAATAACCTCTGCTTTGTCCATACTGAGCACGCTATCTCTATAATTAAGGAAGCAGTAAGGGCAGGCCAGCGCTATTATAGCAGCGCCCTTTTCAAGGGCTTGCTCTACTCTTATATCAGAGAACCTTTCCCCCTTTGCAGTATCCATCCAAATTCTGCCACCTCCACCGCCGCAGCAAATAGCCTCCTCACGAGAATCTGGAAATTCAATTAATTCTAACCCCGGAATACTTTGCAATATCTTTCTCGGCTCATCGTATATACCATTATGTCGTCCCAGGTAGCAGGGGTCGGCGTAAATTACTTTTTTATTTATTTCTTTGGAAAAATTCAGTTTCCCTTCCTCGATAAGCGATGCCAGGTACTGGGTAATATGAACTACTTCAAAGCTGCTTCCGAGTTCAGGGTATTCATTTTTAAAAGTATGGTAACAGTGAGGGGAAGAAACTACCACGGTTTTAACGTTGTTTTTATTAAAGAGGTCGATATTGGATTGAGCCAGACTGAGAAACGTGTCTTCATACCCAGCTTTTCGAATTGCCTCGCCACAACATTTCTCTTCACTGCCCAGAATGCCGAAATCGATTCCCAATTTATTAAGTATGGTTGCGGTAGCCTGCGACACTTTCTTAACGTCGGGGTCATAGGCGGGGATGCAGCAGGGGAAATAAAGCACCTCCATGCCCGGGGTGAATTTCTTTACATTTATGTCCTTTGCCCAATCGCCGCGTTTCTCTGGTGCCTCGCCAAGTGGGTTGCCACTGCCGGCAATGTTTTTGGCAGAAATTCGGAGAGCGTCTGGAACGACGCCGATGCCCAAACTAACTATGGCTCGGCGCGTAGCGCGCATAATGTCGATTATTTCTACGCCGCGAGGACATCTCTGGACGCAGGCATTACAGGTAGCACAAAGCCAGGCTTCCTCGCCGCCAAAGTCGGTTGCTCCAAGCTGGGCTTCGTGTATGACGCGGCGCACAATGAAATTCCTAACCAGGTTCCATGGACAAACGCCGGTGCAAAGACCGCACTGATAACATAACTTAAGAGGATCGCCGCCAGCCTCGGCGATTACTTCAGTAGCTTCTTTGTAAGGACTTAGTACTTCCATTCGATATTAACCATGACTTTAAGAAAGCCGCTAAATAAAAAGGATAACTTGCCTGGATGTCCGCTGGATATCCTCTTTTTTCGTAGCACAGGACAAAATAGACTTAGCCAGTATAACAAAATATTATTAGATTGTGAAAGTTAAGCCTCTTCTACGTTGCTGTCCAGTGAAAATGTTACAAAATTCAAGAGGGAACGATGTCTCAATCACCTGAGCTCTCCCTCATGACAACGACCTCGATTTCCTTAACCTTCTTCAGAGACTCATCATTGGTCACAAATGCCTGAGCACCTTTCGCAATCGAGGTAGCAAGTTGTATGGCATCGGGAGTCCTGAGTTTATATTTGGCTCTAAGGCTTGAGGCTAAATCTGCTATCCCGGCATCAACCGGAGCAACTTCAAGGTGGGGGAAATTCTCCAGTATAAGTTTGTATTCGTCCGCTAGAATATCGTCGCCCTCCTCTATGGGTTTTACCAGGATCTCAAGGCGGGTGATAATCGAGGTCTTGCCTTCTATCATCCCATCCTCGATTAAGCCAAAAAGGGCTCTGGTGAAGGGAAGGTAGTCCTTATTCTCCTCGAAATGGTAAATAAAGAGCATGGTGTCCAGCCCCAGGATAGAATAGCGCACCAGGAGTTCTCGGCATCTCTTTTCTATTTCCCCCATGCCTCTCTTTCCTTCCTCACATATTCGGTAGCCTCAATCTCTCTCCAGACCTTCTTTCCCAACCCCTGCATGTATTCGCTATATCTCTGTGGCTTGGGTTGCATAATGATTTGGGCATTTCGAACGCTGACAATAAGCTTATCTTCAACGTTAATGCCAAGCTGCTCCCTGGCCTCCTTGGGAATGACCACCTGATACCTTTTACCTACTTTTACTACATTCTTCATACTCGGCCTCCAGTTTTCACACGAAAACTTACATTGTCATATTTTAGGCAGCCTATCATAATTTGTCAATGCTCCCGTAGCTCTAATGGGTGCTATTCTTACTCTACCGCCTGACAAGGCAAAGCACAACGATGACAATGTCTAACAGCGCCAGTATGCCAATGATAAACCATACCCAGGATGGTGTTGGTGGCGCTACTACTGCCGCTGCAGGGACAGTTGGCTCTGGCGCTGACACTACGGTAAAGCTACTTATGACACTGGGTTCACTGGGAACAGGCTCGATGGCTTTCACCCTCCAGAAGTAGGTTGTGCCCCAATCGAGTTTGCCATTATATACATAAGCTGATATGGGCACCTTCTCTCTGACTACTATCTGAGTTAAGTCAACATCCCTGGCCAGAATAAACTCATACTTTGTAGCATGAGAGAAGCCCGTCCAGGAGAAAGCAGGTGATCTGGGCACATCGCTGCTGTCGCTTTGTGGGACTTCTATTACAGGTGCAATGTGCATGCTCCCCATCGAGGAGCAGATTTTTACAGTAAAGTTCATTGGCGGCGACCAGCGGCTATGAATGCTCTCCTCCTCGGTGCCGCTGCCTCTCACCTTCCAGTAGTAAATCTCCCCACAAGTAAAGCGTAGCGGAATTTCAAGCGAATTGCAGGCAGGGTCGCTAAGGTCAACAGGAGATACCTCTACTTTAGCCAGCACAGATTCAAATTGCTCATCCAGGGATATCCACAAGTCATATTTTTCAGTTGAAGGTAATTTCCGCCAGCGGAAGCTGAATGTTCTGGCATGGCAATCACAGGGGTCACAGAGAAGCAATTCCCCTATAGCTGGCGAAGTCGGCCATGGTGATTGCAAGGCAATGCTGTCGGAATAAACCCATAGGCATCCTTCGCTTTGGGGAAAATCATAAGTTCGCTCGTCGATAGCCCATAAATCTATGGTTTCATTGCGTACCGCCCTCAGCGTACCTTTTCTGAAGGAAGTTCCACTGTCTAATCCAACAGTAAGTTCATCCCAATCATCTTCGGTAATAGTTACCATGTGTGGTATTAGCGTACGGGCAATGCCAGGTCCATAATTTCCATACAGAGCGCCACCACTCTGAGTCAGGCCACAAAATCCTGAATGGGGAGGGGTCAATTGCTGCCACGATGTGCTCCCTTCGATAGTCCAACTGTAAATTCCACCTTCACTGCCAGCAGCATAAATAAATCTATTGTTATCGAAATCTTCGTCGGGAATCACCCATATTTCCCCCGGCTCTGACTCAGGCACAGCTAAAGTTTGCTCAAAAGTGACTCCACCGTCAACCGAATAAGCAACTATACCTTCATCCCCTTCATCCCCAACGAAAACAAAATTCTCGCCGCTAGTAGATATGCTGTAACCAGAAAGAAGGCCTGTATCCACACCCATGTCCCATTCCCAGGTATCCCCATAGTCCTTGTCTTCCCATACACCCTTGTTCACTAAATTGTCATCCAGGACATAGAGCAATGTGTCGCTTACTACGGCTAAGTCAGTGATATGAGGGCATTCCCAGACCCATTCCCAGGTATCCCCATAGTCCGTTGAACAGCGGGCGTAATCGCTGTCCAGAGCGGCGAAGAAAATAGCCTCTTCTGGACTACCCTCTGGAGTAGGCCTCAAAACTATGTCATCGGTTGCGCCATCGAAGCACAATACTCTTTGCCAGATTTCCCCCAGTGTTTCCAGTGTTTCGCTTTCGCTTCGCCATATACTGTCGAATCTGCTGCTTACCGAAACCAGATAAAGAAGGTATGGGGCTTCGTCATTCTCCGTGTCCGTGAGCAGTGCATAATCGCAAAGATGCGCCATCATAGTGTCTATGAGAGATAGCTGGTTCCATGTATCGCCATCATTTTCGCTTTGGGAAAAGGCGCTTTCATCATAAGCCTGGCCAGCCCATTTGTCAGGGTCAGCCCACTCATTAGCATTCGTTACATGGTTAGTGCCTGTCCCACAATAAGCCATTTCTCCATCACTGCTCCAGGCAACTTGAGCATTGGCATTGTCTGAAATAGCTCCCCCCGTGGGTGGCTTTTCAGGTTTCTCCCAATCGGGGAAGACTTCTTCAGGTTCAAAACAAATGTGAATTAAAGCAGTAGCTGAATCCGCTTTAGATACCACTTCCCCGGCCAGCAACTTCCCCCCGTCGCAAGTGCCATGGAAGGCAATGGAAGCTATAGAAACTGCATCGCCGCGATTAGTATCCAGCCTGAAGACGTCGCTGTCTTCGATACGGTAAACGTCGTCGGCAGTTGTGTTTGAGCTATAAGCAGCATAAACAATACGTTTCCCGGATTGAAGCCTTGAATAATCAGAGGGCAATGCCAGGTCGGAGAAGATAATTTCGCTTTCCCCCGGTGAATCCCCGCTGTATTCACTTATCTCCACTTTAGGTGGATCGGTTTCCTCCCAATTCGTGCTATTTGCACCGGTATTTCTGATACCAGTGCAAAGATAAGTTTTATCAGCATCGCTGGCAACAACCAGTATAGCCTCATCGTTCCCGTAATCAGGCGAAAATTGAACTGACGTCACATCCAGTCCCAATTCCTGAGCCTTCCAGACAGCAAGGAATTCTGACTCTATTACCCAGACGTCGCCGTTGTTAAAGCTATCTGGATTCCGTGTGCCCACGGCGATATCTATATTGCCGCTGTATTCCGGAGAAATGGCAATGTCAGAAATGAGCAAGCTTGCATCCCAATCTGTGGCACTTGAAAGTTGCATATCTGTCCAGCTGTCTCCACCATCCTCGGAAACATAAACCTCCTGTCTGTCATCGGTGACCACAGCTAATAACTCCGGGTCATTCGGCGCCACAGCTATATCCCATGCAGGCAAAATAGCACCTTCGCTTTGAAGCGCTTCGGCTAAATCATCCTCCCATGTAATGCCTCCGTCAATCGACTTATAGATAATTTCATTGGGAATGTCCAGTGCATAGTAGATTTCATTTTCAGAATCAAGGGCAAAAGCATTTATTTCACTGGGGCTAACTACAACATTGCCCTCTTCGCCAGGACTATCCACAATAGACCACTTCAGTTCATCGGGGTTAGCCAGAGCGAGTTCAGGTCTGATAAAGGGAAGCAACCCAGGTAATGCCAACAAAGCAACCAGTCCCAGATATAATACCAGAGATGTCCTCTTGCCCATTAAGCTTATTGTTAGCTATTAGCCAGTGCTTTGTCAATAGGAGGACCCAGGTATAATTGACAATATGAATGATTATGTTAATATTGTTGGTATTAATACGTAGCTAAACGTAGTTATACAGGAGAATAACGGGACTACAATGCAACAAATAGCACGAAAACAAGTCGAGCAACTTAAAAGCCAGTTTGTGCAACGGCTTGAAGAGCAGGGCTACAAAGTGGAACAAAATGCTTCTCTCACAGGTAAATCTGGCGTTCAGCATGCGTTCGATATTCTAGCTCGTAGCGACAGCGACTTTATGACTTATACTGTCGCCATAGATATTGCTCAAAATGAAAATGGGCAGGAAATAAGCCTGAGTAGAGCCTTCACCTTTGATGACAAATGTTATGATTGTGGCATTCAGGATAAAATACTTATTGCCCTCCCCGGAATTGAGCCTGCGGCCAAACGTTTTGCTGAAGCACAGCGAATAAGAATCTTCGATGACAAAACACTAACAGCATTTTTGGATACAGCTCTTCCTGCCAGGCAGGCTAAGAAAAACACCTCTTTCCATCCTAAGACAAAAAGCGAGGCAATACAGATTCTGAGCGAGCTCGGCTATATAGTTGAGGAGAACAGCAAAGTTAGAGGGAAATCTGGGGCAGAATACAATTTCGATATCCTGGCTTCCCTGGATGATGGCTTTATAGCTCATAAGCTGGGCATAGATGATTTGAGCGGCAATGAATTAAACTTAAACCAGATATCCTTGTTCGACACCAAATCCTATGATTGTGGAATTCAAAGAAAGGTTCTGCTGGTTTCTGGGAAAATTGCGCCTGAAATTAAGCAGTTTGCTGAGCACCAGAGAATAAAGATTATTGAACTAGATAACCGCACCCCGAAAACAGCTACAAAAAAGAAGGGGAGTGCAGCCAAGCTCCAGAACACCATTGAAAAATTGCTCGATTCGACGCCGGAAGTCGAAACCAAGCCGAAAGAAGTAGCGCTTAAACACATAGACCAACCCGAAGTTTTACAGCTCATTCCCGAAAGCATGGCAAGAAGATTTAATGTCATGCCCATGGCTATTGTGAATAATGCTCTGCAAGTGGCTATGGCAAATCCGTCTGACATCTTTGCGCTGGAAGCGCTGGCGTCGCAGAGCAAGATGAGAATATATCCTGTAGCTGCCAGTGAAAAGGAAATTCGTGAAGCTATCGACTTCAACTATAAAGGTTTCGGACAAATAGAAGACCAGATATCCCGCATGCCTGTAGATGCAGGGAAAGTGGATGAGCAACGCCTGATTGAAGCTGCCCAGGATACTCCTGTGGCTAGTGCCTTGCGCCTCATTGTCGATGAAGCGGTTAAAGCCAGAACCTCCGATGTCCATATCGAACCAGAAGAAGACAGGTTAAGAATTCGCTTCCGCATCGATGGTGCGCTCCAGGATATTATGTCGCTCCCATTGAAAATACACCTCCCGCTCACTTCAAGAATAAAGATAATGGCTGATATGAATATTGCTGACCGTCTCCGCCCTCAGGACGGGCAATTTTCCACCCAGTCCAAGGGAAGGTTTATAGATGTTCGTGTGGCCACATCACCCACAGTCAATGGGGAGATGACGGTGTTGCGCCTTCTGGATAAATCTCTGGGAATTATAGATTTGCCCCAGCTAGGTTTTTCCCCTGAAGCCTTGAGCAAATATGAGGATATGCTTAAAGTTCCTTTTGGTATGATTTTAATTAGCGGCCCCACAGGCTCAGGCAAAACTACCACCCTCTATGCCTCAGTGAATAAATTGGACAAAGTATCCCGAAATATAATTACCATCGAAGACCCTGTTGAATACCACTTCCCCAATATCAACCAGGTCCAGGTAAATGCCAGGGCAGGAGTTACTTTCGCCAGCGGATTACGCTCCATGCTGCGACTGGACCCCGATATCATGCTGGTAGGGGAAATCCGCGATGCTGAGACAGCCAGAATAGCCATTCAGGCCGCCCTGACGGGGCACCTGGTCCTCACTTCCATCCACGCCAATGACGCCATCGGCGTCGTCTTCCGTCTGCTTGACCTGGGAATAGAACCTTTCCTGGTGTCCTCAGCGATTATCGGCGTAGTGGCTCAACGCATGGTGCGCCGTGTTTGTTCTCATTGCTCCAGTTACCAGCAGGTTCCCCTGATGGAACAAGTAGCCTATACCAGGGAAACAGGGGAAGAGCGAACCGAGTTTCTCCAGGGCGATGGCTGCGAGCTGTGCTCCTATACAGGTTATAGAGGCAGAACAGGGCTGTTCGAAGTTTTACCCATAAGCGATAAAATAAGAACGCAAATACTAAAAGGCGCCAGCACTGCTGGGATTCGGCAACAGGCAATCGAAGAGGGGTTGACACTCCTGATTAAGGACGGCATGATGAAAGTAAAAGCGGGCATCACTACTCCCTCCGAGGTACTACGGAATGCTTACTTAATAGAGTAGAATGATAAATACAGTTAAAACGCAGGCGAAATATGATAAAAGAACAAAAGTAAAAATCTTCGGCTCGATAGCGGAGAAAACAAAGTGAGTTTTGGTATTTGAATTTGGGCTTTAGAGCTTAGACATTAGAGATTGAGGTTGCTATGAATTATAGTTATGTAGCCAGTGGCGAAAATAATAGAATAATCAAAGGCAAGATTTCCGCCCCTAACGAGGGAGCTGCTGCCGACGCGTTGGATTCCAGCGGCTATCGGATACTTAGCCTCAAAGAGATTACACCCTTCTTCAGCGCAGGGAAATTAAGCTCTCGATTTTCTGCTATAAACCCAACCGAGCTTATAATGTTTTCCCGCCAGCTGGCATTGTTGATCGAATCAGGCACCGATGCCGTTACTTCTCTGGAGCTGCTACAAGCTCAAATAACCAACCGCCCTTTGAAAAAGGTACTCGCCAGCGTGATCTCCGATGTCCGGGCAGGCTCGTCCCTGTCGGAAGCTATGGGAAAATACCCTCACGCTTTTTCTCAGATTTATCATCGCCTGATAGCCGTAGGGGAACGAACGGGTAATCTTGAAACGGTGCTAAGACGTGCGGCTGATTATTTACAAAGGACAGCTGCAACTCAGAAAAGTGTAAAGAACGCCTTGCTATATCCCTTTATCGTACTTATCGTAGCTATTGCAGTTATTGGCGTATTAGTCGCCTTTGTTTTACCTACTTTTGCCAATATGTATTCTGCATTTGATGTTCAGTTGCCAGCGGCGACCAGGGCGCTACTTACCCTCACGGAGTGGACGCAACAGTATGGGCTCTGGCTGCTGCTAGCTCTGCTGGCTATTGTTGTCGCTGGCTTTGTCTATAGCAGAACTCCCCCAGGCAAGTATCAGTGGAGCAAGATATCGCTTAGCCTGCCCAAAGTTGGGCGCATCAACCTCCTTAATGAGCTCTCCAGGTGTTGCCGCAATATAGTATTGCTATATAGCAGTGGATTGCCTCTGCCCGAGATAATGACTTTGCTTATTCGGGGAACTAAAAATAAAGTTATGGAAAAGGCATTGACTGAAGTGCAACAGAGCATGATTGCCGGCGCAGGCCTATCCGCCCCCATGGCGAAAAACAAGGTTTTTCTGCCTCTTATGGTGCAAATGACAGCAGTGGGCGAGGAAACAGGTAATCTGGATAGCACATTAACCACCGTAGCTGAAAGTTATGAGGCTGAAGCCGACGATAAAACGAAAACCATGGTATCACTTATCACTCCTGCTATGACCATATTTATTGGAGTAGTAGTTGGCTTTATTGCCTTGGCTCTGGTTTCCGCCATGTATTCCATTTATGGGCAGACGGGTATTTAATTCAGATAAGTATAGCAGGCGTAAAGATGAACTGTATTCACCAGTCTGGATAGCGGTAGCAGCCTGGCAGGAGAAACCGAATGAATCGGAACTTAGTGAGAAAGCAGAGAGGCACAGGCTTCATTGAAGTGCTGATAGCACTGGCTATACTGGGCATAGTTGCCGTTGTCTTTCTTGGTGGTCTGGGCACATCTCTTAAAACCGTCTTCATCAGCGATGAGAGCTCGACAGCCCTTGCATTGGCTCAGAGCCAGATGGAATATGTGAAGAGCAAAAAACCGTATTCCACAACTGCATGGTCTTACACAATTACCACTTCTACCCGCAACTCATCAAATCCTCCCGATGGATGGTGGGACCCTGGCAATAATGAGCCTCCACTCCTTTCCAACGACTATGATGGATACTGTGCCGAGGTCAAAGCCGAAGATTTTGATGTCGATGGTGATGGCAGTAATGATGAAGGCATTCGCAAGATAACAATCGCAGTTTATCATAATGAAAATTGTACGGGAGATATAGTGTTCACACTGGAGGATTATAAGGTAGAGCGATGACCAGGTTAATGAAAAACCAGAAGGGCTTCACCTTGATTGAGCTGATAGTAGCCCTTGCCATAGCAAGCGTAATTGGCGTTGCCGCCACTATGACCGCACACCAGGTAGTTACCATTCCGGTTATCAGCAACGACAGCAATACTGCCATAAACCAGGTACGCAACGCGGTAAACTGGATTAACCGGGATGTGCAATCCGCGACTCCCGGCTCGATAAACACGACGTCATCAAAATTCCTGAGCATGGAACATCTGGAGTGGGATGACGGCACCAGCACATGGAGCACCCCTATAAGAGTAGAGTACGCTCTGGGGAATGGAGAACTTCGGCGTTCCTACAATGAGAGCACACCAGGAACCCTCGTCGCTCAATATATCGACACCGCCAGTTGTAGCTGGAACAGTACAGAAAAAGTGCTTACCGTGAACATCACTGTCCAGGTAGGCACGAGAACTGAGACGAGAACTTTTGAGGTGAAACCTCGCCCGGACTGACCTGGCTAATCAGCAAAATTTATGTTTATATTTGATATATGACTATTTTCTCATGCAAGCTGGTACTAATAAGCTATTTTTACAGTGTTAAAGATTTGCAAAGCCCAACTGTTATGTTAAGCTTGCTACAGGAATGGCAATGTTGAAAAGAATTAAACGAGCAGTGAAAGAAATAAACCGAAAGCAGAATGGGCAAGTTCTGATAATGGTGCTCATTGTGCTGGCTCTGGGGGCTATCGTCCTGGCTCCTACCCTCAATCACGCCGCCACCAGCATAAAGCACCAGCAGCTCATAGAAACGGACGCCCTGGAGCTTTACGCCGCCGATGCTGGGGTGGAGGATGCTCTATGGAAACTAAAATATGCCGGTCCACTGTCCAAAGATTATTCCTATTCGCTCGGTGAGCAGGTAAACGGAATGAACGTGGAACTAAAAATACTGGATGCTGAGCAGATAGCCGAAGATAGCATAAGGTATGTCATCAAATCTACTGCTAAGTTAGATGGGGAAACCATGGGTGAAGTAGTAGCCCGTGTATTAGCCCAATATTCTGGAGGAGTAGCAGCGGGCGGAGAAGGTGGGGACTTTAAAACGAGAGAATGCCTAGGTGCCTTGAGTACTATTGATGATGATACAGTAATCTTTACTACCCTCTCGGGTGCAATGGCATTCACAGGGTGGAATTCGGATGATGAGTCCATACAACTCAAAACCAATGACCTTTATTCACTAAATATGACTACGGGATTTTCTGCGGCATATCTCGATGGTCCTTTGTATGGCCTTGGGGATCAGGTCACTTTTGGCGGCGTACATTATTATGAATATGGGGGCTACGAGTGTCTTTTGATATCTCTGGCAAGCCCAGAGAAGCCCAGCGTTGGCACAAATGATCCTCCTTGTGATTGTGATAACGATGACATAATCAGGCTTCACTTATTGGGCACAGGCGATCCAGAGTCGGGCCACGCCGAACTTGTGTACGACATGAGACAGTATTTTGACAAGAGCATCGATATAGCTGCCGTTGGCAGGTTGGAAAATGGTCATGTTCTTTTTTCTTTATCCAACAAGGGAGCTGAGTTAAAATCAGATTACGGCGGTGATACTTTCGAACCATACCAGATAATCGAATTTGAACCTCCGTCTAGTCCTAGCTTCAGCCTCTATCTCGATACCTCTATTATTCTTAACGCTGAGCGTAATATTACTGCTCTGACGCCGCTACCGGATGGACGATTGCTTCTTTCGTTTAACCAAGATGTGAAAGGCAACAACGGTAATGAAATCCAAACAGGTGATATCGCCATCTGGACTCCTGCGGCTTGGACTTCCGGAGGCCCGAACGAGCCTGGTACAATAAACCTGCATATAGACATGAACGGTGGAGAGGGAGGTTTACAGCCAATACCCCCAAACCTGAACATTGAAGCCTGGAAAATCAAGTAACAAACCTATCTGGCTCATGAAATTCAATCCAATTACGCCATCGATGCCATATTGTTCAGTAGGGGAGGGTTTTATACCCTCCCCTTTGCCCGGTTCCATATTAGTGTTGTAGGGGAGGGTTTTACACCCTCCCACGATGGTTATATCGCCAGGCCTTCGAAAAAGCCTCGCTATTATAAGGTTAATTTGAATAAATGAGCTAAATATGATACCTGTATGATGAAGGGAAGGTAGATTTTAAATTCCCAGTTGCTATATACTGATGTTTGTCAGCAAGGAGGTTATGGCAGTGGAGCAGACATTTGAAGCTACAATCGAGAAACGTGGCAAATGGTATATTGGGTGGGTAGATGCAGTTCCAGGAGCTTTCAGTCAGGGGCGAACAATCAACGAGGTACAAGAAAACCTGAAGGAAGCAGTTCAACTTATACTGGAAACCCAGCGGGAATTGCGGGACAGCGGAGTGACTGGGAAAACCCTGAAGAGAAAGATACAGGTTCAGGTCTAGGGTTGTGAAACGCCGTGACCTCGTTAACCATCTGACAAGAGAAAGGTGCATTCTACAACGAGAAGGTGGCAAGCACTCGGTTTATCTAAATCCAGAGAACGGGCATATCGCCGCTGTTCCTCGTCACCGAGAGATAGAAATTCTCTTAGCTAGAAAGATATGCCGTCAACTGGATATCGCTATTCCTAAGACACAGGCCTAAGTTGAAGCCTTCCCGGCCTCAAACCGAGCTTTTATAATCCAGCAAACCTATCTGGCTCATGAAATTCAATCCAATTACGCCATCGATGCCATATTGTTCAGTAGGGGAGGAAATAACCAGTTAAGCAGTGAATCAGTTGATAGTTAAACTGCCAACCGCTAAAACCCCGCCACTACTTTGTCTAGTTGCATATTAGTGTAGTAGGGGAGGGTTTTATACCCTCCCACGATGGCTCTATCGCCAGGCCTTCGAAAAAGCCTCTGCTAACTCACTCATAAGGCCTGGGCAGCAGTTTTTACCCTGGTGAAATCCGCCAGCGTGCCATTGGGGCACTCGTCTATACATTTGTGGCAAAGAGTGCATTTCTCGATATCGAATTCAGGTATGGCTTTCTCCTTATTCCACACTACCGCCTCGAATTCACAGGCTTTATAGCACTTCCGACAGTGTATGCAGCCGAAGTCGCACTTCTCCCTGCCTGGTATATTCTTTAAAGGTTTATAGTTACACAGGAAAGCAATTTTTGTCCCTTCAGGAACCAGCTCTATAAGCTTCTGAGGACACTCAGTTACGCAAAGGCCGCAGCCAGTGCACTCCTCCGTATCCACAACCGCTATTTCTTTCTCATCATCCATGTATATCGCACCCTGTGGGCATACTTCCAAACAGTCTCCAAAACCCAGACAAGCATAGGGACATTTCTTATACCCTTTAAGAAGTTGTGTTGCCGCCTTACATGTTCTAACTCCGGAGTAATCGTATACAACCTCTGAGCTTCCGTTACAATGTATGAGAGCTCTTTTGCTCATTCCTGCCGCATCTATGCTGACCCCAAGAATCTTCCCCAGGCGTTCCAGCCCTTCAGCATCCTGCAACATTACGGCGCACGGACTTTCAGATATTAAGTCAGGGTTCTTTGTCAGCGCCTGTGCATAGGCGAAGCAGCCTGGATATCCACAGGCGCCACAATTCATTCCCGGCAAGGTATTTGCAATTTCCTCCGTTTTCTCCAGACCCTGCACCTTGTGTGGCAATACAATGTGCATAAAGTATATTAGCGCAGCGCAGGCGAACCCTATTCCCGTGAGGACAAGCACTGTAGTCAAGTTATATCATCCCTCCGAATCCGAAGAATGTAAGGCCCAGAAGCATTGCTGTCAACAGTGCTACAGGCAGTCCCTTCATTGACACGGGAGAGTCGGCAAGTTCTAACCTCTCCCGTATCCCGGACATAATGATTAAAACGAGGGTAAAGCCTATACCACCGCCCAGAGAGCATACCACGCTTTCGAGGAGTGAATAAGCCTCTGTGGCATTTATTAGGGTGATGCCCAATACTGCGCAGTTCGTGGTAATAAGCGGTAGATATATGCCTAAGGCATTGTAAAGCGTGAGATTCGTTCTCTTTATGGCCATCTCCACTATCTGAACAAGCGAAGCTATCACCAGTATGTATATGACGATACTCATATACTGCACATCGAATGGAATAAGAATGTAATGGTTAATGAACCAGGTCGCGACCGTTGCGATAAACATTACGAGTGTGACTGCCACGCCCATGCTGAGAGCGTTGCTGAGCTTCTTCGAGACACCGAAGAAGGGACAAAGCCCCAGGAATTTCGCCAGGATGAAGTTGTTGAGCAGGGCCATGCTCAAGAATATAGTAATGAGGTTATTCACTCTTTATCACCCCCAGTCGCCTGAGTAGAGCTAATAGCAGGCCCATAAGCAAGAATGCCCCAGGTGGAAGTACGAATATAGCCATAGGGTGTTCCCCCAGGATCGGCAGCGTGAACAGCCTGGCGCCAAATATCGACAGGCTACCTGTTCCCAGCGTCTCTCTGAGAAATGAGATGATTAATAAAGCCAGCATGAAACCAATGCTGATGCCCAGTGCGTCGGCAATAGAATGGAGTAGTGGGTTCTTGGAGGCAAAAGCCTCTGCCCTTCCAAGTATTATGCAATTAACCACAATCAGTGGCAGGTATATCCCCAGCGATTCGTATAAAGATGGAACATAGGCATGAAATACCAGGTTTACGATGGTAACGAATGTGGCAATTATGACTATGAATATGGGAATTCTCACCATGTTGGGGATGATTTTTCTTATAGCCGATATTATTATATTCGACCCCAGAAGAACAAAGGTAACGCCAATGCTCATGCCGAGTGCATTATCCACTGATGTGCTCACCGCCAGAGCAGGGCATAACCCTAAAACAAGAACAAAAAGCGGATTCGAGATGACTATTCCCTTGGTAAATTCTTTCCAGAAACTAGTCGTTTTCACTTCACTCCTTCTCCTGCAGGGATTTAACTCTTTCCACCGCTGTGGCTTTGACTGCATCAACAACCGCTCCGGAACTTATGGTCGCCCCGGTGATGGCATCTATTTGCCCGCCATCCTGCCTCAGGGCAACATCGCTGATACTCAAGCCTGCAAATTCGCCCACGAACGAACTCGCACTTATCCTGGCGCCCAGCCCGGGGGTCTCGGTCTGCGAGATTATGGATATCCCCTTTATGGTTGTTTCATTTTCGAGCCCAACCAGGATATTAATACTTCCTCCATATCCTTTGCCCAGTGCAAGGAAGGCATATCCAAGCTGAGCTTCATCAGAGTATATCGTGTATATATCGTCTTCAAAAGCATATCGGCTCATATCGGGGAACATTTCTCCGAGCATGCTTTGTATTTGCTGTTCTTCCTGAAATTCAATTTTGTCCCTTGTAATGCTATTCGTCCAGCTAAGTAAAGCTACCGCCATAAATACAACTACTGTAACGAAAATTACAGGGAAAATTTTCTTCAAAGTAGTCTTCACTTCTCACCCGCTTTCTTAAGCCCGTACGGTCTCACTTTAATATACCTGTCTATAAGTGGAGTGAGGGCATTCATGAAAAGGATGGAAAAGCAAACTCCCTCAGGCATGCCACCAAAAAGCCTTATCACCACCGTTAATACGCCAGCACCAACGCCAAATATTATCCTCCCCTTATTAGTTATAGGAGAGGTTACATAATCCGTTGCCATAAAGAAAGCCCCCAGCATAAGGCCACCAGCGAGGATATGGAAAATGGCGTCCTGCCCCAATGCAAAAGTGAGCAGCGCAACAGTTCCTATGTAAGCCAGGGGAATTCTCCAGTTTATTATGCCGAGTACCAGAAGTAACAATCCGCCGATTAGTATGAGGAGAGTCGATGTCTCCCCGATAGAGCCACCGACATTGCCCATAAATAATGCTTTGTACAGGGAGAGCTTATCCGCAGGGAAGGCAAAACTCTCGTTCAGCGGAGTAGCACAGGTTACGGCGTCGGCGACAAAGCCAGCAGGTAGTACCCATGTCGTCATCTCTGCGGGGAAGCACGTTGCCATAAAAGCCCTGCCACCAAGCGCCGGGTTAAATATGTTGTGCCCCAGTCCGCCAAATGCCTCTTTAACAATTCCAATAGAGAAGGCGGAGCCTATTACCACCATCCATAAAGGCACCGTCGGGGAAATAGTTAAAGCTAAAAGAAGCCCGGTGACAACAGCGCTCCAGTCCATAACGAACGCCCTTTTCCTTAATTTTTTGCTCACATATTCTGTTAACACTGCAGTAGCAACGCTCGTAACCATAACCAGCAAGGCACGATAACCAAAGAAATACACCCCCGCCCCACTCGGTAATATGAGGGCAAGTGTCACAAGATACATTATCTTACTCACGGAGAGCCCACTCCACAAATGTGGGCCGGGTGAGATTAAAATCCTCTTGTCTCCTGTCATTTCTTTGCTGCTCTCTTAATAAGCTCGCTCTTAGCTATCTTTATATATTGCACTATCGGTATATTTGCAGGGCATGCATATGCACAAGCTCCACACTCGAAACAATCAGCGATATAGGCTTCTTTACAAGCATCGTACCTGCCAGCCTTTGCGTATTTAACCAGCATAGTAGGCATGAGACTCATGGGGCAAGCATCCAGACATCTTCCGCAGCTTATGCAATCCCCCTCTTTGCTCTGCATACTTTTCTTTAGCAGAATACAATTCGTCCCTTTAATCACCGGGAAACCAAGGTCGAACTGGGAAATGCCCATCATAGGTCCACCAAGGATAATCTCGTTGGCTTCCCCATCTATGCCACCACAATTCTCTATCAGGTCTCTCAAGGGAGTGCCTAACCTCACTAAGAGATTTTTCGGCTCTTTGACCGCGCCAGTGACGGTTACCACTCTCTCGATAAAAGGCTTTCTTTCAGAGACAGCGTCATGAATTGCCCTGGCTGTGCTTACATTGTGAACAACCACGCCAACATCCATAGGCAACCCACCAATGGGGACTTCTCTTGCCAGTATATTTTGTATAAGGGTTTTCTCCGCCCCCATGGGGTATTTCGATTTCAGGGTAACTATCTTGCAATTCCTATCAAGCTTCATTGAAGCCAGCAACTTCCGTACGTGCTCTATAGCATCTTGTTTATTATCCTCTATGGCAATGTACATATTATCGGGAGAAAGCACCTTTCTTATAATATTCAGCCCCGAGAGCACTTCTCTGCCATACTCGAGCATCACTCTATGGTCCGAGGTTATATACGGCTCGCACTCACAACCATTCAGAATGACCGTATCTATCCTCTTATCTTTGGGGGGCGACAATTTAACCTGGGTTGGGAAAGCAGCGCCACCAAGGCCCACTATACCTGCCTCCCTTATCCTTTTCAGAATTTCTTCCACCGAGAGCGTATCTATGGCATCTTTAGCTTCGGGGACTACCCATTCGTCCGTTCCATCAGAGCTAATAATTAGAGCCTCCACTAGCTGCCCTGTCGCAGGGTGTACAAGCATAGTGGTACCGGATATTTCGCCGCTTATTGTGGCATGGACAGGAGCACTGACAAACTTTTCCGAATCACCTATTTTCTGGCCGGTCAGTACTTTATCCCCTCTCTTGACCAGCGGTTTACATGGCGCTCCTATATTTTGATGCAGAGTGATAATCACCTTTTCAGGCAATGGAGCACGTTCAATCGGACTTACAGCCGTAAGTTTAGCCTCAGGCAGTTTAACTCCATAAGACGTTCCCCGCCAGTTGAGCTTAAAATTCACTTTATTTAATCATTCCTTGTACAAGTATCTGGACAATCCAGAGGAGGAATATGTTGTCCTTTCAGCATCTATTATAAAACACTCCACATCGGGTAATGATTCGATTAACCCGATACCCTTTTCAGGGCCCATCACAAAAACTGCAGTCGCCAGGGCATCAACCTGCATGCAATTTTCGCCTACTATCGTGGCGCTAATACATTCGTTTGCCGAGTAGCCTGTCTTAGGGTCGATTATGTGATGAGCAGTCTTCTCCGGGTTAAAATACCGTTCATAATTTCCCGATGTGGCTATTGATTTATCTGAAATCTCAAAGGTTGCCAGACACTGGCTAGTATCGTCTGGATTTTCCAGAGCAACGCTCCAGGGTTTCCCGTCTGCCCTGGAGCTTATCGTACTCATGTCCCCGCCAGCATTCACTAAAGCATATTCGATACCCATGCTCCTGAGGATTTTTATCGCCTCATCTACCGCGTATCCCTTGGCAATCCCACCAAGAGTTATCTCCATCCCGTCCGCGTCTAAGTAGATTTTGTCGCCTTCGACATTTATTTTATCCCAGCCAACAATCTTCATTGTCTCCTCTATCTTGCTCTGCTGAGATTCAGGGCTCTCTTTCCACAAGCCTTCTTTCCACAGGTCCAGTAGTGGTTGAACTGTTATGTCGAAATATCCACCTGTTAATTTACTATAATACAAAGATGTAATTATTAACTTGAAGAGGTCATTGGATGGCTCGTCTAGGTAGCCATTCTGATTAAATTTGAACGCCTCGCTTTCCTGGTCGAAAATCGAGGCTACTTTCTCCACTTCCCCCATTCGAGCAAACGCCGCATCCATAGCCTCTCCTGCGCTATCCTCATCTGCGTAAACAGCGATAGTGACATAGGTGTCCATAAGGGAACGAGTATCCTCGAATTTCTCAAGCTCCGGAGCCTTTGCTGAGCAGGCACTTGCCCCAAGCGCTATCACAAGAAGCATTAAAAATCCTGCTGCGAACTTATAAGGCTTCCTCATAACCTGAAATTATCCTTACTTATCGTTACCCTATGAGAAACATCGATATCTGCTCCCGCCGTTGCCAAGAAGGATGTTGCTAAAAACTGGTGGTGCACAAAAGCGCTAACTGTAACGATTAAAGATGCCCTCATTTATTTAGTTTTAGATGCCTGCCCACTCGAGATAAGAGTCTTCAAAGGGGATAGTATATCATTTACGCTATGATGTAAGTCAATAACACGAATTGGATTATTTAAGATGAACCGCACGCCTGGGGCATAAGTACAGGGCATAACATAAATTCATAGTTTTTCTAATGAGAAAGGGTGACCATCACGTTCAAAATGTGGCAAATAATTTTCTACTGCATTCAACTTCTGGAGCCAGCCATTTTCTAATCCTAATTCATCAAGTAATTCAAGAACTTCCGAATACTCTGAGCCAGAAATCTTGCGTCGCAGCTCTGGTATCTGGTGAGCCAGGTGTACGGGGCAATATTGAGACATGATGCTCACTATAACTCTGGGGGAAACCTCCCGAACCAGCCAGGTAAGTGAATCTCGACTACCAGCCAGTCCATTAGGAAGTATAAGATGGCGTATAATTAACCCTCTTTGAGCTAAACCAAAGTCATCCAGTATTAAGTTGTCTCCTACCTGTCGATGCATTTCTATGATAGCCTGGCGAGCCAGCGGCACATAATCACTGGTAAGGGAGAATTTATCTGCCCAACCATCAAAGGCATATTTCAAATCTGGTAAGTAAATATCCACAATCCCATCCAGCGATTGCAGAGATTCTACGGAGTCGTAGGCGTTGCTGTTATAAACTATGGGCACCCTGAGCCCCATGGGCACTGCTTCCAGGACGGCCCAGACAAGTTGAGGCACAAAATGGGAGGGTGAAACAAAATTAATGTTGTGGCAACCTAGCTTATCCTGGAGATATATCATATGCTCAGCCAAAGCATGGAAGCTCATTGCATTAGATGCCTGGTGCTCCGGATCCTGGCTAATCTGGTAGTTTTGACAGTAAGAGCACCTCATGTTGCAATTAGCAAAAAAGATAGTTCCAGATCCTTTAGTGCCTGAGATAACGGGCTCTTCACCATGGTGGTCACAAACTGAAGAGACTATAGGCAGATATCCAGATTGACAGAACCCATACTCGTCCTTCAGACGGTTTACATGGCACTCCCGAGGACAAATATCACAGGATGCCAACCGCATTTCCAGCGTTTTGGCTCTGTGTTCAAGTTCACCACTGCGATACAACGCAAGATATGAAGGTTCTATTCCGCACCTCCGCAACAACCCCACTCCGTTAATCTTTTCATGCGGAGCTGTTACTCAAAGAGCCAAAAACATAAAACGCTGCCTGCTTTTATTCTAAGCAACTCCCCAAGCTCAAAGTGCCTGAAACTATTCTGCTATTGACATCTAAATTACTTGTTAAAGTTAAATGCGTTTAGTAAGTAATTTGAAATATCTATGCCTTCCCTATCCTGAATACTTTCGTCCCGCAGATGGGGCAGACACCTTGTGTTGCTGGTCTACCATTCTTGAGTGTGATTTGTTGTGCGTTCCTTATTTCTATCTTCTTCCTGCATTTCATGCAATAAGCTGTCGCCATGATAACCTCCTTTTTTTCATCTCTAATTTAATTGTTACTACAAAATTGAAATCTTGTCAACACCCCTGTAGCTCTAAGCAATGTTATTCTTGTCTGGAAGAGCACATTCCCATTAAGGCTACCAATGAAAACACTCCCTGAGCAACTTTGGTTTTCCTGCAGATTCATCCCTTTTACCTGATGAATTAAAATTTACCATGACCCGATAATTCCACTCCCTAGGCACTCCCGACGAGCTAAGGAAGCCAGGTGACAGTTAATCAACGCCATTAACTTTCGTGAAAATATAAATCGGGGCGAGAGGGTTCGAACCTCCGACCTCAGCGTCCCGAACGCTGCGCGCTACCAGGCTGCGCTACGCCCCGTTGCTGAAAGCTATTATAAGTGCTTTAATTACGTAACACAAGAATGAAGTATTATGTGCTAATAATCGACGGTGCAGCAGGCTGGCCGCTGACTCAACGTGACAAAAAAACCTGCCTTGAACTAGCATATACTCCCAATCTGGACGCTATGTCAAAGGAAAGCGTTATGGGGTTAGTGCGAACTGTCCCTGAGGGGATGGAGCCCAGCAGTGCTTGTGCCTGTATGTCAATTTTGGGTTATGACCCGAAGGTCTATTATAGGGGCAGGAGTGCTATCGAAGCTATCAGCATGGGTATCCCTATTGAAGATGGAGAAATCACTTTCCGCTGCAATTTAGTTGCTGTTCGTGATGGGAAAATGTGTAGTTACAGTTCTGACCATATCAGCAACAATGAAGCTCAAGAGCTTATCACAGCCTTGAATGAAAGCCTCGGCAGCGATGAGGTACATTTTTATCCCGGTGTTAGTTACAGGCACATATGCAAGATAAAAGGGCATAAGGATATACTTCTAAGCACCTGCACGCCGCCACATGATATCCCGGGTAAGCCTGTTAACGAATTTCTTCCTCGCGGCCCCGGAGGTGGTTTTTTGAGAGAGCTTATGACAAGGTCGAAAATTGTGCTGGATAATCATCCTGTAAATGTAGCACGAAGGTCTCGTGGTAATATGCCAGCTACGATGACATGGCTCTTTTGGGGCAGCAATAAAGCACCTGCTATGCCAGCTTTCAAGCAACTTTATGGACTTGACGCTGCTCTGAGCTCCGGAGTTGACCTTCTACGTGGCTTAGCACTAATGACGAGAATGAAAGTGTTAAATATTAAGGGCGTGACTGACAGTCTGGATAATGATTATGCTGCCCAGGCAAAGGGTAGCTTAGAAGCGCTTAAGACACACGACATGGTAGTTACCCACGTAGAAGCACCTGATGAAGCTGCTCACGCGGGCTCCATTAATGATAAAATAGAGGCTATCTGTAAGGTGGACACGGAAATTATAAGCCGGCTTCGCTACTGGAGTGAATATCCCCTCCGGGTATTAATTATGCCTGACCATGGGACGCCAATTAATATTCAAACTCATGTCGCAGAACCGGTTCCATTCATGCTATGGGGGGCAGGATTCGTGTCCAATGGAGCAAGAAGATTTACCGAAATTGAGGCTAAAAACACTCACCTTTTTATTGAAAAGGGATATAATATCGCGGGTAAATTAATAGTGTAAAATTTATGGCATTAATAATCCAAAAGTATGGTGGTAGCTCAGTTGCTGACGCTGACAAAATTAAGAATGTAGCCCTCCGCATAGCCAAAGCTAAAGCAGAGGGGAATAATGTGGTGGCCGTCGTCTCAGCAATGGGAGATACTACCGACGAATTAATCCATTTGGCACAACAGATTAGCGAATACCCGGAAGAACGAGAGTTTGATGTGCTACTTTCTACGGGCGAGGTAATTTCCAGTACCCTCTTAGCTATGGCTTTAGGAAATTTGGGTTGCAAGGCGGTCAGCCTTACTGGCGCACAGGCAGGCATCCACACTGATTCCAATTATAACCGAGCCCGCATTCTTCGCGTCAATACTGAGCGTATCATTAGTGAATTGAACAAAGATAATGTCGTCATTGTAGCCGGATTTCAGGGCGTCACTTCTAATATGGACATTACTACCTTAGGGCGGGGTGGCTCCGATACCACGGCAGTTGCGCTAGCTGCTGGCTTGAGCGCTGATATGTGCCAGATTTATACTGATGTTGAAGGAATTTATACAGCTGATCCTCGTCTTGTCCCTCACACCAGCAAGTTAGACAGGATCGGCTATGAAGAAATGCTGGAGATGGCCAGCTATGGGGCAAAGGTAATACACCCTAGAGCAGTGGAATTAGGGGAGCTATACAATGTACCTATACTGGTGGCTTCTAGCTTTAGTGACACACCAGGAACTATTATTTGTAAGGAGGCTTCTATGGATATGGAGGTAAAAAATAAGGTTACTGGCATTGCTCATGACACCAATGTGGCTAAAATCACCGTTGTTGGTATTCCTGACCGTCCTGGAGTCGCTATGACAATCTTTGAACCTTTGGCCAGGGCAAATATAAGCGTAGATACCATTGTCCAGAATGCCAGCACAGAGAAAATTACTGACCTTACATTTACAGTGACACAAGATGATTTATATAAGGCGATGTCGATAGTAGAGCCAGTGGCTAACTCCATAGGAGGCAAGCAATGTGTGGCTGATTCCACATTAGCCAAGGTCAGCATCATAGGGAGCGGTATGCAAAATACTCCGGGGTATGCTGCCAGGATGTTTCATGCCCTTAGCGAGCAAAGTATTAATATCCAATTAATTACCACGTCGGAGATAAGGATAACCTGCATCATCTCCAGGGACAGCGTTAAGGATGCTGTTCAAGTATTACATAGAGCTTTTGAACTAGAGAGTGTTTAATGCTCTCTAGTATGTGGTGGCAATCGCTATTTGTTTAGAGTGGCAAGAGATGTTTAATTGACAAACAGAGAAACAAGGCGAGGCAGGTATAAAAACGCTGAGACAGGCAAAACTGGTATAATTAAGTTTCACAATTTAGCTCCAGGCGAAGACGAAATTGCGCTGGAGAATTTTCTACACTTCAAGGGACTGATAAAAGGGAGATTGAGAAGTAATGGGAATTGGAATAGTAAAGCCTATTGACATTGAAAAGGAGATGAAAAGCTCCTATCTGGACTACGCTATGAGTGTCATCGTCGCTCGAGCACTACCCGATGTGCGAGATGGTTTAAAGCCAGTGCAGCGACGCATTTTATACGCCATGGATGGATTGGGGTTGCGCCACAACACCCCTCATAAAAAGAGCGCCCGAATTGTAGGTGAAGTTATGGGTAAATACCATCCTCACGGTGATGCTTCGATCTATGAAACTATGGTGCGTATGGCTCAGGATTTCTCACTGAGATGTGTTTTGGTCGATGGGCAGGGTAATTTTGGTAGCGTCGATAACGACCCAGCAGCAGCGATGAGATATACGGAGGCCCGGCTTACTAAGGTCGCCGAAGAGATGCTTGTCGACATTGATAAAAATACAGTCACCTTCGTTCCTAATTTCGATGATTCCCTTGAAGAACCTTCTATTCTACCAGCCAGGTTGCCCAATCTACTGGTTAACGGTTCCTCAGGTATAGCTGTAGGTATGACAACCAACATCCCTCCACATAACTTGGGAGAGATATGTGATGCTATCTCCTACTTAATCGATAACCCGCAAGCTACCACAGATGAGCTGTTGGATTTTGTTAAAGGCCCCGATTTCCCTACGGCAGGCATAATTTTTGGGGAAGAAGGAATAAGGAGTGCATATGCTACAGGACGAGGGAAAGTTATTATTCGAGCTAAAGCCACTGAGGTAAGCACTAAAGGGGGTAAAAAACGGATAATTATTACTGAGCTACCTTACCAGGTAAACAAAGCAGCTCTGGTAGAAAGAATCGCTGATTTGATCAAAACAAAGAAGCTTGTAGGAATAGCTGAAGTGCGCGATGAATCCGATAGGCAAGGCATGCATCTGGTTATCGAACTCAAAAAAATAGGTCAACCTCGACAGATACTTAATAACTTGTATAAGTATACTCCCATGCAATCAGCCTTCTTCATTAACATGGTCGCTTTAGTTAATGGACAACCACGGCTGATTAATCTCAAGACGGCGTTAACTTGCTACATTGATTTCCGTTGTGAGGTTATTACCAGGCGTTCTCAATTTGACCTTGAGAAGGCAAGAAACAGAGCTCATATTCTTGAGGGTTTCAGGATTGCCATGGATAATCTGGAACAGGTGATCAAAATTATTCGGCAATCTGAGACAGTTGACGCCGCTCGCACCAATTTGATGTCGGTGTTTAGCCTGTCGCAAGTTCAGGCACAGGCTATTCTTGACATGCCTCTTCGCAGGTTGGCTCATATGGAACAGCAAAAGATAGCTGATGAATATGCTAGCGTAGTAAAGGATATTTCTTATCTGGAAGACCTGTTAGCTAACCCTAAGAAGATATTGTTCATTGTTAAACAAGATGTTGATTATCTGAAATCCAAGTATGGCGATAAGCGGCGTACTTTGATTAACAGAGAGGAAGCCAGGGAATTCCGCAGGGAAGATCTTGTTCCCCATCAGAAAGTAACGGTTAAAATTAGCAACCAGGGTTTTATTAAGAGATTGCCCGTCAGCACTTACAAGCTACAGCGCCGTGGGGGAAGAGGTGTTAGGGGAATGGTAATACGTGAGGGCGATTTGCCCAAGCGTATCTTGGTGGCCGATACACATGATAACATGCTTTTTTTCACCAAGCTCGGCAAGGTTTACTGCCTGAAATGCTATGATATCCCTGAGGATTCATCCCGTACCACTAAAGGCATATCGATAGTTAATCTGCTGCCCATTGATTTAGAGCAGGAGGTAACTGCATTGCTGGCTGTGCCAAAGTGGACAAGCAATATGTTCTTATTGATGCAGACTAAAGCTGGTGAGATAAAAAAAACTTCTCTGGATAAGTTTTCATCTATTAAGAAAAATGGGCTTATTTCCATGAGGTTCAAGCAAGGAGATGAATTGACGTCGGCAATGATAGCCACTGACTCAGACCACGTGATTCTCGTAAGCCAAAGGGGGCAGGCTATTAGATTCAAAGTCAAAGACCTGAGGGCTGCATCGCGAACCAGTGGTGGTGTTCGCGGCATTCGTCTGGCTAATGATGATTGGGTTGTCGGCATGAATGTCATTACCAGTGAAATGGAGGAATCTCAAAATACATGCATGCTCACAGTAACGGAAAAAGGGTTTGGGAAATTGACTCCAATTAAGAGTTACTCTGTACAGCAGAGAGGAGGAAAAGGGATTAAAGCTCACAGAGCTAGTGCCAAAATAGGGAGGATCGTAGCAGCCAAGCTTGTGGACAAAAATCACGGATATTTGCTAATGTTGTCGAGTGCAGGCACCGTTGAACGTATCCCTATTGAGCAGATATCAGTTCAAAGCAGAAATGGCAGAGGTGTGCATTTGATGGCGCTGGCTGAGGATGAAAGTGTTGTTTCTATTTCCACTGTAGATAGCTTACACAAGCAAGGGAGCTAAACTTGACATCCGATATAAACAGAGACCCAGTGAGAGTAGCAATAGATGTGATGGGAGGTGATTACGCTCCCCGGGAAATAGTCAAAGGAGCTATTCAGGCAGTTGGGCAAGACGGGGCCGAGCTTATACTGGTAGGTTCTGAAGATGCTATCCTCAAGGAACTGGAGCGATATGATGTTTCTGCTCTTCCTGTTCGTGTGGTAAATGCCAGCGAAGCTATACGTGATGGTGAATCTCCTGTAGCTGCGCTACGGCAGAAGCCAGATGCCTCTGTACTGGTAGCTATGCGGCTGGTGAAAGAAGGCCAGGCTGACGCCGTGGTAAGCATGGGACATACAGGCGCAGTGATGGTGAGTGCTATTAAAATCCTGGGGAAACTGGAAGGCATCAAGCGTCCCAGCGCCGGCAGCTTCCTCGGTGGCTTTGCCCCCAACACAGTCGCGTTCGATTTAGGACCAAACGCCGATTGCAAGCCACGCGACTTAGTAAATTTTGCCGTTATAGGCTCTGTCGTCGCCAGGAAGTTGTTGCATATCAATAACCCCACAATAGCTCTGCTCAGCAATGGCAGCGAGGAGGGAAAGGGAAATAAGTTGGTAAGGGAGACTTATCAGCTTCTCAAGCAAAGCAGCCTCAATTTTATTGGCAACGTGGAAGGCAATAATATCCTACAGGGAAAGGCAAATGTTATCGTCTGTGATGGATTTATCGGTAACATCCTGCTTAAATTCTGCGAGGGCCTGGGTAATTCTACCATTGAATGGCTGAGAACACGACTGGGGAAATACCTTACACAGAAAGAAATCGATGCCATTGGCAATGATTTGTTTGCTCTAACCCATATAGCTGATGTAGGCGGTGGAGCAATGATTTACGGTGTCAATGGAGTGGTATGGGTTGGACATGGTCGCTCTAAAGCCCCTGAGGTGGCCGAGTCTATACGCCAGACAAAATTGGCGGTGGAAGCGAATTTCCTGGGAGAATTAAAGTCAGAACTGGGAGAAATCGCAGTGAAAATTCAAATTACTGGAGCACACGTATACGAACCAGTGAATATAAAATTATTGTAATTTGACAGATATACAAATCAAAGAACATTCATGTTAAGATATGACTGGTAACGAATTTTAGCGCAGGAGGGGGTGAATTATGTCTATAGCTGTACTTGTAGATAGCAGCTCTGGTATTACCCCGAAGCTGGCTGATGAATTTCATGTCAGGCTGGTTCCAATACACCTGGTGTGGGATAAGAAGGAATATACCGACTGGGTGGACATAACCCCGGGTGAATTTTATGCTCGATTGAAAACATCTGAAACTCTGCCCACCACCAGCGGCTCAGTTCAAGGAGAGTTTTATAGTATATTCGAAGAGCTGCGGAGTAAGGTCGATGGTATAGTTGCCATCACGCTCGCTGCCAACACGCCTTCAGCAGGCTACCGCTCCGCTGTGATGGCACAGGAGATGGTTGAAGGTATCCCCATCGAAGTTATCGATTCACAGTCCGTTATGACACCTCTGGGGCTGGTAGCCACGGCTGCTGCTCGAGCTGCCGACGCCGGCGCAGGCCTGAAAGAAGTGGCCGAGGCGGCGAAGAGGGTTATTCCCAAAACGAATCTCTTCGTGAACCCGGGGTCAATCAGTTATTTCCTGAAAGGTGGCCGCATCAGTGAGTCAGAAGTGGGTTCCAGAGGGGAGAGTTACATTATCACCGTCAAGGAAGGGAAGCTTACGGCATCCGGTGATAAATACGCCACTCAGGAGGAAGGACGTAATCACCTCAGGGAGCTGGTGCAGGAAAGAGCAAGGAAAGATACACCGCTTCACGCCGCGGTGCTTCATGCTGCAGCCAGGGAAGAAGCTGAGGAATTCAAAAAATGGATAGCATCTCAATATAACTGTGCCGAGCTCTGGATAGGGGAAGCTTCCCCAGTATTAGCGATTCACCTGAGCCCTGATTCCCTGGGGATAGGTTTCTATAACGAGTAAGATAGGAGGCGATTATGGCCACTGCAACGCAAGTAGAACTGAATGGGCAGGATTTAAAGAAAGCATTCAAGGAAGCGGGAGCATATATTGAACAACATGTGGATGAAGTAAACGCGCTGAACGTTTTCCCTGTCCCCGACGGAGATACCGGTGTCAATATGTTCCTCACCATGAAATCAGCGATAGAGGCTGCAGAGAAAGCAGACCCCTCTTCTGCAGGTATTGTCGCTGCTTCGGCAGCCAAGGGGGCTATTCTGGGAGCCAGGGGAAACTCTGGCGTTATCCTATCACAAATAATGAGAGGGCTAGCCAGAGGACTGGAAGGGAAAAAGACTTTCTCCTTTACTGACTTTGCTCACTCCCTCTACATTGCCTCAGAGCAAGCCTACAAAGTCGTGGAAAAACCTGTTGAGGGGACTATCCTCACTGTTATCAAGGAAGTTTCTGAGGAGGCATCACGCATTGCGGGAAGGAAAACAGGATTTGCGCGAGCCATAACTGCGGTTGTCTTGAGAGCAAGGAAAACAGTCAAGGAAACACCTGAGCTACTCCCGATATTGAAAGAGGCAGGGGTAGTAGATGCTGGAGCAAAAGGTTTATATTACTTCTTTAAGGGTATGGAGAACGCTATCTGCCGTACGAAGTCCAGCGGTACTCACTCCACAAGAAAAACCCAAGCAACTGCCCCACCCGCAGGGAAAGAAGCGAAGAGAGTCTATGGGTTCGATGTGCAATTTCTGCTCGAAGGTGAATCCTTGCCTGTTGAAGAGATAAGAGATAGAATTGTTGCCTCCGGGGAATGTCCTCTTGTGGTAGGCGATGAAAAACTTCTGAAAGCACATGTCCATACCATGAATCCCGACGAAGTATTAGATTATGCCCGTAGTAAAGGAAAGCTGAGCGATATCGTAGTCGAGGACATGGATCAACAGGTTCAGGAGCAAACCAGGAAGGGAAAGCAGGCTTAGCCACCAATGAGAGGAATAAGCAAAAGACGCGTAGTTATTACAGGTATTGGTGCCGTTACTCCATTAGCCAATAGTGCTGAGGAGTCATGGCAAGCAATATGCCAGGGTAAGTCAGGAGTAGCAAGGATTACCAAGTTCGACCCCGCAGGATTCAAAACACAAATTGCCGCTGAGATTAAAAATTTCCATCCTGAGGATTTTCTGGACAAGAAAAAGATAAGAAGAACAGACCAATTTATTCACTACGCACTGGCGGCTACTCACATGGCATTAGATAACTCCGGGTTGAATATCAACGATAGTAATGCTAGCAGGGTAGGAATAGTAATAGGTTCATGTATTGGAGGCATGACAACTTACGAAAAAAACCTCTTTGCACTTCGAGATAAAGGACCCAGAGCTGTTTCTCCCTTTTTCATCACTGCATTTATACCCAACATGGCAGCAGGAGAGGTGTCCATGCTTTTCGGTGCTAAGGGACCAAGCAAATGCGTGGTTACTGCCTGCGCCACTGGAAACCACTGCCTTGGTGACGCCTTCAGGCTCATTCAATATGGAGAAGCAGATGCTATGATTGCTGGAGGAAGCGAATCATATATTCTCCCCACAGGCATAGCCGGGCTTGGCAGAATAGGAGCTATATCCCAAAGGAATGATGCACCAGAAAAAGCGTCACGCCCATTCGATAAGGATAGAGATGGCTTTGTACTTGGAGAGGGGGCTGGCATTGTGATTCTGGAGGAAATGGAATCTGCCATAAGGAGGAGAGCTAACATTTATGCCGAAATCGCAGGTTATGGCTCCAACATTGACGGCTTCCATATAACAGCTCCTGATTGGGAAAGCCAGGCAAAATGTATGAATTTAGCC
This sequence comes from Dehalococcoidia bacterium, assembly GCA_021162245.1. GTDB lineage: Bacteria > Chloroflexota > Dehalococcoidia > GIF9 > AB-539-J10 > JAGMDB01. Next base: position 6,116 of record JAGGZD010000018.1, on the reverse strand, counting down.
TTGCACGACGCTGGTATCTCACCTGCCGACCTTGATTACATAAATGCACATGGAACGTCTACTATCCTCAATGATTTAAGCGAAACCAGGGCTATAAAGGCTGCTCTGGGTGAGCACAGCAGCAAAGTGCCTGTAAGTTCTACCAAGTCTATGACTGGTCACCTGCTGGCAGCTGCGGGCGTAATAGAGGCCATTTTTATTGCTTTAACTATTAGAGATGGCATAATCCCGCCTACCATAAACTACGATACTCCAGACCCTGAATGTGACCTGGATTACGTCCCCAATTTAGCCAGAAAAGCGGATGTGAACACGGCTCTTTCCAATTCGTTTGGCTTTGGTGGGGCAAACGCCACCCTCGTCTTCAGAAAATTCAAGCAGTAGCTTAAGCACGAGGGCGTGATTTTCACAGCATGGGTACAACAAAGCCATTATGCTTGACACTAGGGTAAGGAAAATCTAGAATATCCATGCGCGCCGAGGTAGCTCAGGTGGTAGAGCAGCGGACTGAAAATCCGCGTGTCAGCAGTTCGACTCTGCTCCTCGGCACTTTAACAACATAAAAAATTTGTGCTCTGAGGATGCGGAAGTAGTTCAGCGGTAGAATGCTTCCTTGCCAAGGAAGAGGTCGCGAGTTCGAATCTCGTCTTCCGCTCCACTTGAAGGGAGCAGACATGCCGAAGTGGCGGAATGGTAGACGCGGCAGTCTCAAAAACTGTTGGGAGGCAACTCTCGTGTCGGTTCGACTCCGACCTTCGGCACGAAGAGAGTTGATGCCGAGTTGTGTAGTGGTAGCACGGGGGACTTTGGATCCTCTAGCCCTGGTTCGAATCCAGGCTCGGCAGCTTATTAATCTGGATTCCCCGATAGCTCAATGGTAGAGCAGACGGCTGTTAACCGTAAGGTTGTAGGTTCGAATCCTACTCGGGGAGCCAAATCTAAATATGGAAGCAATTATTAATCAGGTAAAAATAGCCACGATTCAGGGAGACATCACCAGACAAACTACAGATGCTATAGTTAATGCTGCTAACTCCAGTCTAATGGGAGGTGGTGGAGTGGATGGAGCGATACACAGGGCTGGAGGACTAGCTATACTGGAAGAATGTAAGCGTATTGTTTCCAAGCGAGGAAGATTGCCAGCAGGGAAGGCTGTGATTACCACGGGAGGAAACCTGCAGGCGAAAAATGTAATACACACGGTTGGCCCCATCTGGCATGGAGGTGGTAGAAATGAAGCTGCGGTACTGGAAAGTGCTTATCTGGAATGTCTGAAAGTAGCAACTAGACACAAATTAGCTAGCATTTCTTTCCCTTCTATAAGCACGGGTGCCTATGGCTACCCCTTAACTGAGGCAGCAGGGATAGCCATAAAAACTGTGACTTCATTTCTCAAGAAACAAAACACCTCTATTAAGGACGTGGTATTTGTCCTTTTCGACTCCAAGACCTATGAAAGTTACTGCTCTGCCTTGCAGGAAGTGACAGAGGAAAAATCTTCAATATAGCCATTCCAGGTAAATCACGAATTATGTTCAACAAACTGAAATTGGCGGAAAAACGTTACGCAGAGCTGAATAAGCTTATGGCTCAGCCAGATGTACTCGCTGACTTCCAGCAACTTCAACAGCTAAGCAAGGAAAGAGCTAATATTGAGAACATTATCACTATATATCGGAAATATAAGGCGAACCGCAAAGAATTATCTGAAATGGAGGCTCTGCTTGACAACACCGGAGAAGTAGACATGACAGCGCTTATCAAGGAAGAAGTAGAGGAACTCGAACAACGTCAGGATAAGCTCCTTCAACGGCTTAAATTATTCTTATTACCCGAAGACCCCAACGACAGCAAGGATGTCATCGTCGAGATAAGAGCTGGTACAGGGGGGGGAGAGGCAGGTCTTTTTGCTGCCGATCTGTTCCGTATGTACAGTCGCTACTCTCAAAGCAAGGGGTGGAGAACAAGCATTATCAATAGTAACCGCAGTGAGATCGGAGGTTTTAAGGAAGTGATATTCGAAGTTAAAGGAAAAGGTGCCTTTAGCCAACTCAAGTATGAGAGTGGTGTGCACCGAGTGCAAAGAGTCCCTGCTACTGAAGTTTCGGGGCGAATTCATACCTCAACAGCCACTGTGGCTGTTCTCCCCGCAGTAGAGGAGATTGAGCTCAGTATCAGCCCTGATGAGTTAAAAATGGAGTTCTTTCACAGCCGAGGTGCTGGGGGGCAGAATGTAAACAAAGTATCTACAGCAGTTCGCCTTACACATTTACCATCAGGTATAACAGTCGCCTGCCAAGATGAACGTTCCCAGGGAAGAAATAAAGATAAAGCTATGGCACTGCTTAGAGCCAGATTATTCGATATACAACAGCGGGAGCAATCTGAAAGTATAGATCGGGAGCGACGAAGCCAGGTGGGGAGTGGGCGACGAGCAGAAAAAATACGCACTTACAACTTTCCTCAAAATCGCATCACAGACCACCGTATTAATGTAACCTTCCATAACTTGACCCAAATTCTGGACGGAGGACTTGACGAGGTACTTAAGGAATTATCTGCCAGGGAGCAAGCTAAACAATTAGAAGCAACTCTTTCATGATCTTAAGCCAGGCTTTACATTCAGTTAATCGCACATTATCTGCAGCGAATATTGATGATGCCAATATCGAAGCTGAGCTTCTATTGTGCTCTATTCTGGAAATATCAAATGCGCAGTTATATAGTGAGCCTGAAAGGCTATTAAGTGCAACAGAAATAAAACACTTGCATAACTTTGTTAAACGTCGCCTTTCTCATGAACCAACTGCTTATATATTAAAAAGATGCCAATTCTATGGCAGTGATTTCTATGTTGACCGCCGTGTTATGGTTCCGCGCCCCGAGACGGAGCTTCTGGTAGAGAAAACTGTCGAATTTGCTCAGCGTCGTTGCCTTTTAAAGAATCAATTTGTTATAGCGGATATCGGTACTGGCAGTGGAGTTATTGCCATTAACCTTGCTCTGGCACTGCCAGAAGCCAGAATTTACGCTACGGATATCTCTCCCTCGGCACTGCAGGTAGCTGATATAAATCGTTGCCATTATAGGGAAGCTAGCAACAGGGTAAAACTTCTCCAGGGCAATTTGCTTGAACCATTGTCTGAACCTGTAAATGTAATAGTGGCTAATCTTCCTTACATCAAAAATTGCGAATTACAGACACTAAGCCCAGAAATAATAAATTTCGAACCTATGACAGCTTTGGCAAGTGGCGAAGATGGTCTGGATAAGATACGGTGTTTGTTAAGCCAGGCGCCAGGGAAAATGTGCTCTGAAGGTTGTTTACTTCTGGAGGTGGGCCACGACCAGGGCGAAACAGTAAGCTCAATAGCAGATAGCCAGTTCGCGCAAGCGATTATTGAGTTGATTCCCGATTTAAGTGGTATTAATAGGGTGGTGAAAATTACGCTATAAGAGAGTTGTTGTGAAAGCCAACTTTCGTACTTAGTCTACTAATCTCCCGATGCGCTTGATAGCTATTGCTTTGCCTGTATCCTCGCCCACTTCAACAAGAATAGCATCGAAGTTAACTCTACCTTTTCCTACTGGGAGGCGGCGAGGTATCTGAGTAAGGAAACGTTTAAGTACAGAATCGACATCATTCCCAATAACCGAATTCTTAGGACCGACCATCCCTATATCAGTAACGTAAGCAGTACCCTTGGGCAATATATGAGCATCAACAGTACCTACATGTGTATGAGTGCCAAGTAAAGCACTAATTCGACCATCGAGATACCATCCCATCGCTACTTTCTCCGAAGTTGCCTCAGCATGGAAGTCAACAATGATAACTTTTGTCTTACCGTTGAATTCAGCTAACAACTTGTCCATAGCGCGAAAAGGGCAATCAAAATCACCTATAAAAGTGCGTCCTATCAAATTGACAACCATGACGTTATCTTGAAATAAATAACCGCGGCCAGGCGCGGCAGGTGGATAGTTCAACGGCCGAAGGATAGGCAAATTACCATCTAGATAAGGGAGGATTTCTTTATGATGCCAAACATGATTACCCGAGGTTATTACATCGACGCCAGAATCAAAAAGCTCCTGAGCTGTGTTTGGAGTTAATCCCAATCCCCCCGCAGTGTTTTCGCCATTAGCTACTACCAAATCGAGTTTGTACTCATGAAGCAAGCCTGGCAGCAGCTCTTTCACAGCATCCCTGCCAAGTTTGCCAATAATGTCACCTATTACCAGGATTCTCAATGTTTTACCCTAGCTATTCTATTTGGCATAATCCACAGCTACAGTCTCTCTAGCCACCACAACTTTTATCTGGCCAGGGTAAGTCAGGCTTCCTTCTATTTTTTTGGAAATATCTCGAGCTAGTCTGACAGCTGTTAAGTCGTCGATCTCCTTAGGTTTCACCAAAATGCGTACTTCACGCCCAGCCTGAATGGCAAAGCATTTTTCCACACCAGAAAAACCACCAGCTATATCCTCCAATTCTTCAATCCGTTTCAGGTATTGCTGGACAGATTCACGTCTGGCACCAGGACGTGAGCCGCTTATAGAATCGGCAGCAGCAATGATAAATCCCATAACACTGGTTGTCGAAGCTTCGCCATGATGTTCAGCAATAGCCTGAGCCACTTCGGCAGATTTATCCCATTGTTTGACTAAATCAGCACCTATCATGGCATGAGAGCCTTCCACTTCGTGATCCACTGCCTTCCCAATATCATGAAGCAATCCAGCTTTTCTGGCCATATTAGCATCTACTCCAATCTCCTCAGCCAATATGCCAGCTATATGGGAAACTTCCAGACTATGAAGTAAAACATTCTGTCCGTAGCTGGTACGGAATTTAAGACGACCAAGCAATTTGATCAATTCCGGGTGTAATCTTGCTACCCCAGCTTCATAAATAGCCTGTTCACCCTCACTTTGAATTGTAGCTTCGACTTCAGCTCTGGCTTTCCCTACTCCCTCCTCGATCCGAGATGGGTGAATGCGACCATCGAGAATAAGTTTATTTAGAGTGATGCGGGCTATCTCACGCCTCACAGGGTCAAAGCTAGAGATGGTGACTGTCCCTGGAGTGTCATCAATGATAAGATCAACGCCTGTAGCCTGCTCCAAAGCTCGAATATTACGCCCCTCGCGGCCAATAAGCCGTCCCTTCATCTCATCGCTGGGTAGGGGGATAGTAGTCACTGTGAATTCAGAGACAACATCAGTAGTGCACCTCTGGATAGCCGTAGCTAAAACACGTTGAGCTTCCGTTTCAGACGTTTCTTTTACTTGAGTTTCCCACGCCCGAACTTGTCGTGAAGCCTCTTCCTTAACCTCCTGTTCTAGAGATTGGAGCAGGAATTGCTTTGCTTCATCACTAGTAATGCCTGATAGAGATTCGAGCTGTGCCAGTTGGTCCTTCTTTAGCTCTTCAACCCTAGCTTTTGTGTCTTCAATTTCCTTTCTCTTGCTATCCAGGTCACGGCTACGTTGTTCTAAAGAGTTTAGTTTTCGTTCTAAGGCTTCCTCTTTCCGATCCAGGCGTTTCCCTAAGCGCTCTAACTGGAGGCGATACTCTCTACTCTCTGCCGCAGCGGCATTTCTAACCCTGGTGGCCTCATGCTTAGCATCAAGAAGCATCTCTTTATGCTTAGCCACAGCTTCATCCAATAAGTTTTGTGCTTCTTTTCGAGCATTTCGAATTTGCTGATTAGCTACTATCTGTCTGACAAAATAACCAACGAGGCCGCCTAGAACAAGCGCAAGGCAAACCAGAACATATATATATTCTTCCATACTTACTCTTCACTTCGCTAAAATAGCGCATATTACTCATTTGCCTTAATACTAATCTTTTCGGAACACAGAGTCAAACTTATTGTACAGTAGGATGTTGCGGCACATGTTATTATACGATACGTGGGGTGCCCCCGTTTTTAGTACCACCTACAATGAGAGACTTCCTGCTTTCTCCCATGGTTGTATAGCCTGCGGAGGCTGAGATACATAGGTAACACTAATGGTGTGGTTAGTAATGACATTAACCTAACATAAGGAGTTACCGAAATGAGGAAAACAAACAGCTATTATTTCTTTAAAAGAAAGCCCATTAT
>JAGGZD010000095.1 GCA_021162245.1 Dehalococcoidia bacterium | reverse complement strand
GAAAGGCTATAAGGTGTGTTTCGAACGGATAACCAATCTTATAAAGCTATTAAAAACAGCTGAAGTTCAAAAGAAGTCTGAATACAGGATAAGACGCATCATGAAGTCAGCTCTTATGGTCATAGATAAATGTTAAGTGATCATTAATGTTAAGAGAACATCGTAACTTATTGTAAGGATTGCATAACAAAGACATTTTACTTCACATTTATAATTAGGATAATAGAGCCTTCTGGATTCTAATTTATTTAGAAAGGAGGCTCATATGATAGCAAAATTACGCCCTAAAGCTTATCAGAAGTACCTTTCCCTTCCTCTCCTTGGTTCAGTTCTCGATGATTTTATTGTATGGTCACATCAACGTGGCTACTCTATCATGACAGTACGATGCCAGCTTAAACATGCTTTAAGGATTGAAGAGTTCTTTCGTGAGCACAATGTTAAATCTTTTGGTAGTCTATCTCATAGTGCATTTAACACTGCCTGGAACTACTATCGTCACCGTAGTCCCTGCATTGCAGGGACAGTCCGCCAGATGGAACTATTTCTTGAAAAGACTCACAGGTTGTCTCCCAATTTGCCCCGGCCAAAAACTCCAATAAGTTCAGAACTTGATCATTTCTCAAAGTATTTGCGAGAGGTACGTGGCCTTGAAAACAGTACCATCAGATCTCACAGCAAATACTTAAAAGATTTTCTCGGATACATTCGTTATGATGCCAATGTAAATGCGTTGCAAATGCTTACTACTAAGGAGATCGAAGGCTTCCTTTGTCTCTGTGCTAAGAGGCTAAACCGTTATTCCCTTCAGCATGTTGTAGGATATTTACGATCCTTTCTCAGGTTTCAATTTGAGCGAGGGGTTATTAAGAGTACCCTTCATACGATGATTGATACGCCAAGGATTTATAGAATGGAACAATTGCCTCGTTCTCTCTCCTGGGAAATGGTCAACTCCCTTCTCCTTTCCATCGAACGGAAAAGCGAACATGGTATCCGTGATTACTCGATGTTGTTTCTGATTGCTACCTATGGGATGCGAGATTGTGAAGTTGTTTCATTAACCTTGGATGACATTGATTGGAAAGCTGGAGTAATCCGGGTGCCCCAGAGAAAAAGAGGCAATCCACTTCTCCTGCCTCTTACCGATGCTGTTGGAGACGTGTTGATCGAGTATCTGAAGAAAAGTCGGCCTGAGCTTCCCTATCGCGAGCTGTTTCTTCGCATTCGAGCACCCAATGGACCATTAAAACCTACCGCTGTTGCCGAAGCCTTTCAGCTTCGGGTCAGGAAAAGTGGTTTAGACATTCCTTATCAAGGGCCACATTGTCTCCGCCATTCCTATGCTGTTCATTTGCTTCGCCGAGGAACGCCTGTAAAGGCTATTGGCGATTTGCTGGGGCATCGAAGTGCCGAAAGCACATGTGTTTATCTGCGTCTGGATATAGAAGATCTGCGAACTGTAGCACTTCCTGTACCGCAGGGACCAGAGGTCAAATTAAATAAAATTACTACTAATCTACGACCAAGGATCAGGGATCGAAAGGAAGCTACAAAATCCAAAACAAAATCACTTAATTCCTTGAGAAGCTTTCTTGCAGAAGAGATCCGCGACTATCTCCAGCTCAAGAGATCCCTCGGCCGAAATTATAGTAACGAGGCTAGAACTCTTCATTGCTTGGACGATTTCCTGGTAGCTCAATATCCTATAGCAAAAGATTTAACTGCCGAGATATTCAAAGATTGGTGCACAACCTTGCACTATCTGTCAAAAACTGTCCGGCGTAATCACATGCGACATGTACGGAACTTTTGCCTGTATTGCTGCCGTAGAGAACAAGAGTCGTTTATTCCTGATATCTTGACTTTTCCCACCAATCATCAGCCAATAACTCCTTATGTCTTTTCGGAATCAGAGATAGCCCGTCTATTGAGCGCCACACGATACCTTAGTCCCTGTAGTCGTTGTCCTTTACGTTCACAGACTATGCGTCTAGCAATTATCCTGCTGTACACAACCGGACTCCGTCGTGGAGAACTTCTGCGTTTAAAATTAGGTGATTTCAATTCAGCTGAGAAAACTTTGTTGATTAAGGCTACCAAATTTCACAAGTCCAGAATCATCCCTCTATCGCTCTCAGTGGCTGCGGATCTTGAGGAATATTTAACCCTACGCCACAACAACAGGCTACCTATGGAAGAAACGGCACCACTTGTGTGGAGTGGATATGGTGGGCCTCAAGGAGGATCCTACACAGCCACTGGATTTACCTCTAATTGGAGTACCCTTTGCTCTTCACTTAAAATCTTTACCAGGAAAGCCAAGTCACCTCGAATCCATGATTTACGTCACTCCTTTGCTCTGAATGCCCTTAAGCGGTGGTATGTTGAAGGCTACGATGTGCAAGCCAAACTTCCATTGCTCTCTCGGTATATGGGACATGTCTCCATACAATCTACCCACTACTACCTGAGGTTTTTTGAGGGAATCCGTTCAGAAGCCAGCAATCGCTTTTATGAAAATTTTGGCAAACTTATTGCTAGCAGTACTAAAAACCTTGATCAAGGAGGTGCATAATGAAAGTGCAGCAATCTGGCATTCTTGGTATGGCATTGAGAGAATTTTTTTCTAATTACTTGCCTAAACTGCGAGGTATGAGCCCTCACACTATCCTCAGTTATCGGGACAGCTTTAAAATTTTATTAGAGTTTCTTATCCAACAAAAGAATATTGCTACTGCGGCTCTCGAAATTGAAGACATAGGAAGTGCTGAAGTTATTGCCTTTCTCGATTATCTGGAATCAAACCGTAAAAATAGGATAGGCACACGCAACATCCGCCTCTCAGCAATACATAGCTTCTTCCGTTGCCTGGCGGCTATGTACCCAGACTATCTCGATCAATCACAGCGTATCTTAAGTATCCCCTTCAAGCGTATGTCTACTCATTCTATCGACTATCTTGAATTTGATGAGATCATGGCAGTTTTTAAAGCCATTGATAGTTCCACCTTTGATGGCAGACGTGATTGTGCTCTTTTGAAGCTCATGTTCAACACCGGGGCCAGAGTGCAGGAAATTGTGGACCTTAAGGCAAACGATCTGCAATTATCAAGACCTTTTAGTGTCTATATTTTCGGGAAAGGACAAAAAGAACGCATCTGTCCCATTTGGCCTGAGACTGCCCAGATACTGCGTGAGTATACTGAAGAGCAAGGAATTGATCTTAGAAAGCCTGTCACTCTTTTCAGGAATCATCTGGGTAGACCTCTTACCAGGTTTGGTGTCCGATATATCTTGGAAAAATATTTGCGGAAAGCTTCTCTCATCCAGCCATCCCTCAAAAAGAAATCTCTTCATCCACACAGTATAAGACATAGCACAGCAGTTTACCTTTTAAAATCCGGTGTCGATCTCAGCACAATTGCGAATTGGCTAGGACATGCAAGCCCTAATACTACCAATAAATATGCTACCATGGATATGGAGATGAAGCAGCAGGTTCTCGAGATAGCTAAACCCCTTTGTGAGGAAAACTCCTCTCCATCTACATGGAGGAAAGATCCCGATATCCTGGCATGGTTGGAATCACTGTAGGATATTGTGAAAATCTTGAAATATTAATGTTGAGTATTTAAGTATAAAAATATTCCATAGAAAGTAAATAGCAAATAATCTTAACATTAATGATCACTTAACATTTATCTATTAATGTTGAGCTCAACATTAGTTGATGAGGTCGGTTACACCACGATAGACAGAGAGGAGTGCAACCTGTTT
>JAGGZD010000090.1 GCA_021162245.1 Dehalococcoidia bacterium | reverse complement strand
GAAAGTTGATTACACCAGCAACCATGTAAGTATCCCCAGAAAATTGGTCCAGGAGGCACTGAATATGGCTCCGAAGACCATCACATACGCCGCCAGGAATCCAAAATATGACTTCGTGCTGGATAAGCAGAAGACCCATTTTGCCGCCGAGGGAGGGCCCCCTTTCATAATAGACTGGGAAACCGGGGAGCGTAGATACTCGACCAGTGAAGATATTGCCCGCTGTTCGATAATAGCAGATTCCCTCGACCATGTAGACCTCATCTGGCCATTGGGGGCTGGCATGGACGTGCCTACGCCCATACGGTACATAGCTGATATGTACACCGGTCTAAAGAATTCGGAAAAACATTTCGAGGGCGATGCCACGAATACTAAGGATGCCCAGTACCAGATTGAAATTGCTGCTGCCATTGTCGGTGGCAGAGAAGAACTCAGGAAAAGGCCTATTTTTTCACATGTTATCTGTACTGTTTCTCCTCTTAGTTATGATAAGGGAATGACAGAAGCGAGCATAGAGCTGGGGAAGGCTGGTATCCCTGTTGCTATATACCCCATGCCTACACTGGGTGAGACAGGGCCTGCTACCCTGGCAGGCACGATAGTTATGAACAACGCTGAAGTTCTCGGTGGCCTGGTTATCCAGGAATTTGCCAGCCCCGGAGCGCCGGTGGTGTATGCAGCTGACGTTAGTAGTGTGGATTTTAAGACAGGCTCAGGAATTCTGTCACCGGAGGGCGACCTTATGGAGCTCGCTCTGAACCAGTTAGCTCACTATTATAACTTGCCAGCTGAGATGGAGGTTTCTGGTACCCTCTCCAAAGTCCTGGATGTGCAGGCTGGTTATGAAAATGCAATTTCAATTATCACACAGATATTAACTCCTCCCGATATTGCTCTCGGACTGGGAGCATTAGAAGGTAGCCGCACTACATCTCCAGAAGCATTAGTCATCGATAATGAGATTATAGATTATGCCTTAAGGTACACCCAGGGGCTTGAAGTGAATGATGAGACTCTAGCCATAGATGTCATTGATAAGGTTGGCCCCGGAGGAATATTCTTAGGTGAAAAACACACATTAAAGCATTTCAGAGAGAGGTGGATGTCGAGGCTCAGTGACATAGATAGCTTTGAGACATGGCAGAAAAAAGGCTCTAAAACGATTGCTGAAGTGGCTCACGAAAAAGTAAAGGAAATCCTGGCCACTCATAAGGTTGAACCCATACCTGAAGATATTCAAAAGGAAATATCTAAAATTCTAAAGAGAGCCGAGGCGGATCTGCTGGCTTAAGGACACTAGCATTGTCACCAGAGCAGGTAAATAGTATAAAAATGGGGGATAAATGAAAACATACCTGGACTGTATTCCCTGTTTTTTCGCACAGGCATTGGCAGTAGCAAGAATCAGTGGCGCCAACGAGAATATGCAGAAGAAGGTACTGGATGAAGTTGCCCAATTAGCTCCTAGCTTTTCCATGGAAAGCACACCTCCAGAGACGGGGAGAATCGTTTACCAGTTAGTTAGCAGGCTAACTGGTAACGAAGACCCTTACAGGGAAATCAGGAAAAACAGCAACCAATTCATACTGAACCTGTATCCCAAACTGGAGGCGATGGTCAAAAACTCAGAAGACAGAATTCTCACGGCTATAAGGTTGGCTATCGCCGGCAATATCATTGACTACGGAGCGCTGCCGTCCTTCAATAGTGGGCAAGCATTCTTCAATATTGAAGAGGAAGTCAGAAACTCCCTGAAAAGCAAATTTTCTATTTTCCACTATCATGAATTCAAGCAAGCATTGGATAATACTAAATCAATCCTCTATTTAGGAGATAATGCCGGAGAGATAGTATTCGATAAACTCTTAATTGAGGAACTGAGAAAACTGGATAAAGAGATAACCTACGTAGTCAAAGATAAACCCATAATCAATGATGTCCAGGTTAAAGATGCTCACGATTGCGGGATAGATAAAATAGCTAAAGTCATATCCAACGGAGGGGATGCCGCCGGCACGGTTCTAAATCTTTGCTCTAAGGAATTCCTCGACATTTATCATGCAGCACCGTTAATCATCAGCAAAGGGCAGGGCAATTTCGAAACGTTATCGGGAGAAAGAGCACCTTTATTCTTCCTGCTCAAGGTAAAATGCCCGGTAATCGCCAGGGATATTGGGTGTAAGGTGAAAGACATGATTCTCAAAAGCAACCTGCCCACTCCCCCAGAGAAGACACCCACCCCTCATACCGGCAGCCTGAAAACATGATAACCCTGCAAGACTCAACTAAAATAAGTCAACTCGACTGCGTTTCCAGCAGCGCTTCATGTAATGAGGCGCCAGGCCCCGGGCATGTCAACAAAAGCAAGCTCTGTGCTATCATTCGATGATAATATAAGAACAGAAATGAAGAATGAAGTACGAATATACAAGAGTAACCCCTGAAATCATCACAGAGCTGGCGATTATCGTGGGTAGAGATAATGTTTCCACGAGCGAAAGCGATATACAGGGATATTCCCACGATGAGGCTCCTCTTGCCCAATCCCACATTCCACAAGTCGTAGTACGCCCTACAGATACTGCATCCATATCCAGGTTACTGGTTTTTGCCAGCGAGAGGAGAATCCCTGTTACCCCGAGAGGCGCGGGGACAGGATTAAGCGGCGGCTGCACCCCTATCTGCAATGGTATCGTGCTCTCCATGGAGCGAATGAACCACATTTTGCGCATAGATAAGGACAATTTCGTAGCTACTGTAGAAGCAGGCGTAACTCTATCCGAACTTCAAAACCAGGTAGAGTCACAGGGGCTTTGCTATCCTCTCTACCCTGGGGAAATGACCGCTACCATCGGAGGTAACATAGCCACGAACGCAGGAGGAATGAATGCAGTCAAATACGGCGTAACCAGACATCATGTCCTGGGCCTGGAAGCGGTGCTCCCCAGCGGCGAAATCATAAAAAGCGGCGGAGAGTTCGTAAAGTGCTCCACGGGCTATGATTTAACACAGCTCATTATCGGTTCGGAAGGAACATTGGCAGTAGTTAGCAGCGTCATGTTGAAGCTCACCACCCGCCCTGCGAAAAGGGAGGTGGCATTGATTCCTTTTACAAACCTGCAGGGTGCTATCGATGCTGTACCACAAATTCTCAGATTAAAAATGGTGCCTGTTGGCATTGAATTTATGGAAAAGAGCATTATTCACATTGTGGAAAAACACCTGGGTAAGGAACTCCCATATCATGACCATGAAGCATTCCTCATGATAATCATGGAGGCTGAATTGGAAAGCCAAATCTACGACTATTTTTCCTCAGTCGACCAGATATGTAAACAACACGGAGCCATCGACATTATGATACCAGGCAGTAAACGAGCTATGAGGGAGCTTCTCGACGCAAGGGAGAAGTTCTATCCCGCCATAAGAGGATTTGCTCCCGTGCAACTGGTGGATATAGTTGTTCCCCGTAGCGAAATAGCCAGGTTCATCGCCAGAATAAAGAAAATATCGAAAGAGCACAACATACCGGTAATAGCCTATGGGCACGCAGGCGATGGCAATGTGCATCTGCATCCTGTATGCGTCGATATGAGCAAAGAGGAGTGGCTCAAAAAGCTTCCTCCTCTACTAAAGGACATATACAGCGCAGGGGTTTCTTTCGGAGGAGCAATATCGGGGGAGCATGGCATTGGCTGTGATAAAAAACCGTACCTCGCAATTCAGATGAATGCAGCATATTTGAACATTTTGAAGGCTGTAAAGAGGGCTTTCGACCCGCGCAACATCCTCAACCCGGGGAAAATTTTCGATCTGTAACCTGCAGTTCTGGCGACTACAATTTCCTCAATTGCGGCACCGTGGCAGCTATTATAACAGTCAGAAGCACCAGAAGCGCCCCGTCGAGAGATACTGCAAAAGACACGCCTTTAGCTTCAGCAAGAGCCCCAAGAGGTAAGACGCCAATAGCCTCCGCAGTCCATGTCATCATATATATGGACATCACCCGCCCACGCACTTCGTGCTCTACATTACCCAGTATAAGGGTATTATTCAACGCAAAGGAGGCAGTGCTCACCCCGCCCACGATTAAGAGGGAAAAAAGAGCTAAGTTGAAGGTTTCGCAATTTGAAAACAGTATCAAGCCCACGCCAAACACGAAAAAGAGGCCCAGCAGAAAAAACCCTCTGCGCTTGAACTCACCCAGGTAAGCCAATCCAAGAGAACCAAAGAGAGAGCCGACTCCAATTGCGCTCATTAGTAATCCAAGGCTAGAAGCTCCACGACCAAAAACATCTCGTGCAAACACCGGCATCAACATCATGTAAGGCCAGCCCAGGAAATTGACAATGAACTCTAATATTAACAACACCCGAATAGTCAAGTGATGGCGAACATATCTAAACCCATAAGCAATGTCGCTCAGCACATTCCTCTTCTCCTTCCTGAGAGTTATCCCCGTACGTGGGACCTTCGCCATACCCAAAACCGTCCCTGCATAGCACCCGGTTATAATCATATATACCCCCGGTATACCGATAACCCCAACCAGGATACCAGCCAGAGCTGGCCCCACGATCTTGGTCACATTCATGCCCGATGAATTGAGCGCAATGGCATTCGTTAACCTCTCTTCCCCCACCAGTTCAGGGACAATTGCCTGGCGCGCAGGCATATTCAATGAAAAAATCACGCCACTCAAGATAGAAGCAGCCAGGAGATGCCATACCTGGATAGCGTCAATGACAATAAGAATTGTTATTGCTAAGCTAATCAGCACTGTCATAGTTTGATTGAGCAAAATGAGGTTCCGCTTCTCCACACGGTCAGCTATCACACCACCGAAGGGGCCGATTATCAAGGTGGGCAATGCCCATGCAGCGGTGACAATCCCCAGGAGAAGTGCAGAATCCGTCATATTGTAGATTAGCCACCCCCTGGCAACCAGCTGCATTTGGAAGCCAAAAAAGCCACTCACATTGCTCGCCCAGTACCAGCGATAATCCCGAACTTGCAGAGAGCTGAAGGTTTTTCGCCAGCCCTTAACACCAGGCAACGTCGAAGGTTTAGTCTGATGCTTAGGAAGCATGTCCATGCTCCTGTCCAATCCATTCAATAGAATCTATACTCATTGTATGTTCATCTTTCTCCACACATCCGTAAGCACAAATCCAGTCTCCCTGTGCTTTTTGTAGTCCGTTTGGAAGCCGCTAATTAAAGGGCATCGCGACGCGCAGAAGATAATCAAGCTATAGTCTAGCACACAAACCCCACCTCCAGTCTAATATTTATGAGTCATAGTGGCAAGCTATAAAACCATCATTTACGAGCATATCTGCACGAACCATAAACCTTTGAAGGTTATTTCACGTTTTTAATGTTAGAATAGCAAATATGACCATGCTCCATGGAATGCTAAATGTTTTCAAGGAGGCAAGTAGATGACTAAACGATTCAAATTCCTGATTCCGCTGTTGCTTGTACTGACGCTAACGCTAACCGGAGCCTGTGCATCAGCGATGCCCTCACCATCAATGCCAGAACCGTCGGAAAAGTGGGCTGGCGACGCAACCGAAAAGTACGTTGAAGAGCAAGGCTATCCGGGCAGGGAAATCCCCGTTGACTTAAATGTCGAACGCAAGATTGTGAAAAGTGGTCGCATATCACTGGAGGTAGAGTCTGTAGTTACTACCATGGGCGAAATCGCCAGCATAGCTGATGAACTGGGCGGGTATGTTGTTTCATCAGATAAATATGAGACCGATGAGGGGCCCTCGGCTAACATGAACATCCGCATTCCTGTCGAGAAATTCGACCAGGCATTCGACAGGCTCCGCCAACTGGCAATAGATGTTCCCCATGAGAGCACCGATAGCATGGATGTAACCGAGGAATACGTTGACTTGCAGGCCCGATTACACAACCTGCAGGCAACCGAGAGCCAGTACCTGGCACTGCTGGAGAAAGCGGAATCGGTGGAGGATACAATACAGGTATGGCGAGAACTCTCTAACATACGAGAGCAAATCGAGCAAATCGAAGGGCGCATGAAATACCTGGAGCGCACCTCGGATATGTCGTTTATCCACATAAGCCTGAGCGAGCCGGGAGCCCTGGCAGGGCCATGGAGTCCCTCCAACGCCATCAGGTCAGCAATACGAGGCCTGGTAACATTCCTGAGAGGCATCGTGACTGCTCTTATCTGGATTGGCATCTTCTGCTGGATATGGATTCCTGCACTGGTGTTTTACCTCAGGCGTCGCAGAAAATCAAGGATGTAAATTATTCAATGCCGCAGGCAAGAGCGCTTTCAAAGGCAAGATAAGGTTAGAGCCCCTCGGAATACAAAACTATTGAAAATATGTCCTTTCCCCGCTAAAATGGAAGAAAACAGGCTACCGCTCGGAAATTAGCTTTAAAATCAAAGCGGAGAGTGGGGAAAACGCTAATCCTCTCAGGGGGATTGAAACTATTAGCTTGTGCGTCATCGTAATTAGCTACAAAATACCCAGTGGGGAAAACGCTAATCCTCTCAGGGGGATTGAAACTATATAGCTTCTTAACCTGTTTATCAGCCCTGCGTTGCTGGTGGGGAAAACGCTAATCCTCTCAGGGGGATTGAAACTAGGCTTCCACCATTCGCCTATGAGCTGCTGGACATTCACGTGGGGAAAACGCTAATCCTCTCAGGGGGATTGAAAGTCATCAGCGTGGGTGAGACTACCCCTTTACAAATTGACATCAGGTTGTATAATTGAAATAGGGTCAAAATGAGGCTTTCTATAACAGTGTACGGAAAGAAAGCCTTGTATATAAGCCATGACAGCAGATGTTCAAGAATATCAAACGGTTGTGCTGGCTGCTTTGTTGCATGACATAGGGAAGCTTACACAACGGGGAAAATTTCTTAACCTGGATAAGGGTCAGCACCCCAAATTCTCCGCTGATTTCATCAGGGCCAACCAACAAGTGTTTAACGCGTCAACTGATGTTGCCATCCTTGAAGAACTTGTATCAAAGCACCACGAAAACTCGCACCACTTTCCCCCGGAGATGCTGGTTCAGAGCATCGGCGACGACCATATAAGGGCACTGGCCACTCTGGTTAGCAAGGCGGATAATTTATCCTCTTCGGAAAGAGGTGAAAACAGTGAACAATGGCAGGGTTACAAGCTTACGCCTTTGTCTTCTGTACTGGAAAGGCTGGGTCAAAAAACCTGTAAAGAAAGCGACGAGCTTGTCCATGGCAAATATCACCCGGTCACGCTGGGGGATACGGCTTCTCTGGGGGCTATATTCCCCGACTCTTTTGATGCCTACTACCCAGGCGAACTCGACAAGCTCATCTCAGGCCCTGGATCATTCCTCGCTTCATTTGGAGATATATTCCACTCTCCCGATAGCCAGTTAGATATCACAAATTTCGATTCAATATTGACACACATGCTTAGCCTCCTCTACCACTATTGCGGGTGTATTCCCAGCAATACACAGGAAAGAATTCCCGATGTTTCCCTATTCGACCACCTGAAAACGACGGCAGCAATCGCCAGTTGCCTTTACCTGTACCACAAAGAAAGCGATACTCTGACTGAAACAGACCTTCGCCATGATACTAGCAAGCGATTCTGCCTCGTTGTGGGGGATATCTCAGGCATTCAAAACTACATCTTTGATATTGCCAGCGTTGGGGTTGGTGGAGGCGTGGCAAAGCGACTGCGAGCTCGCTCATTGTACGTACAGCTTTGTTCAGAAATTGCCGCTCACCACTTGCTTCGTAGCTCAGGGCTGATTCCCTCCCTTCACACAATAATAAACTCCGGTGGGAGGTTCTATCTGCTGCTTCCAGCCCTCCCCCGGATAAAAGAATCTGTAACCCGGATGCAAAGCTTTGCCGATGAATGGTTTCTAAACAAGCTTAACGGAGAATTGTCCTTGAACCTCGCTTTAACGGAGTTTGGAGATACTGGCTTCAAAGCCAGTAGAGACAACGCCAGTGGCTTTAGCTCGATACTGGGCGAATCTTCCCACGCCCTGGATATACAGAAACACCAGCGATTCAGCCAGACCATAACCAGCAATAGCGCCTGGCAGGAGTCATCCTTCGTGCTTCCCTTAAGCTATGAAGGACAAACGCCATGCCGTTCCTGCCACAAGTTCCCTCAGTGGAAAGAAGCGTTATGTCGACATTGCTGGCTTGACCGCGAAGTCGGTGCCAGTTTACCACAGGCGGAATATGTCGCTTTCTTCGATGCCCCCAGGACGGGGCATATCCCTATCCTTGGCTATTCAGCATCTGTGATAACCTCTCCTCCCGATATCAAGCAGAATACGCCTTATCTAACTCTCAAGTTAAATGATTCCGACCTGACCACTTTGACCGACCAGCCCGCTGCCAGCAAATACCTGGCTAACTTCGTTGCCCGCCCAGATAATTGTCCTGTATGTCAGGTAGAAAAGCCTTCTATTGCATCTTTCGAATGCCTGGCAAATAGAGCCAATGGCAAAAAGCTGATTGGTGTCCTCAAGGCAGATGTAGATAACCTGGGGAAAACTTTCATCTTCGGATTAAAGAGGGATACTTATTCTATGGATACCATTTCCAGGGTATCCACTGTCAGCCGCATGTTCGACCTGTTCTTCACGGGTTGGGTGGAGCACCTGGCAATGGAAAACGAGAATTTATATATTGTGTACTCGGGGGGTGATGACCTTTTCATAATTGGGCCATGGGACGAGCTGCTGCTCTTCGCTGGTAAGCTGAAAACAGAATTCGCCCGATTCACTGGCAACCCCAATATAACATTGTCCGCCGGCGTTATCATGAGCAAACACAGCTATCCCATAGCCAGGGCAGCCAGGGACGTCGATGTAGCCTTAGAGCAATCCAAACACTACAAAAAGAATGAATCCCAGGAGAAACCTGAAAAGGACAGCATTACACTGTTGGGCAAAACTCTGAGGTGGGGCGAATGGGAAGCTATTTATCCCATATGGCAGGGATTGGTTAAATCTCTTGGTGAGGTACCCTCTGCCTTTCTATATCACTTATTAGCGCTTTCAGATATATTACAGGGCTCTAAAAATGGCGACACCCTGAGGCTACGCTTCTATCCCTTGCTTGCCTATAATATAGCGCGGAATCTCGATGCTAAGAAATCACCCTCATTCTACAGGTGGACTGAAAGCTTGCTCAACCCGCGCCCTCAAGATAAGAAGCAACAACTCGCCCTGGATAATCTGGGATTGATTACAACTCTGCTCATTTATAGCAAAGGAGGTTCATCATGAGGGATAGAGGAGGATATTCACACAGCCCAGCGCCGCGTCGCAGTTCTCAATGGGAGCGACGTCCACCTGCCCGCTTGCCGGAAGGCTATCTTCAAAAGGGGTATTTCGATTCCAAGGGTAATCAGGAGAATCTGTGGCCCGAGATAATGCAATCCTGGCCTGAGGAGATAGCGCGATTGTTTAAGATGCAGGGGCTAAGTTCCAATCAGCTGCGCCGTTTTTTTAATAGAGCGCGCGCATTGGAAAGACAACTTGACTCTGGCGCGAAAAACTTCGACCGTCTGAAAGAAGATATCGCAGCCTTTAAACACTTGGCTGCTGCCGCCGTCGGCAAGAAAAATGCTCCTGAATTATTTAAGACTTTCATGGACAAAAATATTGATCTGATACTTCAATCCAGTAACCCAAATGCGTTCAAAAGAGGATTCTTGATGCACTTACAAGGCATCGTTGCTTATGTTAGATATCTTGAGGAAAATAAAGGAGGTAATAGATGATGCAAAAAGTTGGTTTGAGATACGCCACCTTCACTGGCAGGATAATCTGTAAGACTGGTCTGCGCATCGGTGGATCAAAAGAGGAATTGGAAATAGGGGGTATGGATAACCCCATTATTCGTGACCCTCTAAGCAAACTCCCCTATATCCCGGGGTCTTCGCTGAAAGGAAAATTGCGTTCATTGCTGGAGTACAAACATAACAGGGTAGGATTGCATTGGGACAAAGGCCAACTAATACAAAAAGGAGGCAGCCCCTGTGGCTGTGGACAAGATGAGTGCCCAGTATGCAGGATATTTGGAGCTCATAAGAACATGGCACATAATTTAGGTCCATCCAGGCTTATAGTTCGAGATGCCTTGCTCTCGGATAAATCCAAAAAAGAACTGGAGCCTCTCAGGGAAGGAGGATTGGAGTATGCCGAAGTAAAGACAGAGAACATAATCAACCGCGACAAGAATACTGCCGAACATCCTCGTCCGATGGAAAGGGTCCCTCAAGGCACTGAATTTGACCTCAATTTGTCCCTACGCATCTTAAACGGAGATAATGAACCTAAGATGAAAGAATACATCAACGAAGCCATCAACCTGATCCAAAAGGATTACCTCGGGGGCTCAGGAACCAGGGGCTATGGCTGGGTGCAAATAGAGGGCGATTGGGATTGAATTAGCAATATGAAATGGTATCGAATCAAATTTAAGGCGAAATCGTGGCTTTCTTCGGAGTGGCAGGCCGATACTATCTGGGGGCATCTCTGCTGGGGGCTGAAGTACCTGCATGGTGAGCATGAGCTTACAGATTTTATCGCTGCCTACGACAGCTCGCAGCCTCCTCTGTTCATCTCCAACGGCTTTCCTGGTGACTTGCTTCCTCGCCCTGTACTGCCTTCGCCAGCGCTGGTTTCAGAGAAGCAATTCGATAGACAAAAGCAAGCTAAGAAGAACCTTCTTCTAAGTCCCGAGGAATTCAACCACGTACTCAGAGGAGAAATGGTTTACCCCTTGCCAAAACCAAAGGCTCGCCACAGGGTTACCCTCAAGAACCAGATAAACCGCATAACCAATACCACCACCGCTGAAGAGCAGAGCCTGTATCCCTTCGAAGAACATTACTTCAACACCATTAGCATCTATGCCAGAATAGCCAATGGATTCGAGGACAGAGCGCGGGAGCTGTTTCAGTACTTATCTAAGACTGGCTATGGAAAGAGAAAATCGGTAGGTTACGGCTGGCTGGAGATGATCCAATTTGAACCTTTCGCTGGATTTGTTTCCCCCCACGATGCCAATGCTTTTATCAGCTTGTCTAACTTCGTGCCTGCCAAACATGACCCTGCTAAAGGTTACTGGGAAACACTGGTCAAATATGGGAAATTAGGTGAGGAATATGCCAGTTCAACTAACCCCTTCAAAAAACCCCTGCTAATGTTCACGGCTGGCTCAGTTTTCTACGACTCCCCTGTTCGCGACTACTACGGCAGACTTATTGCTGGATTATCAAGTGAACATCCCCAGGTAGTCCAGTATGGTTTTGCCTTACCCGTATCCATAAGGCTCTCTGGAGGTTAACATGATAATCCTGGTTGCCAGCGTCGGCGGAAGCCCTCAACCCATCATAACTTCGATTGCTCAGGGTAAGCCTGATAAGATATGTTTTACTTGTTCTCGCAGGAGCGCCAAAACAATCGATGACATATGCACAAAGGCAAAAGCAGAAAATATCACCAGGCAGATTAACATTATCGATGACATAGATGACATTAACAAATGCTATGCCGATAGCCTGGCTCTGCTTCAGCATCTCCGAGAAGAATTTCCTGAGGCAAAAATAATCGCTGATTACACCGGCGGCACTAAAAGCATGAGCGCTGGATTAGCCACAGCAGCCATGGACACAAAAAATATAACGCTCGGGCTGGTGAGCGGTGCACGTTTTAGTTTGAGGCAGGTCACCGCTGGTACGCAGAGCCTACGCACCAGCCATGCTATTAAGATTCACCTGGAACGTCGGGTATTGACCATCTCCGAATGCTTTGCTCGCTTTGATTATCCTGCCGCCACAAGCTGGCTGGAGGAGACATTAACTTTACCCGATATTAACTCAGAGAAAGCAACTATGCTACAGAAATGGCTTGCTCTGTCTAGAGCTCTGGATTCCTGGGATAAGTTTGACCATGCCTCAGCATGGAAAATCCTTCACAACTACAGGGCAGAATATACAGAACTGCTTATGTTTCTTGAAGCGGTGATATGGAGCCGAAAAAAGCTGGACACAACTTTACATATGGAGGAACTGCCAGAGTTGAGCAACAGCCCAAAGGGCCACGGATATGAACCCGTGGAGGATTTGTACCTCAATGCAAAAAGACGCGCCAGCCAGGGGAGATTTGATGATGCTGTGGCAAGGCTTTATCGTGCGCTGGAGTTGCTAGCACAGATTCGCCTCAAACTGGCATATGATATAGATACTGGTAATATTGTATTGAATAAATTACCTCCAGAAATGAGACCGGAATATAAAAATCTGGCAGAAGGAACTGACAGGATCAGGCTCCCGCTTACCCCTGCTTTCGATTTGCTGGCAAAGCTGGCAGATTTTCACGATGAGCCTCTGGGAAACCTCTATCATAAGCAGTACCATGGTAAGTTGAGGAATTTCCTGAGAATTCGCAATAAATCGCTGATGGCTCATGGCTTTACTCCAATTCGCACCGATGATTACAGCAAAGAGGAGTTGTTTGTAAAAAGCCTTCTGGATGAGGTTTTTAGCAACTTACATTTGAAACCATATGCTATGCGGATTCAATTCCCCTTAAGCCCGACTGGGGGTGCGTGATACCACAAACTGTAGAACTGGAACTTACTCCTCTGGACAATAACCCATTGCCTGTTGCTCTAAGCTATAACTCCTATGCCCTATTTCTTAACATACTGCAGAATTCAGCTCCCGAGATTGCCGCCAGATTACATGCGATAGATGGGCCCAAACCGTTTACCACCTCCGTAATTTTCCCTCCCCATCAAAGGACCACAAGTTCAACTTCCATGAGCATGAAATATCTTTCTCTCCGTCTCGCTTTCCTTAGCGATGAGATATTCGCCTATTTCTTGAAGTCCGCCCTGGAGTGGAGCACCAGGGAGCTGGAATTGGGCCCATCTCGCTTTCAGGTAAAACAAGTACAGTTGCTAGATGTTAAAAGGCCTCACAAAAACTTTTGTTCCTATGAAGAACTACTGTCCTCCGCTAAGGCAGAACACAATATATCCCTGCAGTTCCTCAGTCCTACTGTATTTCGCTCCAAAGGCACGAGAAACACTCTTTTCCCACAGCCAGAACTCGTTTTCGGCAGCCTCCTCAATCGCTGGAACACTTTCTCCTCACTGAAATTAGACACAGAATTATATCAATGTTTTGAATCACGCATTTTGTTGACTCGCTACCGCCTGCAAACAGCAATGCTCAACTTTGGCACTTACCAGGAAGCAGGCTTTACAGGGCAGTGCAACTACCTGCTGAACAACGCACTTCCAGAAGAACAATTGCGCAGCATAAATGCCCTTGCCGAATTCGCCTTATACTCTGGAGTTGGAGCTAAAACGACCATGGGAATGGGGCAGGTAAGGAGGAAAAAAAGTGGCAGTGCTTTATCTAACACAACAAGGAGCAACTCTGAGAAAGGAGGGTGAACTCCTCACCGTCAGCAAAGATGGCAAACCCCTCCAGGAAATTCCAGCGATAAAAGTAGAACAGGTAATCATCCTGGGAAACATCAACCTCACTACCCCTGTAATTCACTACCTGCTCAAGCGTGGCATTGACTGCGTCTTCTGCTCCAGCTATGGTAAATACCACGGTAGGTTGTTCTCCACGGAATCCAAGTTCGGGACATTGCGCCAGCAACAGCTACAAGTACATCACGACAAGCCACAGACCCTCGCCATAGCCAGGGAAATAGTACGAGGGAAACTGCTCAACCAGAGAACCATGATCCTGCGCTATTCCAGAGAGCACGAAAGTAACGAGTTGCGTTCAGCTTGCGAGTTGATAGAAGAATCCCTCAAGAAATTGGAAAGAGCAAACGACATAAACAGCTTACTGGGGCTGGAGGGATACGCCAGCAGTTCCTACTTCGCCTCTTTCAAGATGGTTTTGAAGAAGGATTTTGGCTTCAGCAGCCGTGCCAGGCGCCCACCACCAGACCCGGTAAATTCCATGCTCAGTTTTGGCTACACGTTGTTAACTTACGATGCTCAGTCAGCAGTGTGCGCCGTTGGGCTCGACCCATTCATCGGTTTCTTACATACCACCAGATACTCAAGTCCCAGCCTCGCCCTTGACCTCATGGAGGAATTCAGACCAATCATTGTAGATTCAACAGTGCTGAAGATGGTCAACAGCCACATTGTACACGAATCAGACTTCCGCAATGCTGAACGAAATGGTGGCGTATTTCTCACGCAAGACGGCATAAAAAAATTCATCCATCATTACGAGGAGAGGGTACACACCCGGATAACCCACTCCATAGATAAAATACAAGTCAGCTACAGACGCTGCTTTGAGCTGCAAGCGAGACACTTGCAGAGAACCATCTTGGGCAAAGAGCCAGAATACAGACCACTATTAGCAAAATAATATGTTCATAGTAGTGTGCTACGATATCCCCAACGACAAACGAAGAAACAGAGTGAGCCAGATGCTGAAAGGCTTTGGTACCAGGATACAGAAGAGCATATTTGAATGTGACATCACCCAGGCACAATTCGACAAACTCAAACGCAAACTTACAACAGCAACAAAGGAAGAGGATGGGCTACGTTACTATACCCTCTGCTCCAACTGTATCCAGAAAATAGAGGTGGTACACGGACCACCTGTTACCAGAGCCCAACTCTATTTCGCTGTATGAAGCCCCTCGGAATACAAAACCATTGAAAATATGTGCTTTCAGCGCTAAAATGGGAGAAAACAGGCTGCCGCTCGGAAACTAGCTTAAAAACCAAAGCGGAGAGTCAGAAAAGGACTAATCCTCTTCGGGGGATTGAAACATCTCCTTTTTCGCATACATTATCAGTAGCATCCCAGTCAAGTCAGAAAAGGACTAATCCTCTTCGGGGGATTGAAACT
>JAGGZD010000080.1 GCA_021162245.1 Dehalococcoidia bacterium | reverse complement strand
TGGCAAGATTTCC
The DNA here is from genome assembly GCA_021162245.1 of Dehalococcoidia bacterium. Classification (GTDB taxonomy): domain Bacteria; phylum Chloroflexota; class Dehalococcoidia; order GIF9; family AB-539-J10; genus JAGMDB01. Next base: position 30,728 of record JAGGZD010000080.1, on the reverse strand, counting down.
CTTTCCCTCCATTATAAAGTATTTTCACCTTGCCAAATCCTCCTAACCCAAAGTGTCCAGTTCTAGGGGTTCACTCCACTTAATTGTGTGAACCAATGTGTCAGCTTTTATTGCCTTGGCGGAATATGCTAATCTCTAGATGTATTTTGTGTGGGGCATGATGGCAAGAGCGGGTTCAAATAACGCAAGGGAAATCATGGCTGTTTAGAAAAGGTGAGGTATTGCCTGTGAAAGAACTGAAAATCTTAAGCTGGAACATTAATGGAATTAGGGCAGTGGAGAGAAAAGGTTTTTTGGATTGGCTAAAACAAGAATCCCCTGATGTTTTGTGTTTGCAGGAAACAAAAGTCCAACCTGAGCAAATTGGTTTTGAAATTCAACATGTGCCTGGTTACTATACCTATTGGAATTTTCCAGAGAGGAGGGGGTATAGTGGGGTAGCTACTTTCACGAAAGAGAAACCAGTCAGTGTTGAAAATGGCTTTGGCATCAAGAAGTTTGATTTGGAAGGTAGAGTCACGATTACTAAATACCCTCAGTTCACCCTTTTTAATGTTTATTTCCCTAATGGCAGGATGAACGATGAACGGTTAAGATATAAAATGGATTTTTACGATGCTTTTCTTGATTTTGTAACCTCTGTTAAGGAGAGAGGTGGAAGGCTCATTATTTGCGGCGATTTCAATACTGCTCATAAAGAGATAGATCTGGCCCGACCCAGGGAGAATGGGAATACCTCGGGATTTTTGCCTGTAGAAAGAGCCTGGATGGATAAATTTGTAGCTTGTGGCTTTATTGATACCTTTCGTTATTTTATCAAGGAGCCGAATTATTATACTTGGTGGAGTTTAAGAACAAGAGCCAGAGAGCGGAATGTAGGCTGGAGACTGGACTATATATTTGTAACTGAGGATCTATTAAATTTGGTTGTTGAAGCAAATATCTTATCTCGTGTAGCAGGTTCTGACCATTGCCCTGTCGGGATCAAATTGTTAGTATGATGATCCAAGATTACTTTGCTTCGCTTATAATGGGGGGATGGATTTAACAATGGAAACCTTAATTCAATGTGACTTTGATGGCACCATTACAGAGAATGATGTTAGCTATTTTCTCTTAGATTCTTTTGCACGGAGGGATTGGCGAAGATTACTACAGGAGTATGAAAATCACAGGATACATGTGGGTGAGTTTAACACTAGAGCCTTTGGTATGGTTAAAGCCGACAAGCAAACTTTACTGGAGGCTATAAAAGGTAAGATCAAGATACGAGCTGGTTTTCAGGAGCTGGTAAGTTATTGTTCCATGAGGGGTTACAGATTTGTTATCGTGAGCAATGGTTTGGATTTCTATATAGAGGCAATACTAAAAGAACTGGGTTTGGAGAATATCGAAACACATGCAGCGCAAACTTCGTTTTGTCCTGCAGGAACAGAAGTGCGATATATAGGGCCTGATGGCAAACAGTTAAACGACGGCTTCAAAGAAGCTTACGTTAAGTTATTTCAGAAACAGGGTTACAGGGTAGTATACATTGGTAATGGTGACTCTGATAGCTTACCTGCAAAATATGCCTACCGGGTTTTTGCTACCAGTGACCTGCTGGCCTATTGTAGGAAGAATAATTTGGTGTGTGAACCTTTTACTAAACTCACTGATGTTGTTAAAGCTTTAGAAACCTCGTAGTTGGGTTGGATGGCATGGAGAAAACTAGCATACTGAAGCTAACGCTTTAGTATCCCCGCAGTAACTTCTTTAATTGCTCTGGGTTGCTGCTTTTCAACATAGCTTCTTCTATATCTACCGCATGGGTTTGTACCAGGGAAGCTAATGTTTGATTCAATGTCTGCATGCCGTCTTGAGCACTAAGCTGCATAATACTGGGCAGTTCAAAACTTTTGCTGGTGCGTATTAGGTTTCTTACAGGCGGGGTGGCAATCAAGATCTCAAAGGCTGCTACTCTCCCTTTACCTGTGGCTCGTGGCAACAGGGTCTGTGATAACACTGCCTCCAACACCTGAGCTAACTGTAACCTAATTTGGCGTTGGTGCTCGGGTGGGAAGGCATCAATTATACGGTCAACAGTCTGGACAGTGTCAATGGTATGCAGGGTGCCCAATACCAGATGTCCTGTTTCAGCAGCAGTGATAGCTGTTTTTATAGTATCCAGGTCACGCATCTCACCCACGAGAATCACATCTGGGTCATGACGGAGAGCGTGCATCAGGGCACTGGCAAATGATTTAGTGTCATCCCCCAAATCTCGCTGTGCCACAATACACTTTTGGTTTTTATATAAGTATTCAATTGGGTCTTCGATGGTGATAACATTTTTTCGCTCATGCTTATTGAGATAGTTGATCATAGCGGCTAGAGTAGTGCTTTTGCCGCTTCCTGTAGGCCCTGTAACGAGAATAAGCCCTCTTGGCTTAAGAACGAGCTTCTTACATAGTTGGGGTAACCCAAGCTTGTCGATGGTTGGGATTTCAATTGGCACGCGTCGGAAGGCGATGCTCATTGTTCCCCTCTGCAGCATCACATTGACGCGAAATCGAGCTAAATCTGGAATACTATAGGCAAAATCTAACTCCAGCTCTTGGCGGAAAATAGCCCGCTGGTTTTCAGTGGTAATTTGTTCGAAGGCCTCTTGAACATCTGCGGGATCAATAGGGGGTAAATCCTCCTGTGGTATGAGTCTGCCATCAATGCGCATCACCGCTGGTCCCGGGACCCGTATGTGTAAATCTGAAGCATCCTTGTCTGCCATTGAGCGAAGAAGTTCCTTCACGTTCATACTGACACCCCCAATGCAATATATTTAATACTCATCTGCTGTTATCATAAGTACACTGTTGAGCTAAAGGTCTTTAATTTGTTTTTGTTCACTGTATTTGCCTTTTCCATCTTATTTCTAGCATATACTTGTTACTTCTTGAATACAAGAGGGGCTTAGCTTATGGGGATGCCAGCAATTCAATTTCAAACATGAAACGTAGTAAAAACTGGTGTTAAAGGGGAGAGGGTACAGTGTGCTCTGCCTTCGCTTTTCTTGCAATGGCATATTGTGCTCAACAGAAAGAGTGGTAAATGATGTGATTCTGGGTCTGTGGTGGTGAGTAGTGAGATTAGCGAAACTATTAATTTCTTCTGCCTCGTAATCTTCTTATATAGAATTTTTTCCCTTGATATTCCGTCTCCAGAAGCTCATTCTCTTGGAGTAATTTTTGAACTACATCCCATTTTGCGTTGGCTTTTTTCAGAAACTCTGTAATGGCTTCCTCTCTCATGGGGTGTACCGAAGTAATGCTGAGCAAGTCATCTTCAACTTTGCCAGTAAGGGCAAAAGCGTTACCTTCATAGCCGATTAAGTATTCCACATTGCTTACCTTCTGCTTAAAGAGTTGATATGCTGTATTGATAATCGATTCGCTTGCAGCTTTCAGTCCCTTTTGTGCTGGTGGTCTTGTGGGAATAGAGATGTAAGCTTTGCTAGGTTTTAGCCTTGCCACGAAAGTGGCGATCTTTTTAATTTCTTCATGGCTATCATTAATATCTTGGATAAGCATAGTCTCTGTTGTCAATTCTCCTTTAAAGGTGCTGGCAAATTGGAGCATCCCATCTAAAATTCTTTTCAACTCTAATGATTTGTGTACTCTGTCAACCCTATGCCAGGTTTTCTCACTTATGGCATCCACTTTTAGTGAAACCCAATTTGCTTTTCCTAAATCATTTCTGACGTCATCTCGCCAAAGGAGGGAAGCGTTTGTAATGACTGCGATTTTAATGCCTAATGGTTTCAAAAGCTCAATTTCCTTACCCAGATTAGCATCCAAAGTGGGTTCACCATCAGGGACGAAAGCCAGGTAGTCTATTGGCTCTCCTTTGTTTCTGGCTTCTTGAACCTTATGTTTTACATCCTGGGCTATCCCTTCTGCTTTATAGAAACTCTCTCGCTCAATTTGCAGTTTTATGGTATTCCCAAGCTGACAATAAGCACAAGAATATGTGCATACTTTAGGTGGGATATTGTTTACCCCTAAGCTGTGTCCTAATCTTCTAGAGGGAACTGGTCCAAAAGCCTTCATATTCCAAGCCAAAAGCTATCAAAATTGCTGGTCTGTAGTTGAGACAGCGATGATTTTTTCACAATCCTAATGCTGAAGCGATGGTTTTCATTGATTCAATGCCCAAAGAGGCGAATTCCTCTAACTCCATCCCGAGTTCTCGGCATTGAGCCAATTGTTCTCTATTAATTCCAACAGCAAATTTCTTCTCATGGAGGTGCTTCATCACTGATTTCGTACTTAATCCATTGAGTTTATTGGGGCGGACCAGCGCGCAGGCGGTGATGAACTCGCCCAGAGGGCCAGCACAGAAAAGTGCTTTATCTAATTTTGTTTCTCGAGAAATGCCATGAGCTTCATTGTGGCACAGGATGGCGTGAGCCATTTTCTCGCTGGCGCCGAGTTCTCGTGCTATGTCGGCCCCTAGCTTACTGTGGCTTTTGGGGTCACCTTCAACTAATTCTATGTCTATGTCGTGAAGAAGGCCTGTAAGTCCCCATTCGTCCTCGTTCTCCCCCAATTTCTTAGCCATGGCACGCATAATGGCTTCGGTGGCTAGCATGTGCTTTATCATGTTTTTATCCTGGACATTGGCTTGAATGGAACCAAGCGCTTCTTTTCGGGTTACCTTTGTGCTCATGATGATACCTCTTCCTTCTTATAGTATATCATACAGATATTGGCCAGTGGAGGAATTTTTCCTGTGGGATATTTCTTCAGGTGTGCCTGTGGCTACAATGTAGCCGCCTTCGTTCCCTGCTCCAGGGCCAAGGTCAATAACCCAATCGGCATTTTTGATTACATCAAGATGGTGTTCAACTACAATTACACTGTTCCCGTAATCTACCAGGTGTTGTAGTACCTGTAAAAGGCACGCAACGTCTGAGAAGGAAAGGCCTGTGGTGGGCTCATCAAGTATGTACAGGGTTTTATTTGTGGGGCGACGTGATAGCTCGGTGGCCAACTTTACGCGTTGCGCTTCACCTCCAGATAGAGTGGGCGCTGGTTGCCCTAGGCAAATATACCCCAACCCAACGTTTCTGAGTGTCTCCAATTTCCTTTTCACTTTTGGAAAGTGAGTGAAGAAGGGCAATGCTTCATCTACAGGCATATCCAGGATTTCGGCGATATTTTTCCCCTTGAAACGGATTTCCAGTGCTTCGCGATTATATCTTCTTCCTTCACATGCTTCACAGGGGACAGTAACATCAGGCAGAAATTGCATTTCAATTTGGACATACCCTGCTCCCTGACAAGCTTCACATCTTCCCCCTTTGACATTGAAGGAGAATCTTCCTGGAGAATAACCGCGCATTCTGGCTTCAGGAGTCTGAGCAAACAAATCCCGAATTGGAGTGAATGTTCCTATATAGGTGGCGGCATTACTGCGCGGAGTACGACCAATTGGAGACTGGTCGATATTAACTACTTTATCAATATATTCAGTGCCGATAATGCTATCGCACTTGCCTGGTCTTTCCTTGGCTCGATAGAGAAGCCTGGCCAGGTTTTTATATAGAATTTCATTAATTAGAGAACTTTTGCCGCTTCCAGAAACACCAGTGATGCAGACAAAGTTGCCTAAAGGTATGTGAACATCGATATTTTTCAAGTTGTTTTCTTTAGCACCTTTGATTACTAGCTCCTTCCCTGAACAGGGGCGACGTTGCTGTGGCAAGGAGATTTGCTTTGCGCCGCTGAGGTATTGTCCTGTTATTGACTTGGGGCAATTCATGATGTCTTTTAATGTCCCTGTGGCGATAATCTCTCCTCCCTGTTTGCCGGCTCCTGGCCCCATATCGATAATGTAATCAGCGGCTTTCATCATGGCTTCGTCGTGCTCTACAATGACTATGGTATTGTCTAAATCTCGAAGGCGCTTCAGTGTTGTTATGAGACGAGAGCTATCAGCGGGATGCAAGCCTACTGTAGGCTCATCACAGATATAAAGCACGCCAGCGAGTCCACTGCCGATTTGAGTAGCCAGGTGGATTCTTTGTGCTTCACCGCCACTCAAAGTTGATGAAGAGCGATCCAGGGTTAGGTAATCTAAACCTATGTCTCTGAGCAAACCCAAACGGGCATGAATCTCTTTGATAATCTGGTTGGCTATGCTAAGTTCACGTGGGCTAATTCGATCAGGTAGCTGTTTTACCCAGTGCAAGGCTTCTGTAACAGATAGAGCAGCGATATCCATAATGTTTTTGCTGTCAATAGTAACAGCCAGCGATTCTGCCTTGAGTCTTTTTCCATGACATGTGGAGCAGGGGTGAGATGACATGTACCTTTCAATATCAATTCTGACACTATCGGAATCTGTTTCGCGATGACGGCGTTTCAGAAGGGGTAGTACGCCTTCAAAATTTGTGTAATACTGGCGTGCCCTGCCCATGTGGTCTTTGTATGTGATTAAAAGAGTCTCATTGCCATTGCCGTAAAGGATTAGTCGAATCTGCTCTTGAGTTAGATTCTTAACTGGTGTTGATAGAGAAAAACCATGATGTTGAGCCAGAGATTGAAGTATGCTGCTGTACCAGGTACTCATTGTGCCATTTCGCGCCCAGGGTTGAATTGCTCCTTCAGCTAAGCTGAGATTTTTGTCACTGAAGACAAGGTTGGGATCAATCTCTAACTTGTGTCCCAGCCCTGTGCAGGTGGGGCAAGCACCATGAGGGCTGTTGAAACTGAATGTTCTCGGCGCAATTTCTCCCAAGCTAACATTACAATAGACACAAGCGAAATGCTCCGAGAAAAGCAATTCCTGGCTTTGATTTTCTCCGCTTCGTTCTGAATGGGGATTGAGAATGGAAATGAGCACAGCACCATCTCCCAGTTTTAATGCTGTTTCCATGGAATCAGTGAGCCTTGTAATATTTTCACCTTTCTCGATTCGTAAGCGGTCGACCACTGCTTCTATATTATGTTTCTTGTTTTTGTTCAGGTGAAATTCCTCGGAGAGGTCATAGATTTGCCCATTAACCCGAACTCTAACAAATCCTGCCTTTTGTAAATCCTGGAATATTCGTTGATGTTCGCCTTTGCGGTCTTTAATTATTGGAGCAAGAATCATAATCAGACTTCCTGCAGATGCTTCCTGAACAGCATCCACGATTTGCTGTACTGTCTGGCGGGAAATCTCGCGCCCACATTTAGTACAATGTGGATGACCAATGCGAGCGAAGAGAAGGCGCATGTAGTCATAAATTTCAGTCATAGTGCCGACGGTAGAACGTGGATTATGTGGTGGGCCTTTTTGGTCAATGGATATGGCAGGACTGAGGCCCTCGATATAATCAACATCGGGTTTTTCCATTTGCCCTAGAAATTGGCGGGCATAGGCAGAAAGTGATTCCACGTATCTGCGTTGGCCCTCAGCGTATATGGTATCGAAAGCTAGCGAACTTTTACCTGAACCAGAAACACCTGTGATGACGACGATGTTGTTTCTGGGAATAGTGACGTCTATATCTTTTAGGTTATGCTCCCTGGCTCCCTTGACAAATATGGTGTCTGGCATGATGTTTTCAATTTTAGCATCAGCGCCAGCACTCTACAAAAAGAAGTTGGCAAGAATATTTAGCTTTTGTCGCTACCACATTTCCCTTCTTCAGAATGATAACCTGTTTTTGCCACCCTGAATGAAGTGAAAGGCCTCAGGAATAATAAAATGGCTTGGTTATATTAATCCGCCAAAGTTAATCAACACTGGCGCCAGCATCAACGAAATTACCGACATCAGTTTGAGCATTATGTTCAATGATGGCCCAGCAGTATCCTTCATGGGGTCGCCAACAGTGTCTCCTACCACCCCAGCTTTGTGAGCATCCGAACCTTTACCTCCGAATTGCCCTGTTTCAATCCATTTCTTAGCATTGTCCCAGGAGCCGCCAGCGTTGTTCAAGGTAATGGCGAATATGAAACCTGTGGCCAGTGCGCCGATAAGGAATCCTGCCAGTGCATATTTACCTAGAAGTATTCCTATAATCACAGGTATAATTATGGTCATTATTGAAGGTGCTAGCATTTCTTTTAGCGCTGTTTTAGTGCATATATCCACGCATTTGCTGTAATCTGGTTTAGCTGTTCCTTCCATCAAGCCCTTTATTCCACGCCACTGTTGGCGGACTTCATCTATAATGGCTACTGTGGTTACTCCTACCGATTTCATTGTCATGGCGCAAAACACAGGAGGCATAAGCGCACCTATGATGATGCCAACTATAACTGGGGCGCTTAGCAAGCTAAATTCTTCTGGCATTGGAGTTATTATCTTGCCAGCGGAAATTGTCACTATCCCTGTAGCCAGAGCGTAAGACAAAATTAGCCCCAGAGAATTTAGCGCTGCAGCGCCAATGGCAAATCCTTTACCTGTGGCTGCGGTGGTGTTGCCCAGAGAATCCAGTGCATCAGTTCTTTCACGTACCTCGTCTGGCAGCTCTGTCATTGTGGTAATGCCACCAGCGTTATCGGCTATAGGTCCGTAAGCATCGGTAGCAAGCGTTATGCCTAAGGTGGATAACATGCCAGCAGCAGCCAGGGCTACTCCATAGAAGCTAGCAAAATGAAAAGCTGCCATAATCGATATAGCTATTAAAATTACTGGGGGCCATGTGCTTATCATGCCATTGGCAAAACCTCGAATTATGTTAGCACCGGCGCCGGATGTGGAAGCCTTGGAAATTTCCTGTGTTGGCTTGAAAGCGTAAGACGTAAAGTAATTTGTGCTCTCACCCATAATTACGCCGGCTACAAGCCCTGCGAGCACTGCCCAGAAAAGATTCAAGCTGGCATCCAGGAAGTAAATTACCAGAAAGGAAAATATCGCAGTCAAGATTGAAGCACTGAGTGTGCCGCGTCGTAAAGCTCCCAGCAGGGCATTCATTTCCACCTTCTCGCCTACTTTGACCATGAAGCAACCAACTATAGAAGCTATGAGGCCACCAGCAGCAATCAGCATGGGAATCAGCCATGCGGTTAGGTTATTGCTGACTATTCCAGTTGCTGTGGCTACAACAGCTAAAGTCATAGTAGCAATTATAGATTCGACATAGGATTCAAATAAGTCAGCACCCATACCACATACATCTCCAACATTATCTCCTACGAAATCAGCTATAACTGCAGCATTCCGTGGGTCGTCCTCTGGTATGCCGGCTTCTACTTTGCCAACCATGTCAGCTCCAGCATCAGCTCCCTTGGTGAAGATGCCACCACCTACCCTGGCGAAGAGAGCTACTAATGAAGCTCCTGTGCCATAGGCTGGAATAATAGCTAGAAAGGTAGGGGCATTGTGCCAGGCAAAATACAGGATGGATAGTCCCAAGATACCAATGCTGACGACTGTTAATCCCATAACTGATCCAGCTCTGAAAGAGACCCTTAATCCTTGGTTTAAACCTTTCTGTGCTGCTGCACAAGTTCTGCCGTTAGACCTAACTGCAACGCTCATGCCGGCATATCCAGCACCCATGGAACATATGGCACCGAAGATAAAAGCCACGCTTACCCTCCAGCCCAGAGCAGGGATAGTTGCCAAAATGATAGCTAATATTGCTACTACAATGCCTAGGGTGCGATATTCCCTGCCGATAAAAGCCATTGCTCCTTCTTGAATGGCATGAGAGGCTTCTCTAATTTTTTTCGGGCCTGCGTCCTGTCTTAGCACGTAGCGCACAAAGTATGTTACTACACCGACACCTACAAGTCCTGTGAGCACGCATATCCAAACTAAATCCATAACCTTATCCTCCTTCTGCGATACAAAAAAGGATACCTAGACTAAAGCTAAATATCCTTCCTGTTTGTGGTTAAGATAACTCATAACAAGGAGGCAAGTTTAATGTAAAAATCCGCTATTTGTCAATTGGAATAATTTTTTGAGTTGCTGTCCTATGATTTTGTGGCTACTTGGGTACGCTGAGAAAATGTTACTCTATGAGGAATGTGGTTTGGTTAAATTTGACCCTTTTTGCTAGCTGATGCTAAACTACTTTTTGTTGTGGCAGCGTAGCTCAGTGGTAGAGCAGAGGACTCATAAGCCTTTGGTCGATGGTTCAAATCCATCCGCTGCCACTTTTCTCCAGCGAAGCCATAGTGCCCAAGCTGTGACCAGCACTGCCACCACCGCAGCATAAATTTCTAGGTGAACGGTGGTAAAGAGCCCTGACTGTAACAAAACAGTGCTATAGTTCAATAGACCGTGCAGGCAAGAGGCTATCAGGTATAACTGCCATCCCCAACCCTTTGCCAGGCCATAGCTAGCCAGTGCAGAAGCAGCGATGTGAAAAGCTACAGCAAAAAATCTCTCCCAAAATCCAGCCAGTGCTATGATACCACCAGTTTGCACTGCTTCCCATGTCCATCCTGATGCAAAGATGGCATTGTGTGCCCACTGCGCTTCAAAAATGCCGAATCCAGCCCCAGCCGCAGCACCGATAGCCAATCCCAATTTAGGGTCAATATTCTTGCCGCTACGCCACCAGTAGGTAACCACCGGCACCAGCTTTGCCCCCTCCTGAACCAGTCCACTGAGGAGTATCTGTGGTATCCCTGCAAGCAAAATCCAGTTTAATAGCACTTCATTACTCCAGAAGTGACCAAGTGCCCGGCCCACCAATATCTGTAGGGGAATCTGGATAAAGGCGGCAGCAGCCAGAGTCAGAATGGCGCTACTTACGAGAACCACCCAGAGCCAGGGTTTCTTAAAGAGTGGCGGCCAGTATCCAGACAGCCAAATTGCACCGAAGGCTATAGCCAGGCCAATTCCCCAAGTATTCGGATTCTGGAAGAAAGATACAAAGAAGCCAACCACATGCTCTATCATGAACTCCTCCTGTAACCTAAACTGGTTTCCATCCAACTCACTCTTGTTTCAGGGCAGGTATGTTATTCTGGAAGGTGGTTTTTCATGTAGCTCAAATTCTATTCCAGCTTCTTTGAACAAGTCTTTGAAGGAATCGTCGGCATAGTTGCCAAAGGTTACGAAGCGTTTTATTTTGGCGTTTACCAACATCTTGGCACAGAGTATACATGGTGGGTGTGTAACATAGACCGTGGCTCCACCGAGAGTAATGCCGTGGAGCGCCGCTTGTATGATGACGTTTTGCTCTGCGTGAATTGCGCGGCATATTTCATGTCTGGTCCCGGATTCGATATTCATCTCGTCCCTGAGGCACCCAAGCTCAAGGCAATCTTTGAGTCCGGAGGCAGCGCCATTATAGCCAGTGGCTAATATGTGCTTATCTCTCACTGCCACAGCACCTACGTGGTGTCGCAAACAGGTTGAACGTTCTGCTACCACAGTAGCTATCTTGAGGAAGTATTCATCAATAGCTGGTCTGGTCCCTTTTTTCATTTCAAGGCGCCTATAATCTGCTCCGTCTCCTTCTTCAGTCCCTTCAGGGAAGCTTCGTTTATTATGATAGAGTTAGCCATAGCAATTGGCCCAGCTTTGTTGATGTTCGCTATCTCCGCTTTATCTCGGCTGGCCGCCTCCTCATATGTCAAAGGCCGTTTTGCTCTATTTATAAGCCTTGCATATCTGGTAGCCTGTGACGCCCAGACAGCAACTGTGATGAATCTTTCGCCATAGCGGTCTTTCAACAAAGTATACTCCTCCCATGAGTAAAGCCCATCTACCACGACGTCTGCCAATTTCAGCGAAGCATCAATTCTGGCTAGATTCAATCTGGCATAGGCTGCCATGCCGTGTTCTTTTCTTAATTGCTCCCTGACATAACGTTCATTTTCCTCGTTTAGTTCAAGTCCTCTATTCTTGATTTCTTCTTCTGTGATATCTCCAAATCTTATTTTCTTGAAGCCATTTTCCTCAAATACTTTAGTTACTTCTGATTTACCCGCACCTGCCATGCCAACAATTGCTACCACCTTCATTGCTTACATCCATTTGATATGGATAGTGTAATTGCTTCTGCTAACAACATTTCTGCAACTATTATAGAGAAAGACTTCGGGATTTGGCAAAGAATTTTCAGCGAATCAGGGAGAGCGATATTTATGCAATTGATTTCCACCACAATAATATCGCAAGCTCAATGGGCAGAAAAAGCAGGGCTGCTAAGGTTAACAGGGTTATATATGTGCTGGTTATCTTGTCATTCAGGTGAAAATATCTGGCATATGCAATATTACTCACTGCTGGTGGGGAAATGCTTTGAATGATTAGGGGGATTTTAGCTATAAGTGGAAGAGGCATCAGGGATATAATTATTGCACCAATTGCTCCGCCTCCGAATCTGGCGGCGATGCCTCTTCCCAGTGCTACTTCTCTCCATTCACCTCGCTTTGGAAAACGGAAACTTAACCCTACTAATGTTAACATTGTGAACATGGTAATATCTCTAAAAATGCTCAGGACAACGATGTCGCTTGTGTGGACGTTTCCAACAGTCACGCGCAGGATTAGCCCTAACAATATGCCCAATGTTGGAGGGAATAGTAATACTTCCCGAGCGATTTTCCATACTGATTTTCCTCCATCTGAACCGAAATGTATGCTAAGTGCTACTCCCAGGCTATTTCGTAGAGTGGCTTGAGCGATTATGAAGATGGAGGCAGCCAGTAGTCCATCTGTACCTACAACTCCGATAATAAGAGGGAAAGGATAGAATAGAGCATTCATGAAAGTGAGGGTAATGATTTCAGCTCCTTTTTCCTGGTTAGAAATATCTGTTCTGGTTCGGATAGACATCCAATCGAGCAATAAGGAGAATATGCAAGGAAGAGTTGCTAGTAATAAGATATAGCTCCAATCTATTGCATGGATTTCATCGATATTTAGCATGACAACAACTAACAAAATAGGAGTGAAAATATTTACTCCAGCGAATGTAAGCCATTTTCCTGCCTTATCAGCATTGGGACATCTTTGCAGGATGAAGCCTGCTGTAATGCCCCCGTAGATTGTTGCTACTCTGATTGCTAACTCTATTAAATAACGCATTGGAGAAAGAACAATATAATGTCTAGGTCAGTATTTCAATGCTTCGTCCAGTTCAGCATAGCTTCTCATTGAGGCTACTTTGTTTAAGAAATACTTAAGTGAGGGGCTTTGGTCTCTGAGTTGCTGAAGATCTTCATAGATTGGACTAGTTGAAGCTGGGTCATGGCCATAGATGCTATGGAATGCGAAGTAGGCCTGATTCAGTTTCCTGATGTAGTAGCCATGTGCTACAAATTTCCCTCTTCTCTCCTCCATGTAATGCTCGGCTTCCTCAATCTTTCCTTGAGAAAGGTACTGATCCACAATTTTGCGAGTTTCTCTCATTTCAGCATCAAAATCGAATTCTGAAGTATCCTGACTTACTTTTGTGTCCTCCTGTTTTTTATAGTACTTTGCATAGACCTGAGAGCCGATTTCTCTGCTAACCATGCCTGCCAGAGTTTCATTCATAGTTATTACGTCAGTGTTGTCTGTGATACCAATTGAGTCAAGCAGATAGAGAAACCCTAGTGGTCTGAAGGCGAGATACTGGTGAAGCCACTCTTCTGTTGCCGTATTGATGGTATAGCTTAGAGCCATATTGTCACCAATTATTGGTGGGTAAGTAGCCCCAAATCCTCCAAGCTCTACAACAAGGGAAGATAGGCCTAATTCGTCAAGGCGGATCTCAAGTTTCTCCATCTCCTCTATGCTGAGTTCCTGCCGCAGCATCATTCTGCCCGAATAGGCTATCTTATCTCGTGGTGATATTACCAGCAGATGTGGTGGTTTTTCCAGGCTGAAGGCGATGGGTGGAAATCTGATTATGCCATTATCTGCCAACACGCTTCCTATTTGTCGACGTAGTATCCTTGCCTGGGTAGTTTTATCTTTTCTGCGGAATATTTCCTGTGGCAGGTGAGATAATGTGTGTAGTTCCCATGAAGCCAAATTAAAAGCGTATGGTTTTGCTATCTCTTGCCACTGGTGGCAGCTACTTTTTTTGTGTGCTATGTCTACAGCGGCAAGAGGGATTGCAATTAACAGTGTAATAATAATTCCTGTAAGAACTGCCGTCCGCCAGTGCAAGTTTCGCATATCTTATCTGAGTGAATTCCAGAGACTTGTTACTAAAAGAAGCCGGCCCCGATAATAAACTTCTATTTATTATATCAATGGTGAGCTTTGGGTGGAAACGAATTTACGGTATTTGGTGTTACCTCTCTCATCTGCACTTCTCTTGGAAGCACATATGGCGTAGAATACCTTAGGGAAGTAGATTTGGGAGGCGTTAAAACAGAACGGAAAATTGAAGAGATGCTTCAGGAATGATATAGGGGAGGGGATACCTTCCGGGCGATTTTGATGGCTTGAGAAATTTAGAATGGAGAGTAAATAAAGGTGTGTTTACTGATTCGTTTTTGTAGAGGGAAGCGAAAGGCAGAGAGATACTGGCGTGAATCTGGTGTCCGAAAGATAGCAAATTTAGGGGCAACGAAGCATCTCACAATATTACCTCTCGTTGACTGGTATACAAGTAGTGAAGAGTTGAAGGGCGAAGCTGGTGTCTCTTATCTCATCAAAACTGATACTAACTCGATTTTGTTTGATGTAGGGTATAACGTTGAGCAAAGTGATCCATCACCTTTGTTACATAATATGAAACAGTTGGAAGTTAGCATGGATGATTTCGATGCTATTGTAATTTCACATAATCATTGTGACCATGTAGGGGGAACGAAGTGGGAGAAGCGTAAGTCATTTTCCTTGACAACCCATCAGGTTAATTTGGAAGGAAAGGTAGTCTATACCCCCATACCGATGACTTATCCGGGGCTTAACCCTATTTGCACAGAAACTCCAACTGTTATTGCAACGGGAGTTGCAACCATTGGAGTGATACCAAACCAAGATTTCTTTCTGGGCTGGATACTGGAACAAGCGTTAGCGGTTAATGTTGGGGGAAAGGGCATTGTACTTATTATGGGGTGTGGCCATCAGACTTTGTCCAAAATTATAAAGCGTGCTGAGGCCTTGTTTGAAGAGCCGATTTACGGTGTTATTGGAGGCCTTCATTACCCGGTCACTGATTCACGGGAGAAGATGATGGGGATTAAGATACAGAAGTATGCTGGCAAGTGTAGGTTACCATGGGAACCAATTACAATGGGGAATGTTAAGGAATCCATCGATCGTTTGAAGAAGCTGAATCCTCGGGTTGTGGGACTTTCTGCTCACGATAGCTGTGATGCCAGTATAGCAGTATTTCGTAATGCTTTTCCTAATGCTTATAGAGATATTAAGGTGGGAGAAGAAATAAGCATTGAAAGCTGAGGGAAACTCGATTGAGTCGATTCAGAATATACTTCGTTATTTGTTTCATTTAGTTAGGTTGCATAGGATTGTGCCTCTGTGTGTGGATAGAGAGAATTAGAGAAATTTAATAAAATCTTAATACTGCAGATTAATGGTGATGTTGATAATGTAATAACTAGCTGATATAGTGGGAACAACAAGCATTGAAGGGGGTTTATATGAGCTATGTAGATATACTTAGGAAAACTGAATATTTCGAAGGGCTTAGCGATGATGATTTGAGATTAGTAGATAAGATTTGCCGCGAAGAAAGTTATGATAAAGGAGCAGTTATTTTCCATGAAGGCGACAAAGCCAAAAATCTGTATGTGGTAAAAGAAGGAAGAATATCTATTGAGATAAGAGAAGCGCAAACTAAACCACTGCTTGTGAAGCCTGTTTCTGCGGGCGGAGCTTTTGGCTGGTCTGCCTTGGTGAAACCATATCTATTTACGGCCGGAGCAGTATGCGTGGAAAAGACCGTAGTCATTGTTATTGATGGTGCTGAAATGAGTAACCTGTGCCGAACTAATACTCGTTTTGGAGTGGTTGTAATGGAAAATCTGGCTAAGCTTATTTCTTCGAGATTGAAGGATTCCCGGGAGCAATTGGCAATTGAAAAACGGCCCTGGTAAATATCTACTTGGGTTGATTGAATTTTGAGTGTTACGCCGGAGGCTGGCAGTGAGGACAGAAATAGCTGCCCCTACCTCGCACTGAAACTCGCTGAAGGGGTGTGCTGCAGATAGTGCAAATTTCACCATATCTGTGAGCGACCTTAAAATTGGATTGGGCTGCGCCGAGATGCCCTGAGGGACGAGTGTAGGTATCAACGCTGGCACCTTTGTCATTGATGGCTGACTGCAGAATTTTGCAAGTGCAGTGGTGTAGGATTTGTATTTCTTGGATCGATAAGGCATCTGCTTTTTGTAAAGGGTTAATCCGAGAAGCAAAGAGAATTTCATCGGCGTACATGTTGCCAATCCCTGCAATAAGATTTTGATCAATAAGAGCTGCCTTTATGGGAATATGATGTCTCTTCAATATCTTTGCTAGAGTGCTGGGAGTGAAATTTTTATCCAATGGCTCAGGACCTAATTTGCCCACCACGGCGTCAGCATTTCGTACGAGGTATAGTATTCCCAGTCTACGTCGATCGCTAAAAACGACTTGAATTCCGTTGGAGAAGTTGAAGGCTGCTCTGGCATATGAGTCAATTCTCTTGGGGTTTACAAGCAGGGCGCCGGTCATTCTTAAGTGCATAATTAATACTTGCTCACTGGTTAAGTTGAATATGAGGTATTTCCCTCGACGGTTGATCTTTTCTATTCTCTGCATGATTAGTTGACGGCAGAATTCCTTAACAGAAGCATTGAATATTAATTTAGGATCAAAAATGATAACCTGAGTGAAATTTTGTCCACGCAACCATGGTGAGAGTTCATTTTTGGTTGTCTCTACCTCGGGTAGTTCAGGCATTTTGCCAAAGCGTACACCAGAAAGAGCTTCATTTCTAGGCTAGAAGTGCTATTTGAATTATGTGCTTTTTGATGCTAAACTATGCCGTCTTGTGTAGTGCTAGAGGAGAGGTTAACTTCCTAGAGGAAATGCTAAAGCGATTAGAAAAAATATTGAATGCTTACCATGGCGACAAAGGAACTTTAATCCCCATTTTACAGGAAATTCAAGGAGAGTTTGGGTACCTTCCTGAAGAATTGTTTTCTGAAGTTGCTAGGTTTTCGGGGATATCTCAGAACGAAATTTATGGAGTTGCTACTTTCTATACTCAATTTCGTTTTACTCCACCTGCCGAACATACAGTTAAAGTTTGTTTAGGTACTGCCTGCCATGTGCGTGGTGGTGCGGATATTTTGGATGCGGTAGAGAGGGAATTATCTATACAACAAGGTGGTATTACCAGTGATCGTAAATTTGGATTGGAGAGAGTCGCTTGCTTCGGCTGTTGTGCTCTGGCTCCAGTTATGGTTGTGGATGATAATGTCTATGCTAAGATGACGGGTACTAAAGCGAAGCAAATTCTAATGGAATATGGATGGAAAGATAAGAAAGCATGACCTTTGACGAAATTCGAAAGCAGGCCGAATCGGAGTGGGAGGCTTTAGAGGCTAGTGAAAAGCCTCGTATTTTAATAGGTTCGGCTACTTGTGGCAGGTCGGCTGGTGCGCTGTCTGTGCGTCTTGCTATTGAAACTGAATTGCAACGGCGTGGTATTGACGCCGTTGTTACTGAAGTTGGTTGTATTGGCTTGTGTTATGCCGAGCCTCTGGTGGATATCATCAAGCCAGGTCGTGCTCGCATCTGCTACAGCAATGTTACTCCCGAATCTGCTAAGCAGCTTATCGAGGATTATATTATTAACGATAATGCTCGTCCTGACGTTGCATTAGGTACTATTGGCGATAAATGTATCGAAGGCATCCCTAAATTATTTGATTTGCCTGTACTTAAATCTCAGGTGCGTATTTCTTTGCGTAACTGTGGTTTTATTGACCCTGAGAATATTAATCATTACATCGCCCGTGGGGGCTATAGTGGCTTGGCTAAGGTGCTGGGAATGTCACCTGAGTGGGTTATTGGTGAAGTTGGGAAATCGGGGTTACGCGGTCGTGGAGGAGCTGGCTTCCCTACAGCACGAAAATGGGAATTCTGTCGTGGAGCGGCAGGTAAAGAGAAATACATTATTTGTAATGCTGATGAAGGTGATCCAGGTGCTTTTATGGATAGATCTTTGTTAGAAAGTGACCCACATTCAGTGCTGGAGGGTATGCTCATTGGTGCTTATGCCATTGGAGCTACCAAAGGTTATATCTATTGTCGTGCGGAATACCCTTTAGCCATTGCTCGCTTAAATATTGCACTTCAACAGATGAAGGAGCATGGGCTTCTGGGAGATAGAATTCTCGGCGCTGATTTTAGTTTTGATATACAGATTAAAGAGGGCGCAGGGGCTTTTGTTTGTGGAGAAGAAACAGCATTAATAATGTCAGTGGAAGGTAAGCGTGGCATGCCTCGTCCCCGTCCCCCATTCCCTGCAATTGCTGGGCTTTGGGGCAAGCCAACTAATATTAATAACGTAGAGACATGGGCTAATGTATCTGCCATTCTGCAAAAAGATGGAGAATGGTTTGCAAGCTATGGTACAGAAAAGAGCAAGGGCACCAAAAATTTCTCTCTGGCGGGTAAGATAAGACACACAGGCCTCATTGAAGTGCCAATGGGCATTACAATTCGCGAGATCGTTTATGGTATCGGTGGAGGAATACAGGATGATAAGAAATTCAAAGGGGTTCAGACAGGAGGGCCATCGGGTGGTTGCCTGCCAGCAAGTGCGCTTGATCTCGCTGTGGATTATGAATCTCTCGCTGCTGCGGGTTCTATTATGGGATCTGGTGGCATGATTGTGATGGATGAAGACACCTGTATGGTTGACATGGCAAGATATTTTCTTTCCTTTACTCAAGCAGAATCATGCGGTAAGTGTGTGCCTTGCCGTATAGGTACTAAACAGATGTTAACTATTCTGGAACGTATCTGCCGTGGAGAGGGAAAATCAGGCGACATTGAACAGCTTTTAAAGCTTTGTGAAGTAGTTAAAGCAGGTGCACTATGTGGTTTGGGAAATACCTCACCCAATCCTGTTCTTACTACCATTCGCTACTACCGTGATGAATATGAAGCACACATTAACGAGAAACGCTGTCCGGCGTTAGTATGTAAACCGCTCGTTTCTTATTATATTCTTCCTCAGAAATGTCAGGGGTGTGGTATCTGCCTTCGGGATTGCCCCGTGGAAGCTATTTCGGGAGGGAAGAGAATGGTACATGTTATTGATCAAACTAAGTGCACTAAGTGTGGTACTTGCCTTGACGTGTGCCCTGTTCGTTTCAGTGCTGTAGTGAAAGTTTCAGGAGAACATATTGCAGCCCCTGATAAACCAATTCCAGTGGGTGTGCCTGGAAGGGAGAAGGAATAAAAAGAAGTGGAAACTATTAGTTTGGTGATTGATGGGCGGAGGATTGAAGCGGAGAGGGGTATGACGGTTCTGGAATCAGCTCATAAGGCAGATATTTATATACCTACTCTGTGTGCTCACCCTGATCTATCACCGTTTGGAGCTTGCCGTTTGTGCATTGTAGAAATTGAAGGAATGCGGGGCTTCCCCACTGCGTGTACTACCCCTGCTCAGGATGGCATGGTTGTTCGAACCAATACAGCAAGATTACAACAACTGCGGCGCAATACTCTGGAGCTCATCTTATCTGAGCATCCGTATTCATGTCTTATCTGTCCTGAAAATTTGCATTGTGAATTGCAGAGGGTGGCTTATTATATCGGGTTGGATAAAGTTAGCCTCCCTAGCATTAATAAGGAAATTTCCATTTGTGAGGAAGATCCACTTTTTGTTCGGGATTATAATTTGTGTATTCTCTGTGGTCGTTGTGTTAGAGCCTGCCAGGAGGTACGGGGGGTGGGTGCGGTTGCTTTTACGTTGCGTGGCATCCAAACTGTGGTTGGTACAGCTTTTGGACGGCCTCTTAAAGACTCAGGGTGCAAATTTTGTGGTGCTTGCGTCGAGGTTTGTCCCACAGGTGCACTGAGGGATAAGGAGTCTCGGTGGGCTACGAAAGCTGAAAAAGAAGCTGCTTTGATTCCGTGTAAGCCTGCTTGCCCCGCAGGAGTTGATGTCCCTCGCTACATAGATTTTATTGCCAGGGGGAAGTTTGCTGAAGCATTAGCGGTGATTAGAGAAAAGGCTCCATTCCCTGGTGTGCTTGGACGTGTTTGTGTTCATCCTTGTGAGGAAGCCTGCCGTCGTGGTCAGGTGAATGAGCCTATTGCCATAAAAGCTTTGAAGCGTTTTGCCTCTGACCATGACAATGGTTTATGGAAGCGGAATTCTCAAATAGCATCATCTACGGGTAAACGAGTAGCTGTAGTAGGCTCTGGCCCAGCAGGTTTGACTGCAGCGTATTATTTAGTGAAACTGGGGCATGAGGTTACGGTATTTGAAGCGTTGGCTGAGCCAGGTGGCATGATGCGTGTGGGCATTCCTGAATATCGCCTTCCCAGAGAAGTATTGAGAGATGAAATTGCAGAGATAGAAAATGCTGGCGTGCATATAAAGACTGGTGTCAGAGTTGAATCGTTAGAAAGGTTTTTTGCTGATGGATACAATGCAGTGTTTCTTGCCATTGGCGCTCACAAATGCATGGGAATAGGCGTGGAAGGAGAAGAGGGAGAAGGGGTTGTAAATTGTGCGGCTTTCTTGAGGGATGTAAATCTTGGCAAGGAAGTGAAACTTGAGGGGAGAGTAGCTGTGGTTGGTGGGGGCAACGCTGCTATAGACGCAGCACGCGTTGCGCTTCGAGTTGGTGCTAAAGAGGTGGCTATTATTTATCGCCGCACCAGAGCGGAAATGCCTGCCAATTCTGAGGAAATTGATGAGGCAATTGAAGAGGGAGTGAAAATTCATTTTCTTGCTGCGCCGAGTAAAATAGTGAGGCAAGATGGTATATTGAATGTGGAGTGTATTCGTATGGAGCTTGGTGAACCTGATGCTAGTGGAAGGAGACGACCACAGCGGATTGCGGGTAGTGAGTTTACTATGCGATTTAATTCGCTAATAGCTGCTATTGGTCAGAGACCGGATATACCACGTGGGTTTAATGTGAAGACTGGAAGAGGTAATACGATTAATGTGGATCCCAATACTCTTGAGGCTAATCGGGAAGGGGTATTTGCTGGGGGGGACGCTGTAACTGGACCATCAGTAGTTATAGAGGCTATTGCTGCAGGTAGAAAAGCAGCGGAGTCTATAGATAAATATCTGGGTGGTGAAGGCATTATCGATGAGAAGTTAGTCGATAATGAAGAACTCGATCCATACCTGGGGCAGGAAGAGAATTTCGCTTATATACCCCGTGCCAAGATGCCTAGGTTGCCTGTGGCGCAGCGTTTTGGAGGATTTGCTGAAGTGGAGTTGGGACTTGATAAAGAAGCGGCTATTGAAGAAGCGAAACGGTGCCTGAAGTGCCCTCTCCGTCTCCAAATTTCACCCGCTTGGCTTCCTCCTATTAACATCTTGGACGAATAGAAACAGAAGAAGATATATATTTTTATGCCATCTCACCCCAGTTTTTCCCCACTTTGATATCTATCTTTAAGGGTACGCAAAGTTTGATAGCTTTAGGCATTATCTCAGTAACCAGAGATTTTATCTCCTCTATTTTATCCTGAGGCACCTCAAAGAGTAATTCATCATGGATTTGAAGGAGCATTTTGCTTCTTAGATTGCGTTTTTTTATTTCGTTATGTACATTGATCATGGCTATTTTAATAATATCGGCAGAAGTTCCTTGTACAGGGGCATTTATTGCCATCCTCTCAGCTGCTTCTCTTATCTGCCGATTTGTGGAGTTGATTCCTGGTATGTATCTTCTTCTTCCTGTTATTGTTTGTACGTAACCTAACTTCTTGGCCTGCTCTTTGGTTTTCTCAATGTATTTTTTTACATCGGGGTATTTTTCAAAGTATAAAGCAATGAACTCTGCGGCTTCTTCACGGTTGAATTCAGTGGCTTGTTCTAATCCATAATTACTCATACCATAAATAACACCGAAGTTAACCGTTTTGGCAACACGGCGCATCTCAGGAGTTATTTTGTCAGGGGGGATGTCGAAAATTTTCCCAGCGGTGGTGGCATGAATATCTTCATTGTGGGCGAAGGCAGTGATAAGGGTAATATCTTGGGAGAGGTGTGCTAGCGCTCTAAGGTCAATTTGAGAATAATCGGCGCTCAGGAAGTAAGAACCATGTGGGGCGATAATAGCTTGCCTTATCATATTCCCTAGTGTTTCCCTTACAGGGATATTCTGCAAATTTGGCTCACTGGAGGAGAGGCGTCCAGTGGAAGTGCCCGTTTGATTAAAGTTGGTATGTATTCTTCCTGTTTCATGATTGACAAGTGCTGGTAGAGCGTCAACATATGTCGATTTGAGTTTACTAAGTTGGCGATACTGCAACACAAGTTCAACTATGGGGTGGAATCCTTTCAAACCTTGAAGCACCGAAGCCTGGGTCGAGTACCCGCTCTTCGTTTTACGTGACCGAGGTAATTTGAGTTGCTCAAACAGCACATTAGCTAATTGTTGGGAGGAATTGATGTTAAATTTATAACCGAGGCTGTCATAAATTTGCGTTTCAATTTGCAGCATTTTCTTGCCTAATTTGAAAGATAGCTCACTGAGCAGTTTGGTATCCAGGCTAATACCGTTTCGCTCCATGGCTAAAAGAACTGGAATTAAGGGCAATTCTTCTGAGCAGAAAAGGTGGTATAACCCTTGTTGGTGTAGTTGATTATCGAATTCTCTCTTTAAATTCCATATGGTGGCAAGATTTGCGCAAACATAGCTGGCGAATTTTTTTGTTTCCACAGTGGCTAAAGGAATTTGTTTCTTCCCTGTGCCAATCAAATCGCCGAGGAGTGGTATTTCAATGCCCAGTTTGTTGAATGCAATTACTTTGAGACTTAGATTGTTTTCTCCCAATAGGTGAGCAGCGATCATAATATCAAAAGTCAGGTTTTTTAGCTCAACTTCGTAGTTGGCTAATACGCCCATAATATGTTTGCCATTATAGGCAATTTTTTTCACTTTACTGCTTTCTAGGATTGGCTTTAACTTGGCTATGACTGTGTTGGGTGATAGTTGTTCAGGTTGCCCTAAACCATGGTGCCCTAATGGTATGTAGGATGCCTTTCCTGGAGTTGGAGATATTGCTATTCCCAGCAATTCTGTTGTCAGCTTTGTACTCTTGGGCTTCTTCTCTTGGGCAAAGAGTGAGGGAGTGAGGGTGGTTTCGAAGCTGATGACTATTTCGTTTGTTGTCTCTATTTGATTCAAAATCTTGTCTAGAGCAGGTTCGGTGTTTATTATTTGAAAGGTGTTTTCTTGAGAACTACTGCTTGTTAAGTGGTAACTTTCACGTGGTAATCTAGGTAGCAGTTTAATAAATTCAAGTTCCCTGAAGAGACTTACTACCTCACTTCGGTCGTATGCGCTGACCTTACAATTTTCCAGATTCAAGTTTACAGGAACATCTCTGACTATGGTGACCAATTCCTTATTTTGGAAGACACGGGATTCATATTGGCGTAGTGTTGTTTGTACTTTGCCGGGTGATAGTTGTTCAATATGAGCATAAATTCCTTCAATACTGCTATATTGTTGGATTAATTTAGTAGCTGTTTTTTCACCTATGCCTGGAACGCCAGGAATGTTATCTGAAGTATCGCCAGCTAGTGCCTTGAGGTCGATAACTTGTGATGGCTTTATGCCATATTTTTGCTTAACAGCCTGTTCATCATAAAGGACTGTGTCTTTAAATGTCCGTCGTGGCATCAATGTTTTTATCCCTGCCGTTATAAGTTGTAATATATCGTTATCGCCTGTAACTATAATAGTTTCAATATCCTGTTCATTAGATTGTTTGCTTAGAGTACCTAAAACGTCGTCAGCTTCAAACCCGTCCATTTCAAAGATAGGGATGTGGAAAGTATTTACCAGTTGGCGAACGCGGTTTATCTGGAGTTTAAGTTCTTCGGGTGTTTTGCGCCGTTGTGCTTTATATTCCTTAAATTTCTCGTGCCTGAATGTTGGGGTAGGGCGGTCGAACGCGACAGCCCAGTAAGCTGGATTAAAATCGACAAGCAATTTGAGCAATGTGTTGGCAAAACCGTAAACAGCATTTATTGGTTCCCCAGTTATAGACACTGTCAATGGGGGCAAAGCGTAAAATGAGCGATGCATTAAAGCAGTGCCATCTAGAAGTAGTAGCAGATGCCTTCTCTTATTTTGCGTGCTTCCTTCTGCTAACATCGATTCTTATTTATTGCTAAAATTTTAACTAGTTTTTCTAAGCTTGCAGTTTCACCGTAAGCAAGCAAGTGTAGATAGCTCCCTCGGGCGTTAGCTGGCTTTTTATAAGATTAATGGCTTCTACGCTAATGGGATGTTTACTTTCGAAGTTGGTGGACAGCACTAATTTGCCAAAACCTTTTCTGTCTATAACCGATGTTCCTTCTCTAACACGAGCCAGGGTTAAATGTGGCGTGAAAGGCCGCTTCTCTTCAGCAAAGCCAAGGGGAACAAGGGCAGAGTCAATTTTTTGTTGCAAACCTTGCAGGCTATCTGTTTCTCCTTTGATGCCGACCCAGAGAACACGAGGTCGATTTGCATTGGGGAAAACTCCTAGAGATGCAATTTGCAGGTGGAGGAGGGGGATTCCTTTACTGGCTCGTTCTATAGCGTTGGATATTTCAGGTATTTGCTTAAGGGGAACATTGCCTAAAAATTTTAGAGTTAAGTGGATAGCATCAGGATTTACCCATTTAACAAATCGGTGGTCAGGTTTTTCCAATTCGTCTTCCAGTTGTGCCAGCTCATTTTTAACATTTTGCGGTAACTCAATAGCGACAAAAGAACGGATTTGCTCAGATTTGTGGTGCAAATTCACTTCCTTTCACTTCAGATAGCAATTTTTGAGCATTGCCCCCTAAGATTTTTGATTTATCCTCTTTGCTAAGTTCGAGGGATTGGATTTGCACAATTATTCGGTCTTGGGAGATGAGAGGATAATCAGTACCAAAAAGGATTTTGTCACTCCCAATAATGTCGCTTACTTGTTTGAAAATTCCAGCCTGGTAAAGGAAAAGAGTGGCTGCGGTGTCGAAAGAGACGTTGGTTAAAGCTCTGGCCACTTCAGGCATCAGAGCATATAGTGGCAACCCTCCTCCCCAATGAGCACAGACTATTTTTAAATCAGGAAAATTCACTATAAATGGATAGAGAGCAGAAGGAGTAACTTCTCCTTTCCCTGTGTATTGGTGTCCTACGGGCTCAGATGAGTGAGTTAGGAAAATTAAGTTATGTGTCATTATTACGTCGATTAAAGGCAGCATAGCCATTTTATCTGTAATGTCAAAGCCTTGTATATCGGGCCTCATTTCTCCTATCCCTCTAGCTCCGGCTCTGGCACAGCGCTCCACTTCGATTATAGCAGCATCTTTGTCTTTAGGTTGAATACTACAGAATCCGATAAGCCTATTAGGGTAGCGTGATATGGAATCCAAGATGTAGTCGTTAGTTTTTCTGCAAAGCTCCTGGCTCGCCCAGCCTATGTTAAGGACAACAGATAAATCGACATTAGTCTCATTCATGCTGGCAATCAACTCCTCAGCTGTTGCTAGCTTAGCTTTTGGATGGGAGTAAAGTAATGAAAAGCAAGGGTCATATTTTATATATTCGTCGCGCTCTTCCTGTACCCACGGAGGAAATATGTGAGTGTGAAAATCTATAATCACTGAAGATATTATACCTAAAATTGGCCAATATTTACATAAATATTAATAGACATATGACCTCTTATTGGTTTACAATCTAGTTCATAGCAAATGTCGAATCAAATCAATCCAGGTTCACAAAATGCTCCACAGGCTAGGCAAGTTAACGTGTTTGACTTATCCATGGTAGATCTCATAGAGATGGCTAAGAAGCTACGTCGCCATATAATTACTATGACAGCCACGGCAGGCAGTGGACATCCAGGAGGCTCTCTGTCGTCAACTGATATTGTTGCTGCACTTTATTTTAAAGTTATGCGCTATAATCCGCTGGATCCGCAGTGGGTGGACCGTGATAGATTTATATTGAGCAAAGGACACGCTGCCCCGATTGTGTATGCTGCCCTAGCTGAGAGTGGTTACTTTCCAGTGGAGGAATTAACAACCTTGAGGAAATTCGGCAGCCGCCTTCAGGGACATACAGACAGGAATTTTACTCCTGGAGTAGAGATGTCCGCTGGCTCCCTAGGGATGGGTTTATCTTTTGGAGTTGGGGTTGCCCTAGCTGGCAAGCTTGACTATAGAGATTATTGTACTTATGTTTTGCTTAGCGATGGGGAATGTGAGGAAGGACAAACCTGGGAAGCAGTTCTGTCTGCGGCACAGTATAAATTGGATAACCTTGTGGCTATTGTTGACTATAACAAGATACAACTCAGTGGATGGGTTAAGGACGTTATGAATCTTGAACCCCTGAACCGGAAATGGCAGGCTTTTGGGTGGCATGCTATTGACATAGATGGCCACGACCTTGGACAAATTCTAGCAGCTATTCAGGAAGCTCAGAAGATAAAAACTAAGCCTGTTGTCATTATTGCTCATACCATTAAAGGCAAAGGGGTTAGTTTTATGGAAGGTAATGTGAAATTTCATGGCAAAGTGCCTACCTCTGAGGAAGTGGGAAGAGCGTTGAGGGAGCTTGAGTAGGGCAGGAGGATTAAGGTAGGGGTAAATAATGACTGAAGTATCTACCAGAGAGGCATACGGTAATACATTGGTGGAATTGGGTGAAGAGAACAAGGGCATTATTGTTCTGGATGCAGACTTATCACCTTCAACAATGACTTGTTTTTTTGCACAGAAGTTTCCCCACCGTTTTTTTAACTGTGGTATACAAGAGCAGAACATGATTGGCATGGCTGCTGGTTTGGCTGCCTCGGGGAAGACTGTTTTTGCCAGCACCTTTGCTGTCTTCGCTTCGTGTCGTTGTTTTGATCAATTGAGGATGTGCCTATCGCAAACAGGGTTAAATGTCAAAATTGTAGCTACTCATGGCGGCATTACTGTTGGAGAGGATGGCGCTTCTCACCAGGCTATTGAGGATTTGGCTTTGTATTGTGCCCTCCCTGGTTTTACCGTGATTGTTCCCGCTGATGCTATAGAAACTGCTGAGGCAGTTAAGGCGGCTGCAAATATGCATGGGCCTTTCTACATCAGATTAAGTCGTTCCAAGACGCCGCTTGTATATGCTGAAGATTACCACTTCGCGTTGGGTAAAGCAGTGACTATGCAGGAAGGCGAAGATGTCGCTATTATGGCTACGGGTATCATGGTAGCTAAGGCTCTAGTAGCTTCCGAGGTACTGGCGAAGCAGGGTATAAATTGCCGTGTAATTAACATACATACTCTTAAGCCATTAGACGAAGAGGCTATAGTCAAAACTGCTTCGGAAATGAAGGGCATTGTTGTAGCTGAAGAACATTTGGCGCATGGTGGTTTAGGCAGCCGAGTTGCTCAGGTAATAGCAAGAGAGAAACTGGTGCCTATGTCCTTTGTCAATTTGAAGGATAGGTATGCTTTATCTGGCAAAGCCGAAGAATTACTTCAAAAATATGATTTGACTGCTGAAAGCATTGAATTGGCAGTCAAATCAGTGCTGGAGAAGAAGTAAGGTCCGGGCGATATACAATATTGTAGCTATGTTGCCCCGAGATATTCCAGGATAGCCTTTCTTGCTGTTTCAGTGTCGATTTTCAGTCTGTTTGATGTTATGGTTTCTCTCGTGGCTAACTGTCTCATCGGCTAATATAGCGAATAAAATTATTGCTTCTAAAAAAAGCCCCGTGCCTAGAAAGAAAGGAAAATTTATCCCGTGAATATCTTTGAGCCAACCTAAAAGGATAGGTCCTACTAGGGAACCTACGTCAGCAATGGTATGGTATAGTGCTATGGTATGCTCGTAATCTTCAGAGGGGGCGATATCAGCAACATAAGCACTGATAACTGGTCCGCCGAGCCCCCTGCATGCACCTAGTATTATTCCGCGATGGTAGAACATTCAACTCGGCTATAAATTTAGGTAAAACAGGACTGATAAAGCTGGACTCTATTGCTACCACTAGTTGTCCAGCACAGAGAGTGAGGAGAGTTTTGTTGTGCTAGAGACTATCCTTTTTCGTAAGTACTCCTTGGTGCTTGGAGTAACTGAGAGTGATATTTTTCAATTACAAATAGCGCAAGCCATAATCTATTGACTTGCGCTAAGGTAAGCGGCACTCCGCCGAAGAAACTATAGAATAGACTTATTTCCGGACCATGATATTGAAACCAAGCTAAATTATTGGGAAGTGTCTGCTATATCCAACCACGGAGTTCAACTGCTTCGGCGACTTTGTTTACTGCGACCATATAAGCCGCTGTTCTATTGTCAACGCTTTCTTTTTTGGCCATCTCGTATACATCGTAGAATGCCTTTGTCATCTTCTTATCCAGCCTCTTATACACATCTTCTTCAGACCAATAGTACCCATAGATATTCTGAACCCACTCGAAATAAGAAACTGTTACTCCTCCAGCATTGCAGAGGAAGTCTGGGATTTGGAAAATGCCCTTTGAGGAGAGTATTTCATCGGCTTCCGGTGTCACGGGGCCATTGGCAGCTTCGGCAACTACTTTGGCTTTTATGCTGTTGGCATTCTTCCCTGTTATCTGATTTTCTAAAGCTGCAGGCACCAAGAAATCACATTTAGTGATTAAACACTCCTCGTTCGTTAGTTGTTTTGCTCCAGGGAAACCAATAACAGACCCAGTTTTATCCTTATGCTCTTTTGCTGCTTTCCAATCTAAGCCACCCTCATGTAAGATACCGCCCTTGGAATCGCTAACTGCAATGATTTTGCACCCTTGATTTGTAAGCAACCTGGCAAGATTGTATCCCGCGTTGCCATATCCTTGAATGGAAACAGTGGCGCCATTGAGATCAATGCCTAGAACCTTGGCAGCTTCTCTGATGGTATAGACCACACCCATTGCGGTGGCATCTCCTCTGCCCAGAGACCCTCCTAGCGGAATGGGCTTTCCTGTAATCACACCTGGGACATTATAGCCCTTTATTTTACTGTACTCGTCCATCATCCAGGCCATGATCTGTGGGTTTGTGTAAACGTCTGGCGCAGGTATATCTTTTTCTGGGCCAATGAATCCCGCTACTTGATCTATATACCCTCTGGCTAACCTTTCAATTTCACCCTGGGACATATGTTTTGTGTCACAGATAATGCCTCCTTTTGCACCTCCATAGGGGATATCAGCTACAGCGCATTTCCATGTCATCCATGCTGCTAATGCACGAACTGTATCAATTGTTTCTTTCGGGTGAAATCTTATTCCCCCTTTTGTTGGCCCCCTGGCATCATTATATTGAACTCTGAAGCCTCTGAATATTTTCGTGCTGCCATCATCCATCTTAACAGGTATGGATACTGACAACTCACGCATTGGTTCTCTGAGGAAAGCATGCATCTGTGGATCTAAATCTAGCTTCTTCGCAGCCTTGTCTAATTGCGCTTGTGCTATTTTGAATGGGTTTAATTGTTCTGCCATTGAGTTGCCTCCGTTCTTTAAAAATCCTGGATATTATAGCTCCAGAGCAAACGGAAAACAATCTGCTGGGTTGGGTTAGCTACTTAAATGATTTGACATGGTTGTTGCTGGGTTGGGTGATTATACTATTCTTACATTCTTACCATGATGCCTTTCTCCTTCAGATATTGCTTTGCTTGAGGTATCGATATTTCTTTGAAATGGAAAATCGAGGCAGCTAGAATTGCTGATGCTTTACCGATTGTTACAGCTTCATAAAGGTGTTCGAGTTTACCTGCGCCACCTGAAGCGATAACCGGTATCTCAACTGCTTCAGATACAGCCTTAGTCATCTCTAGGTCATATCCGTTCTTCGTTCCGTCAGCGTCTTTACTGGTAAGCAGAATTGCGCCTGCTCCTAATTTCTCTACCTGCATTGCCCAATCTACGATATCTGTTCCTGTGGGTTTTACCCCGCCTTTTATTACTACTTCCAATCTAGGCAGTTCATGTTCTACCGAGTTTTTCCTCCCATCTATAGCGATTACTAATTTGTCCTGGCCGAATTCCTTGCTTGCTTTCCTCACAAAGTCAGGGTTACTAGCAGCAGCAGTATTTATAGAAACCTTGTCTACACCAAGATCAAACAATGTCTTCATATCTTCGACATTCGTTACTCCACCGCCTACTATCAAAGGGATAGTAACTTTCTCTGCTACCTTCTTAACCCATTCCAATCTTGTTTTTCTATTCTCAATGGTGGCAGTAATATCGAGGAATGCTAGCTCGTCAGCACCTTCTCGACAGTAGGCTTCTGCCGCTTCTACGGGGTCTCGTGCGTCTTTAAGGTTTTCAAATCGTACTCCTTTAACCACTCGCCCATTTTTTATGTCAAGGCAAGGTATAATTTCTATTATCTTCGTCATTTTCCCTCCTTTTTATGGATCGGCTATACGTAAATGGGACATTCTATGGTGCTGTGTAATGGTACATCATTTCTTCCATATTTGCATGGAGGTGTGCTGGCTGACCACATAGGTAACACTGAACTATGGGTTTTAGCAAGTTCCTTTTCAATATACTCCACAGGGGTAAGATAGACAAGATACTGATGAGGGCGGTTGAAGTTATACTCAACAAGACATTC
>JAGGZD010000065.1 GCA_021162245.1 Dehalococcoidia bacterium | reverse complement strand
TTGATTGTTACGCGCTGAGGGAGCTAAACGAGCTGCTTCCAGAACATTTTTCAAACTCTCTTCAGGCACAAGCTTGCTCTCATATGCACGAATACTTCGCCTCTTTGCAATAATTTCCTTCAATTCCATTTTATTTGTCTCCTTTGTTCAATTCAACAACTTTGCTGCTCTCTTTAGTCTCGGTTCGCCTCTATTTAACAATCCCTTCAATCTGCAGCAAGGAAATTCGGCCGCCAGTATGCTAACATTTCCTTTGTTACGAATCAACGAATTACAAAATGCACGCTGGTTAAATTTAAATAATTCTACCTCCATTTGCATCATTGCCCATTCTTAATGAGCGAGAATAAGTTGGTAATCGTCATTCTTGCGTAAGTAGATAGAAGATGACTGGAATAGAACTTAAGGAAACTACCAAACGCTTAGGCGATGCGCCATTAGGAAAACTGTTACTCAGTTTGAGTCTGCCAGGCATAGCATCAATGACGACCATGGCTCTATACAATATCATTGACACTTTCTGGGTAGCCCGACTGGGGTATCGAGCCATCGCTGCGCTGACCGTTGTAATGCCTTTTCATGTATTAGTTACTGCTATAGGAGAGGGCACGGGCATCGGCGTCAGCGCCCTTACATCACGACGTTTTGGAGAGAGAAACGTCGTGGCTACGAACCATGTCGCTGGCCAGATTTTCCCATTGGCCATTCTGCTCGGCAGTATCTTCCTGGCGGCTGTCCTTTTCTTCTCCCACACTATCCTGACTATTTGTGGTGCGACTCCAGATATTATGGACTATGCCACACAATACCTGGTAATCATCAGTTTTGGAACCCCTTTTCTGATTTTCTCTCTCAGTGCCAACAATCTGTTACGTGGCTCAGGGGATGCCGTAAGGCCCATGATTTTTATGATTATTGCCACAGTTATTAACATTATCCTCGATCCACTAATGATTTTCGGCATCGGCCCTTTCCCCGAAATGGGCGTTCGCGGGGCTGCTCTTGCTACAACTATCTCCATAGCATGCAGTGCTGGGCTCTCCTTCTACTATATAGTCGCTCACAAATCCATTTACCGTATAAAACTAGCTCAGATCAGGCTTAATCTCCCAATATTACGCGATATCTACCGTGTCGGCCTCCCCGCAATGATAATGGAGACCACTGAAAGCATAACTTTCGCCCTGTTCACCTATGCTATTTCGGCATTTGGGTCATTAGCCATTGCTGCCGCTGGACTTGTTATACGCATTAGCGACCTGGCATTCATGCCCATGTATGGTGTATCAGAAGGGCTGTTACCCATTGTGGGCTTCAACTTCGGAGCTAAGCTCTGGGATCGCGTATGGCGAGCTGTGAAGTTAGCCTGCATCGGCATTGTCTTAACCATGGGTGTTGCCACGGTGCTATTGGAAATTTTTACTCCGCAGGCCGTCGGTATCTTTAGCAACGACCCTGAACTAATGGCACTCGCTGTGCCTGCCATGCGAATTACCCTATCATCACTCGTCATCGTTGGTCCAACAATTTTGTTTAGCACCACCTTTCAAGGTTTATCCAAAGGTAAAGAAGCTCTGGCCATTGCACTAATTCGCCAATTTCTGTTTTTCGTTCCCTTATTACTGTTACTACCTCGAATTTGGGGCTTAAACGGAGCCTGGCTCTCATGGCCCACTGCGGACGCCCTGTCTTTCATTGTGACAGGTCTATGGCTTTTGAGAGAGTATAAATTACAGAAACAGAAAAATTTGTGACCCGATGCGTCTGTCCCAATCAGGTTTGAGCTATTCAGAAGAAGCTAACCATTCAACAAATTAGCCTGACTATGTAACTGATGAGCTCCCACTTATTTTAACAACCAGTTGGGTTACCTTAACGTATATCCACCATCAACAAGAATACAAGAGCCGGTGGTAAAACTGGAAGCCTTAGAGGCAAGATATATCGCTGCCCCTTTAAGTTCGTTCGTCTGTCCCGGCCGCTTCATAGGTATACGTCTTATGTCCTCTTTGCCTTCTCGTGTAGCAAGATGGTTATGAATCATAGGAGTGTCAATAATGCCAGGGGCTATACAATTTACCTGGATATTATAGCGCGCCAGGTCCAGGGCCATCCCCTTTGTCAACTGAAGTATGGCGCCTTTGCTTGCACAGTACTCAGCCGAATTGTCCATCACAACAAAAGCACATACCGAGGCCAGGTTTATTATTTTGCCGCTCCTCTGTTTCTTCATTTCCCTGGCCACTGCCCGAGAGCATAAGAACGCCCCTTTCGCATTAATATTCATAACCCTGTCCCAATCATCAGTAGTTATTTTAGTGACAGGTTCCCCACGCTCACCTACCCCTGCATCGTTGACCAGAATATCCACCTTGCCAAATTCCTTCATAACAGTATCCACCATGCTGTTTACCTCATCAGCATGACTAACATCACATTTAATGGGCAATGCTCTGACCCCCAGTTTCTCTATCTCGGCACAAGCTTTCTGACACAAAGCAAATCGTCTGGCGCAAATAACAACGTCGGCCCCTGCTTCAGCTATACCTTCAGCAATCGCCCTGCCGATGGCGCTATTACCTCCAGTGACCACTGCCACTTTACCGCTTAAATCAAATATGTCCAGATTCATTGTTCGGCCCTCCTTGCATGCTTAACATAGCACTTCATAGCGAAACAAATCAACCGCACATTAAACAAACACCTCAATTACCTGCAAATTTCATGCGGGCAATGAATTTTCCCCGTATTATCTGGAGGTAGTTAACCAACTTCCAGCAAAGGGATTTCAAAGATACATCCTACAGCAAAAACCTGTGTACTCCAGGATAGGCACTTAATGCCCGGAGTATCCTCTCAAGCAACTCTATTTAAATTCATCCTTCCCAATCGTTACAAATACAATAGCCAATACTCCCAAGATGAATGGAGGCGGGAGTAACAATGCGCAAATGGCTCCAGCAAGCGCCAGGCCCCAAACTCTTCTCTTTAGGGCCACAACACCACCCGCTATGGCCACTGCGCTTAGTGCTAGCAGCACTGCTGTTGCAGTTACCACCAACCCTCCTACGAAAGGCCATCCCAGCGCTCCCACCGGACCACCACCAACTGACCCCAGTGCAGCAATAGCTATACCAACAATAATACCGAAAGCTCCTGCAACAATGCTAAGGATTCCTGCAACTGTTGGTTTCCATGTCTTCTCCATTTCTTAGCCCCCCTTTGCCAGTGGGGAGGTAACTATATATTTGTGGATTTAGCTTGTCAACCTAATGTGCTGGCTGACCACATAGGTAACACTGAACTATGGGTTTTAGCAAGTTCCTTTTCAATATACTCCACAGGGGTAAGGTAGACAAGAGACTGATGAGGGCGGTTGAAGTTATACTCAACAAGCCATTCGGTTAACAAGGGGTTGAATTCTTCGGGGTCTAAAGATAGATTAGAGTTGTAGAGCCATTCATACTCCAATGTCTGG
>JAGGZD010000052.1 GCA_021162245.1 Dehalococcoidia bacterium | reverse complement strand
CTCTTGTCTATCTTACCCCTGTGGAGTATATTGAAAAGGAACTTGCTAAAACCCATAATTCAGTGTTACCTATGTGGTCAGCCAGCACAAAGGGTTGACAAAATGATATCAATATTGATACCATTTAATTGGAGGTGGATTCCACAGATAATATAGTTAGAGCACTAGAGAGGAATCCGAGTAATGTTAGATCCGCTGACCTACGTAAAATCTGTGAAGATTACTTTGGAGAAGCTCGTCTAAAGAGTGGTCATCATATATACAAAACACCCTGGCAGGGCGACCCAAGAATAAACATACAGAATGACAAAGGCAAAGCAAAACCCTATCAAGTCAGGCAGGTAGCAAAAGCAATAAAAAGACTGGAGGAACGAAGTGGCAATAAAAGTAGCAGAAAAAAATAACCTCTATACCTATCGGGTTACTTGGTCTGGTGAGGATAAACAATACCTGGGCTTGTGTGCGGAGTTTCCTAGCCTAAGCTGGCTAGCTGATACACAAGAAGAAGCATTACGGGGTATAAGTAATGTAGTAGCAGAAGTTATTTCAGATATGTTGTCTAATAATGAACCTGTCCCCAAGCCGCTCGCAACTAAGCGTTATTCGGGCAAGTTTTCAGTGCGTGTACTACCAGATGTACACAGAAGTCTGGCTATACAGGCGGCGGAAGCCGATGTCAGTTTAAATCGGCTTGTCAGTGCCAAGTTGTCTAAATAGTGGATGCGGTGTTAATTAAGTTGACTCGTGGTTGTTTTGCTGAACAGTTGTGCTTGTTTTCTGTAGTATTCTATCTACTATAGGTTGGCTTTTGTGGGGGAGATAGGTTATAATTTCGCCCCGAAATAGAGCAGCTGGGGAGATTATTTTATGATTGGCATTGCATTTCCCTTTAGTCCACTATTGTAGGTCAGTTAAGTTCAACAAATCTCACAGAAGGATGGTTCAACAAATTGCACTATATCTATCTATTTAGCGATAACTTTAACGACAAACTGTGTCTTGGCAATAAGGGCGCTAATCTGGTCACCATGACCAGGATTGGACTTCCCATACCTCCAGGATTTACTGTCTCCATTGATGCCTATAAACAATGGAAGGAGACCAAGTTGTTGCCAGAGGGGGAAATCAGGGAGGCACTTTCCATTCTGGAACAAAAAATGGGCAGACGCATGGGAGAGGGCCTGGAGGTTTCGGTCAGGTCTTCCGCACCTGTATCCATGCCTGGAATGATGGATACCATCTTAAATATTGGTGATTTCTCGAAAATGACCAGTGCCATTAAGAGCATTTTCGAGTCATGGGACAGCATGCGGGCAATTGAATACCGCCGCCTGAATAATATCAGCTCGACGTTGGGTACTTCCGCTGTCGTGCAGGCAATGGTATATGGAAATAAAGATGATTCTTCGGGCACAGGGGTTGTTTTTACCCGTAACCCCAGTACCGGTGCCAGAGGGCTTTTCGGTGAATACCTGTCAAAGGCTCAGGGAGAAGACCTTGTTTCGGGAGTAAGAACGCCTGAGCCGATAGAGAAACTAAAACAGGTAATGCCAGCTGTTTATGAAGAGCTTGATGGCCTCGGCAGAAAGCTCGAGGAATATTTCCGGGATATGCAGGATATAGAATTTACTATTGAATCAGGTAAGCTTTATCTCCTCCAGACCAGGAATGGGAAACGCAGTGGGTATGCGGCGGTGAAGATTGCCGTTGACATGGTGTGGGAGGGTACCCTCACCATGAAAGAGGCGATTATGCGATCGACTGTCGCTGACATACGCAGTAT
Organism: Dehalococcoidia bacterium; assembly: GCA_021162245.1. Taxonomy (GTDB): domain Bacteria; phylum Chloroflexota; class Dehalococcoidia; order GIF9; family AB-539-J10; genus JAGMDB01. The sequence goes on along the minus strand of JAGGZD010000052.1, from coordinate 1,861 downwards.
GCTGCATAAGCAGCTGAAGAATCCCGCCGGCCATAAGGTACTGGTAAAGGGACTTAATGCGGCGCCGGGAGTGGTTGGTGGTAAGGTAGCTTTTGATTACACCGCTGTCCAGCGAATGACGAATAAAGGCTTTCCTGTGATTCTGGTAAGAACTGAGACCAGCCCTGATGATATCCAGGGGATCGCTGCCGCAGATGGTGTGCTCACACAGAAAGGTGGGTTGACTTCCCATGCAGCTATTGTTACCAGGGCCATGGGCAAGCCCTGTGTCTGTGGCGCTGAAGAAATCAACATTGACTGTGAATTAAAGCAGTTCACCTGTGGAGAGCAGACAGTTAAGGAAGGTGATGATATTACTATCGATGGCAGCAGTGGGAATATCTATAATGGGCTCCTGCCGGTAAAAGAGGTAGGAGTGAGTACTGAACTTAGTACACTGCTGGCATGGTGCGATGGGTTTAAGCGATTGGGTGTTCGTGCCAACGCAGATACCCCGGAAATGATTGCGCAAGCGCGACAGTTTGGTGCTGAAGGAATCGGGCTTTGCCGTACAGAGAGGATGTTTAATGCTCCTGACCGTCTTTCTGTTATTCGTAAATTCATCCTCGCCAGGAATGAAAAAGAGCGAAGAGAGTCACTGAATGAACTACAGGATTTGCAAACAAAAGATTTCGCAGCGCTTTTCCGGGAACTAAAAGGATTACCGATTATCATCAGGCTCCTGGACCTGCCTCTGCACGAATTCCTTCCACGTGAAGACCAGGTGGATGACCTCCACATGCGCCAGCAAATTGCCGAACTCAAAGAAACCAATCCGATGCTGGGACACAGGGGGGTTCGACTGGCGATCACAATTCCAGAGCTGTATCAAATGCAAATTACTGCCATTCAACAGGCGATGGAAGATGTTCCTGCAAATGTATCCATTATGCTTCCTCAAGTTATAACTGCCAAAGAAACAGTGCTTATCAAAGATATGTTGAAGGGGATGAAGCTGAAGTTAGGTGTAATGATGGAGACCGTACGAGCTTGTATGAGAGCAGGATGTTTGGCTGAAGCGGTGGATTTCTTCTCTTTCGGTACCAATGACTTAACTCAGGCAACCTTCTCTTTCAGCAGGGAGGATGCTGAGAAGAAGTTCCTTTCATCATACCTCAAGCTTGGTATCTTACGGCATAACCCATTCGAGACGCTGGATATCAAGGGCGTGGGCCGTCTCATGGAGACAGCCCTGTTCTGGGCGCGGCGCAGTAAACCGGGCATTGAAGTCGGCGTCTGTGGCGAGCAGGCTGGAGAGCCTAACTCTGTTTGCTATCTACACGGTATACTGGTCGATTATTTGAGCTGTAGTCCTTTCCGTATACCAGCAGTTAAACTGGTTGCAGCGCAGGCAGCCATCCGTGAACGGCGTAATAATCCACTCCATGAAACAGGTGCTCCAGAGCTAACAGCGTCGTGTATGTGATGAATTATGCCTGGAGCGGGCATTCCTTTTTATAACGAAACAGTTCAGTTTTAGCCTTTGTGGGCTATAGCTATTCTCAGGTGGTTCTAATTCAGGGCTGGCTTTTGTATTCGTGATTTATCAACTTGAAGATGATGTTTCATTACAATCACTAACCATACCATTAGTGTTACCTATGTATCTCAGCCTCCGCATTTGTAAGGGGTAGTCTCATCCACACTGATGACTTTCAATTCCCCTGATAGGATTAGTTCTTTTCTGACTGGGCACTCCTGTCAACTACTCCGAGGCTCAGGGATCCACTTCATTTTGGTTGATGTCCTCGCAATGGTTCGCCATAAGCGTCCTGAAGTTCCGCATCCACTTACCGGCAGTATGACACTCCACCATCAGTTT
>JAGGZD010000009.1 GCA_021162245.1 Dehalococcoidia bacterium | reverse complement strand
ATTACGGACTTACTGAGAAAGGTTGGAAGCACTGGTGCGAGGTATGGGGCATTCCATACGAGGAGATGGTCGGCAGGTTCGCATCGAAGGAGCTCATGGGCAAGAAAGGATTTACAGTTGCGAGATGGTATGAGGGCGTTATTATGCCAGAATCACAAATAGACCAGCCGCATAACATAAAAATATGCCTCGTGTGGGGTGAAGCGTTAAATTCAGTCACCGAAATGAAGAGACAGAAGGAAGCACTGGAGAAGCTTGACCTTATGGTCATCGTTAACCCGCGTGCAAGTCCTGCTTCCGCATTGCCTGAGAGGTCAGATGGTATAATACTGCTCCCTGCATGTACATCATTCGAGAAAGCGGGGAGTGTAACAACCACCGGCAGACAAGTTCAGTGGAGACATAAGATTATAGACCCGCTTTGGGAAAGTAAGTCAGACTTCGTGATATATCAGGAACTTGCGGCGAAGTTAGAGGAGAAGACCGGACTGCCATTCAAGAAATACTTCACTTACGCACGTCCAGAGGATGTTTGGCCTGAGCTAAAAGCAGGGATGCTAGTCATTGGAATGCGAGAAGACCCAGAGAGGCTGAAGAGGCAGCAGGAGTATGATACTACCTTTGATAGGGCTACGCTGTGGTCAGAAGCTCTCAAGGAATACTGGGGACTACCATGGCCTTGCTGGAACGATACGCATTGTGGAACGCCGCTATTGTATGACGATTCGAAACCTGTAAGCAGAGGAGGACATGACTTTAGAGTGAAATGGGGCAACACCGTTCCCGAGAACAAGTTTGGTAAACACGTTGGCGAGTCAATGTTGAGAGAGGACTATCCAGTTCCTCAGTATGGCTACGGTTATGACCCTGCAGAGATAGAGCGTGCACTTGCAGATGGCGAACCACCAACAGGGAGAGGGAAAGCGAGGATATGGATTTGGACCTTTGCAGACCCGATTCCAATACACAGGGAGCCGATAGAGAGTCCAAGACCCGACCTAATTGATAAGTATCCGACGTACGACGATGTAGCATTCCAATACAGGGTACCCGCACCATATAAATCAAACCAGCAGGCGAGAAGGAATATTGTCGATAAGTATCCGATCGTTCTTACCACGGGCAGACAGGTAGAGCACATGGGAGGCGGTGCTCAAACAAGAGGATGCGCTTATCTTGCGGAGCTTCAGCCTGAGATGTACGTGGAGATGAACCCAAAACTTGCTAGCGAAATCGGTGTTAATGTGCATAAAACAGGAATAACGGATGACTACGTATGGGTAGAGACGCTCAGGGGGAGATGCAAGGTAAAAGCTTATGTGACGGAAGCAGTACCATACGACGAGAAGAGGAAGACAGCTTTTATGCCTTGGCACTGGGCTGGCTGGTTTGAAGGTGTATCTTATGAGGACAGATACCCGCCAGGATGCGGTGAAATCGTAATCGGTGATTCAGTCAACATCATTTGCGCTGACGGGTATGACATTCACACTCAGATGCAAGAGACGAAAGTGTGCCAATGTAATATATACAGGGCATAGGAGGGATAAAAAATGGTAATATATAAATTCTTACATGATGTGGACAGATGCATAGACTGCGGAGGCTGCTTTGCCGCATGCAAAGACCATAACGGTGTTCCAGAGGGTATAGCGAGGATACGAGTGATAAGACTTAACGAGGGAAAGCCAGGGGAGAAATTCGCAGCAATGGCTTGCATGCATTGTACTGACCCCGCATGCCTGAGAGCGTGCCCGGTGAAAGCGATAACCAAGCGACCAGATGGTATTGTGATAAACGACAAGGCTAAGTGCATTGGATGCGGATATTGTGGTTGGGCGTGCCCATTTGGAGCTCCGAAGTATCCGGATAAAGGACCCGTTGAACTCAGGGGATTAATGGACAAATGCACTTTCTGCGTTGTTCCATATGAACAGGAGAAGGATGTAGCGGGAAATTTGATACAGCACGAGCCAAAACCAGCATGCGTTTCCTTCTGCGCAACCAAAGCACGGCTTGGTGGGGATGTCACGGAGATAACAAAAATATATACTGCGAGAATGGCTGGAAGATTGGCAAGGACACAAGTGGGGGTGTAAATAAAACATGAGCCACACAGCATACGTCATATTCACGGTATTCAGTCAGATGGCAGTGGGCGCACTGATAGCAATGGTCATCGCAGATTTTCTCGCAAAGGGAAAGGAGGAGGCAAAGTTCTTTGAGACCGGGGCATGGGTAAGTGTCCCGGTCGCGGTGATTGGTCTGATAGCAATGCTCTCGCACGAGGCACGTCCAATCCAAGCGATGATGACGATGAACGCAAACTTAGCCACGTCATGGCTGAGTCGAGAGTCGTTGGTGTTGACCGTGTTTGTGGTCTTAGCGGTAATATACACCGTGCTGTGGGTATGTGAACAGGAATACGGTAGTCTCAAGGGAATACCAGTAATACCAAAGATAGCAAAGATTTTTATGCCGCTCAGGAAGGTTGTTGGAATAATATCTGCTGCTGTGGGAATTGTTTTCCTCGGTGTAAGTGCAAAGGCGTATATGCTGATGGGTCTGCCCGCTTCGAATCAGTCAACAACTCCGCTGTTCTTCTTTATTACCACGCTACTTGTGGGTGTAACGGCAGTAGCAGCAGTTCTTTCAGTGAAATATGTAGTTAAGAAAGAAGCGGTGAAACCCTTTACCAGCCTTCTTTGGGCTACATGGGGAATTGCGCTGGTAATGGCGATTGTGCTGCTCTTTACACTGTTTGCAAACATATCTGCGTTACAACAAGCGGGCATTGGCGTATCTGAGGGCACAAGGCTGGCTCAAGCAGAAACCCTGGAAAACATGCTGCACGGTGATTACACCACGCTATTCTATGCACGAGTGATAATAGGCGTTGTTTTGACACTCGTATGTCTGGCGGCGCTTATATTGCCACTGAAGAAGAAGGACATCTCAAAAGCATCGGCTCTTACATTCGCAGTGTTTGTATGTGTGCTAATCGGCGAACTTCTGGGAAGGGCGGTGTTCTTCGGTGCGAATGTGCCTCTTGGTGAAGTCATGCCCTATGTTCTATCATCAATAGTATAAGAAAACCAAAAAACAGAAAAGAACAAAAATTGGGTTGTGGAATTTGAGCAAAATCCACAACCCTCTATTTTTTAATTTAAAATAAAAAAATGCTTGCAATACCCATCTAACCCGAGCATGCAAGCTTTAACATCCTTTTCCGATTAATACACGATAGCAATCTTAGTCGGACTTAGGCGAAGAATCCAGCTTTGCCTGAACTTCCTCTTTTAACTCCTCCTCGGTCTTCCCTTCGGTATCTATGCCCATATACGCAGCCACTTCTTTTATGTTTACTTCCTCGCCCTTTGTCTCCGCTGCCGCTTTTTTCGGTATCTCTTCTTCACTGCCTGTCACAGATTCTTCAAATTTCTTGTAGTTAATCTCCGCTTCCTTCCTCGCTTTTTTGAACTCCCCCATTGCCTGTCCAAACGACCGGGCAAGTTGCGGCACCTTAGAAGCGCCGAACAGCAGAATGACTATCAATATTATTATCCCAATCTCAGTTGGTCCTATCCCTCCAATAAAAAGCATTCCTCCAATCATCGTTTTTTTTGGCACCTCCTAACTTAATTTATCTTGCTT
>JAGGZD010000027.1 GCA_021162245.1 Dehalococcoidia bacterium | reverse complement strand
CTACTGGAGAGCCCATCCCGAATCCTTTTATAAAAGAAGGTGATTCAGTGGCTGTAATTGGTGTGAGAGCCAGAGAGCAATTCAGAAATGAGCATGGAATTAACATTCTGGAGCCTGCTCACTTTGGCTTCAAGGACATCAAGCACATCCCTATTGAGGAAGTCACAAAAGTAGTTGACTAATGAGGAAAGGAAATGGGGAAAATTTACGAAGTAGCCCTAAAATTTCCAGGCGATTTAGCTTTAGATACAGTTAATAAATCGAAAAAAAAAAGAGGAGTACATCATGGTAGAGAAAGGGAAAATCGAGAAAGGCGTGGTAAGCATGCTCAAACTAAACATGGGTCTTAAGAGCAGCGAAAGGTTACTTATAGTTACGGATGTGCCAACCAGCGCAGACTGGATCAAGAAAGAAAATAGAGAACTCGCTGAAATAGTTGAAAGGTCCCTTCTTGCTAAGATGGTGTATGAGATAGCATCTGAAAAATTCCCGAATTGCAATGTAGAGTTTTACACGTATCCATCCGTGGGAAGAAATGGCGTAGAGCCTGGCAAGGAAGTACAACAGAAAATGAAGGAAAGCGATGTAGTGATTGCCATAACGAGTTATTCACTTTCCCACACTGAAACGCGAGAGAACGCTACAAAATCGGGCACTCGTATTGCAAGCATGCCTAAGTTTACCTCCGAGATGTTTTACCCTGGAGGCCCAATGGTAGCAGACTATACGAAGATACATGAGGAATGCAAGAAAATAGTAAGCCTGGTTCACAAGGCGAATGATGTTATTGTAACATCGCCAGGCGGAACAAATTTGAAATTTAGCTTAAAGGGAAGGAAAGGGATCATTGATGATGGCATATACACACGAAAAGGAATGTTTGGCAATTTGCCAGCTGGTGAAGTTTATGCTGCCCCCCTGGAGGGGACAACAAACGGAAATCTGGTTGTAAAAGCAGGATGGTTTGCAAACCTGGAAGAAGATATGACTTTTGTTTTCAAAGATGGACAGGTAATTCAGGTTAATGGTGGAGGGAGAATAGGTGACGGATTTAGAGATATACTTGCCTGCGGGAAAGATGAAGAACCCTATCTCTCCAGGAGGAATCATGCTGAATTAGGTATTGGCACGAATCCAAATGCCAGACAACCTGATAATACGCTGGAGGCAGAAAAAATAAGAGGAACAGCCCATATTGCGATAGGGGACAACGCTCATTTCGGTGGTAAAGTATCCGCAGATCTCCATCAAGATTTTGTGATTCCAAAACCGACTATGAAATTCGATGATAAAATAGTTATAGAGAATGGAGAAATCCTGTAGGACTTTGACGACGAAGAGACAGTTATGACGAACAACAATACCATGACTGTATCTTTTGCGAACTGATTGAACATGGAGATAACATGAATCAGAAATGCCGGGTGCGACTCCTGACCCAGAAGCAAATAAAAAACATACACCAGCGGGGTGTGGACATATTGGAGAAAGTTGGGGTCAATGTCCATTCTCCAGTGGCTATAGAGATACTGGCTGATGCTGGCTGCCGGGTTGAAGGTCAGAGGGTTCACTTCCCAGCACCGCTTGTGGAAAAGCTTTGCCAGATAAAACAAAAAAGTGTGGTGCTTCATTCCCGAACAGGAAGGCGTCTGGAGTCGGGCACAGGGGAGATTTATGCCCATAACACTGGCATTGTCGCTACCATTGCTGATGCCAAAACAGGAAAACAAAGGGAGGCAACTCTTCAGGATGCTGCGGCTCTGGTCAAGCTCATGGACGCACTGGATAATATCCACGCAGTAACTCCTATAATTTACCCCCAGGATGTTGAACCGCAACTGGCTTTGCTTTATGCAGTCAGGGAGTTATTTAAGAATACCTCCAAGCCATTCCATGGCCCCGGAGTACGTTCTCTGGCAGAAGCACAATATATTTATCGCATGGTCCTGGCTGTTGCCGGCGATGAAAAAACGCTCAGGGAAAAGCCTATGTTCAGTCTGGTTTGCTCTCCGTTAAGTCCGTTGACTTTGCCTGAAGAAGATGTAGAGACAGCTATATGGGGGACTAAAAAAGGAGTTCCCATTCAGGCACTGCCCTGCCCCACTGCCGGTATGACAGCTCCCATAACTATGCTGGGAGCTTTGACACAACAAAATGCCGAAGTCCTGGCAGTGTTGATGCTGGTACGATTGATCGACCCCACTGTCCCTGTTTCCTATGCTGCCAGGTTAGCTTACCCCGATATGCGCTATGGTAACGTACTAGGTGGAGGACCAGAAGGAGCTATAGTCAGTGCCTGCGCCGTACAGCTAGCAAACCACTACAACTTAGAGTCTAATGTCTACGGGCCAGACACCAGCGCTTTCGTGGCCGATGCCCAAACAGGGATGGACAAGATGGCTACTACACTGCTACCAGCTATGGCAGGTAGCGATTGGTTATCCGGGGCTGGTTCACTGGGAGGTGCGGTCACAGTTTCCTATGAACAGCTTACAATAGATAACGAAATCCTTAGCGTGGTGTTCCATCTCCTGGGTGATTTGCAGGATGACCAGGAGGAGCTTGGTTTTTCTGCTATACAGGATGTGATGAACCAGCAAAGTCAGTTTCTTATGCACCCAAATACCTTAAAATACCTGCACAGCCAGGAGTTATGGAGCTCCACTCAAGGGCCGCAGAGCGTTGGTAATGGTCGAGGCTATTCTGGCTGGCTAGAGGACGGTAGCAAAAGTATGGCTGACACAGCCAGAGAAAGGGTGGACAAAATACTTAAGGAACATGAAGTTGAACCGCTAGATACATATGTAGAACGAGGTCTGGACGATATTATCCAGGCAGCTCGGAGAGAACTAGTCTCAACACAGTAAGGAAATTAAAAGGAAATTAATGTGAACATTCTTGCCATGGATGACCTACATGAACTAATATTTGTAAGCAAAATCAAAATTAAGAAAAGGAGAATTTGAGACAATGAGTAGACCGAGAATAAACTTTCTATCACAAGAGGAACTGGACGCTATTCACAATGCTGCACTGGAAGTCCTGGAGAAGACTGGCGTCAGGGTGTTAAGCGAGCAGGCACTGGATATATTGAAGAAAGCCGGGGCGAAAGTCGATTACACCAGCAACCATGCAAGCATCCCCAGAAAGCTGGTCCAGGAGGCACTGAATATGGCTCCGAAGACCATCACATACGCCGCCAGGGACCCAAAGCATGATTTGTTATTTAATAAGCAAAAGGCACATTTCCTCGCTGCCGGCGGACCTCCTTTTATGCTGGACTGGGGAACCGGTGAGCATAGATACTCGACCAGTGAAGATATCGTTCGCTGCTGTACCTTAACCGATGCCCTTGACCATGTAGACCTTATCTGGCCATTGGCGACTGCCATGGATGTACCGGCACCTATGCGGTACATAGTTGAGACGTATACCTGTTTAAAGAGCTCAGGGAAACATTTCGAAGGCGATACCACAAATGCTAAGGAAGCTCAATACCAGATTGAAATTGCTGCTGCCATCGTTGGCGGCAGAGAAGAACTCAGGAAAAGACCTATCTTTTCACAGGTTATCTGCACCCTTTCTCCTCTCAGCTACGATAAAGGTGCGACAGAAGCGAGCATAGAGCTTGCTAAAGCTGGTATCCCTGCTGCCATATACCCTATGCCTGCGACAGGTGAGACATGCCCCGTTACCCTGGCGGGCACAATGGTTATGAACGACGCTGAATTTCTCGGTGGCCTGGTTATCCAGGAATTTGCCAGCCCCGGAGCACCTGTGGTATATGCGACTGACGCTGGCGCTGTGGATTTTAAGTCAGGAGCCACAATTCCATCGCCTGAAGGCAGCCTGGTACACCTGGCTCTTAATCAGTTAGCTCACTATCATGACCTGCCAAGTCAGGTAGGAGTTACTGGCGGCAGTGCTTCTAAACTTCTGGATACACAGGCTGGTTATGAAAAAGCAAGAACAATCCTCACACATCTGCTAACAACTCCTGATATTGCTCGTAGCCTGGGAGGATTGGAAAGAGGCCGCATTACTTCCCTTGAGGCATTCGTTATCGACAACGAGATTATAGATTATGCACTAAGGTTCGCCCAGGGCCTTGAAGTGAATGATGAGACTATGGCCGTGGATGTCATTAATAAGGTTGGCCCCGGAGGGATATTCTTAGGTGAAAAGCACACGTTAAAGCATTTCAGGGAAAGGTGGATGTCGAGGCTCAGCGATATAGACAGTTTTGAGACATGGCAGAAAAAGGGGTCCAAGACAATTGACGAAATAGCCCACGAAAAAGTAGAGGAAATACTGGCTACTCATAAGGTTGAGCCCATTCCAGAGGATATTCAAAAGGAAATATCTAAAATTCTAAAGAGAGCCGAGGCGGATCTGCTATAAGCCCATTTCAGTCGGGGAGTGAGCCTACTGCTGGGCATAGAAAGCAAAAGCCTCTCAGCAAACCTTGGAGAGGAGATTAGAGATGAAACTAGAGAAGGAATATGCGTTGGTTGGGGCAACACTAATAGATGGAAACGGAGATACTCCTGTCAAGGACACCACTGTCGTTGTGAAAAATGGTGTAATACAAGAAACAGGCGATAGAAAATCAGTGAGGCTGGAGGATAGAACCCAGACAATTGATATGTCTGGGTTCTACTTAATGCCTGGCTTGATAGATAGCCATGTTCATTTCGGAGGCCTCAAAAGCGATAACCCTTCAAGCTGGGCTACTGAATCAGAGTATTTGCAAGCTATCAGAACAGTCGCTGAAGCAAGAAAAATGATGGATTATGGATTTACAACAGTAAGAAGTGGCGGCGGAGCCTTAAGATTTGATATCTACTTAAAGAAAGCGGTAGAGGAAGGAACGATAATTGGGCCACGAATACTGGCCTGCGGGTTGCGTCTCTGCCGCTCAGGGGCAAGTGAGGACCCCGTTGGAACAGTAGATGGGGTAGAGGAAATCCGTAAAGCAATCCGTAAGTTGATGGGACAGAATGTAGACCACATTAAATTCGTGGCAACAGGTGCTGGTATGAGCGAAACTGATAGGCTCGAGGATGTGCACTTCAGCATGGAAGAAATGAGAATGATCATGGATGAATCTAATATGGTTGGCTTGAAAGTGATGTGCCATGCTACCAATATGCGGGCTATCAGAGCAGCAGTAGAACTTGGAGTGAATACAATTGAACATTGTCAATATACAGAAGGAGATGATCTGGACGAAGAGCTTTGCAAAAAGATGGTCGAGAAAAACATCTTTATCACTCCAACGCTGGCTGATCATTTTAACGAACCAGAACCAGAAAAGGAGATAGCAAAATTTCTCGTAAATGGTTGGAAAAGGGCGATGAAAAACGGTGTGAAGATTTTGCTAGGCTCTGATGTATGGGGAGACGATATCACGCCGTATGGGAAACAAAACATCGCCGAAATAAAGCTTCTTGTGGATATCTTAGATATGACTCCTCTACAGGCAATTACCTCAGCCACCAAATTCGGGGCTGAAGCTTGTGGTATCAGTGAGAAGGTAGGCACTATAGAGAAGGGGAAATTGGCTGATTTGCTTGTTGTTTCGGAAGACCCAAGTAGCAATATAGACATTCTACTAAATAGAGAGAACGTCAAATATATAATAAAACAAGGCAATCTAGTAGTTGATAGAATGAACTCCTGAAGCTGGGCACTTGAGACCAGGAAGATTTGCCAGTGTTGGGGTATCCTGTAATGGGGGATAAAAAGCAGCTTAGCGTGAGGACTCAGTGATCTAATCTAGCCCCGCAGGCTCATTTTTCAATTAGAATACACTGCTTCTTGACGAATATTTGGAATTGTATTAAGCTATTAGTATCGTCACCAGTGGGGTAAATCCACTGGCCCCCTCCGAGTTACGATTCGGAGGGTTTTTGCATTATGACTATCCGCGTTGTTTTTCTTATTGATGGTTTTAATCTATACCATTCTATAGTTGATATTGCCCGATATTGTAATGGGATAAATCTGAAATGGTTGAATATTAGCTCTCTCTGCAAATCATATCTGCATCTTATCGACAAACACGCCGTAACTGAATCCATTTATTATTTCTCTGCTTTAGCATACCACTTGCATGACCGTGATGTTATTTCACGCCATGAAACGTATATCAAGTGTCTGCGAGAAACTGGAGTCAAGGAGCAGTTAAGCAAGTTCAAGCACAAGATAATTCATTTACCCCACGGTGGAAAAATGACCAGGCACGAAGAAAAGGAAACGGATGTAGCTATCGCATCAAAAATGTTTGAGGTTTTCTTTAATAACGAGGGTGATACCATTGTCCTAATGACTGGTGATACTGATTTAGCTCCAGCGGTAGAAACTGCTAAGCGTCTTTTCCCAGATAAGTCCATTATTTTTGCATTTCCGTACAGACGTAAGAATACCGAGCTTGCCCAAATGGCACCTGGTTCATTCACAATGCATACTCGTAGCTATAACAAACATCAATTCCCCGACCCATTGACATTGTCTGATGGGGCCACAATCCCCAAGCCATCGGGTTGGTAAACTTCTATTGACAAAAATCTGTTCAGAAGTTGGTTTGCGTTTTTAGTACCACCTGCAATGAGAGGTATCTCACGGTAGTCAATACCAGGGTATCTCTCCGTGTTCTAACATTTGAAGTGATACAGGCAATGGCAAACCTGCATACGATACCATAGCCCATCGACGAAGCTACAGGCTTACCGTCAAAGAATGGGTAAGGCATCTGGCTATGATATACGGTTCTTGTTTGCCTATAGGCTCTGGGAATTCAAATTCCCTGGGTAGAGTAAACTCCTGAAGCTGGATATAACGACGCAGCGTTATTAAGCAATAAGCCACTTGTCTTTGGTAGCTTTGGTCCTCTCTACAGGTTCTCTATTGTCACCGGCTCAACCGGGTCGGCTAACTCGAAGCCGAATATCTTCGAGTAGAAATACAGTTCAGCATCAAGCGAGCGTTTGATATTCTGAGCACGACGGAATCCGTGTTGTTCACCCTCAAATGGGATGTAGGCAACAGGTACCCCCTTCTCACGGAGCGCCTTAACCATTATCTCAGCCTGATTAGGCGGGACAATTTTGTCCTCAAGCCCTTGAAAGAAAATCACTGGACATGAGAGACGCTCAATGAAATTAATCGAAGACCGTTCTCGGTAAAGATTACCACGTCCAGCATACGAACCCACCAGGCTATCAAGATAACGCGACTCAAATTTGTGCGTATCCTTAGCGAAAATCTCCAGGTCGCTGATGCCATAGTAACTTGCTCCAGCCTTAAAGACATCACGGAAGGTAAGGGCACAGAGTGTGGTATATCCGCCGGCGCTGCCTCCTCTAATGGCAAGCCGGTCAGGATCAACCTCACCGCGTGCTATAAGGTAATGTGCGCTATTCACACAATCATCCACATCCACAATGCCCCACTGGCCTTGTAACCGCTGGCGATAGGCTCGCCCATAGCCACTGCTACCACCATAATTGACATCGACAACAGCGATTCCACGGCTGGTCCAATACTGAATCCTCAGATCGAGTACGCTAGAGGTCGCCCCTGTTGGTCCACCATGGCTCATGACAAGAAGAGGTGGCCGCTCACCAGGCGGAGCCGTGTAGTCACGGTTCTTCGGCGGATAAAAGAAGGCGTGCGCCGTCAACCCTTGTTCAGTTGGGAAGTCAATTGCCTGCGGTATTGACAGATAATCAGTATCAACGGTGACTTCACTTGAACTACGAAGCACCTTCGGCTTTCGTGTGGAAAGGTCAAGTCTAATGACGGAATCGAATTCAGTCGGCGAGCCACCAAGAAACACAGCTTGACCAGGCGACGCCTGGAGAAAAGCGATTGAGGTGTAAGGTGTCTTTATCTCCTCGAGCTGACTGGTCCTGGTATCGAGACTTGCCAGATGCCAGATTCCATGCTGGGTGTAGCAACAGATAATACGGTTTGCTGATTCGAATGAGTAAGTGGACATACCAAACAGCCATTGTGGTTCTCCAAAGTCAGCTTCCATCTCGCATAGTGACTCGACATTCCCATCACACCAGCGGTAGATATTCCACCAACCGGCCCTGTCTGAAATAAAGTACAGGACACCATCAGGTGAATATTCTGGTTGGAAAATAGATTCATCAACCCCACCAGCCACCCGCCTGGTGTTACCAATAGAGCCATCTTTCATAATTTCCCCAACCCATAGCTCGGTTTGAGTCCATGGCATATTCGGGTGGCTCCAGGTAAGCCATGCCAAGCAAGAGCCATCGGGGCTAAGTCTCGGTGATGAATAAAAGTCATTGCCGGATACCAGGACCTGACTATCACCATCCCCATTAAGAGCAATACTTACCAGAGTGTTGCTCGCTTCACATCCCTGCTTAGTGTGGTCTTCACACACACAAATTATCCGCTCTCGCTTACTATCCATAATGCCATCAGCATAGCGCAGATTCGTACCAGAGGTAATTTGTTGCGGTTCTGAACCAGAACGTTGACGATAGAGGCGTTGGTCGGCAAAGTTGGAAAAGTAGATTGTACCATCTGAAACCATGAAGGCCCCACCACCATACTCGTGCACCAGTGTCCGAGCGTTAAAAGAAGGTGACGTAATATCAGTTACTCGTCCATCTGGCGACTGCCGTACAATAACATGCCTGCCACCCTCTGCAGGGCGACTTTCGGCCCAGTAAATATCTTCACCATCAAGAACAATCTGCTCCGGCATAATTGTTCCGGAGACAATAAGGTCCGAGGTAATTGGCGATTTCCAGGAGCCGTATGGTGCTACTTTTGATTCTGTCATCTTATTCATCCTTCCTAATTCGTTGATACATATAATGATAGCACGGTATTTAACCCAATCGCTACATTGTGTAGTGAATCATCTCAAACCGAACTGAACACACTTAAAATATGACCTGGTCAATATCCGCAACTAGCAACAACCAAAAACTTTATAGATTCACGCTCAAGTCCAGCATTATCCATGTGCCCAGCCAGCACATTGTCTTGCGTTGGAAAAGATTTAGATGCATAATGCTGTCCGGATTCAGTAAACAGCGAAATGCTTCATAACAGGAGACTTCATTGCGCATGAGCATCAGCAAAATCCTGCAAAGCGAGTGAGGCTAGCTATTTACGTGGACGGATACATCATAAAATACAAAAACATGCTCAGACATAATTTAACATGAAGGCACAAGAGACACGGCAGTCAGGCAATACTGAATCGAGATTTCGGTATGGCTATGTTGTAGTTGCAGCTTGCTTCGTTATTGCACTGGTAGCTGAGGGAGTAGAGTATAGCTTCGGCGTCTTCTTCGAGCCATTGCTATCTGAATTCGGCTGGACCAGGGCAATTACCTCAGGTGCTTTGTCACTGGCTTCTGTGGTACATATTCCTATACTTTTGCTTGCAGGCAGACTGACTGACAGATTCGGACCCAGGATACTCCTCTCGATCGGCGGCTTCTTTTTTGGACTGGGCTACCTGTTGATGTCACAGACGAACACTATCTGGCAACTATATTTGTGCTATGGGGTAATAGCATCCATAGGCTTCGGTTTATACTGGATTCCAGTAGCATCCACGATACCTCAATGGTTCACCAGGAGGAGAGGATTGATGATGGGAATTGTTACTGCTGGTATAGGTATAGGAACATCAATTATGCCCCCACTGACAAGCCAGCTTATCTACACCTACGGCTGGCGCAGCACTTACCTTATTATAGGGAGTATGAGCATGGGGGCAATTGTCATATCAGCCCAATTCCTGAGACGTTCTCCCAATCAATTCCGCGAGCTAACACCTGATGAACCAAGATTAAAGCAAGAAAATATACCTGAGCAACCCAAGGAATTCTCTTTTCGTGAGGTGATTCATACAAGGTCATTTTGGATGTTTGCCACAATATTCTTTTCATGGGCTCTCTGTCTATCCATCATCATGGTACATGTCGTTATCCACGCTATTGGACTGGGAGTGACGCCAGCCAGTGCTGCCAATATTATGGCTATTATTGGCATTACAGGCATTGTAGGCAGAATTGCATTTGGCCGCCTGTCCGATGTAATTGGCATGAAACCTGCTCTCATAATTTCCTTCGCTTTGTTATCAATCGCTTTTATGTGGCTTCTAGTAGCCAGGGAAGCATGGATGCTCTATTTATTTGCCGCAGTATTTGGCATTGCTTACGGGACTATCGAAGTGCTACAGTCACCACTACTGGCTAAGTTATTCGGGTTGAAATCACTGGGCTCAGTCTTAGGTGCCAGTACCGCCTTCGCTGCAATGGGATTCAGCATAGGATCTGTACTGGCCGGTTACATATTCGATACGACAGGTAGCTACACCATAGCCTTCATGATCTGCATTGCCATGGGACTTATCGGCACTATACTCAATGTGTTCTTGCCAACAGGTGGAGATAAAAGAAAACAAGACAAATCACAGCTATCCAGCACGCCCCAATTATAAACGAGTTGCCCTGACTCCTCAGGCTCATCCTGTGTTGGAAAAGGCACTGCTTTGACAATTGCCATATAGCGAGTTATCTTATAAAGAGAGGGTCAATAAGTTACCTCAGGGGGTATCGAAGCGCCACCTGTAGCTGTACACTTGGGTAGCGGGGAGTCAACACAGAAATCCATCTGAGAAGGTTGATCTTTATGTTGTAGGGAAGGAGATGATAGCGTTCAAAAAGCAAAAGTCAATAGAAAAGCAAGCCGCTATGCCCTAGGTCGAGGGGCGATAAGGCAATCTTAAAGAGAAAGGAGTAAGAAAGTGAAAAACAAAGTTTCTGGTCTATTGTTGACTCTGGTGTTGGTGCTAACGCTAGGCCTGGCAACAACAACTTCCATAGGGGCGGCGAAACCTGACTGCACCAGGATACAAGATGGTGTCTTAACCTATTCCACTGGTCACTATCTAGCGGGTGAGCCACTTCAGGTGGGCTACGATATATTTGGATATAACTACCAATCTCACATGTTCAAAGGATCCTATGTCAATGTGTACCTTGGCGGCGATGGTTTTCCGCCTTATGAAGGGGATACAGACGCATATTTGGCTGATAACCCAAGTGCTGAGGACCATTGGGCTTGGCCTTACCGAGATACCAAACTGCTAATGAAGTGGAATGACGCCTGGCTGAGTAATAAAGACTGTGATGGCGACGGCAAATTAGACAAGCACTATGGCTATGACAGCTACATCGGTTCTGGTGCGTGGGAAACCAACCACATGTGGGGTAATGACGATGGTAAGTGGTCCTATTTCACCAAAATAGTTGCTGCCCCAGCAGATGCCGAATCCATAGGCGGAATCTGGTACGCAGCTGATGGTACTGAGATTGGTCCAGTTATTTGGGGGGCATTCGCTACCATCCAGGAAGTAGAAAGCGGTCTGGGAGCCACTTATGTGAGTCCATCTGGCCCCGGTTTTGGTAAGTGGTGAGAAAGACTGTTAAAGTAGCAAAATAGCAAAGGGGACAACAAGTGACATTGCCCCCTTTGCTATTGCCTGTTGCAAACTCGCCAGTATAAGAGAGCCTCGAGGCACTGCTTAGATTCAAGCATGTGGCTTAATGTTCAATTATACCTGACTGGCATACGAGAATTGCACTATCATAGCCCTATTCGGTCAGCTACATCGCGCATGCCCATAATCACATCGGTAATGAGATCTCTTAATTCCACTCCCAGCATTGTTCTACCCTTTTCAATTATAGCTCTGTCCACACCGGCAGCAAATGACTTATCCTTCCATTTCTTCATAACCGACTTCGCCTTGAGGTCTGCCACGCTCTTCGACGGCCTGATTATTGCGACTGCCGTAATGAGCCCGGTGAGTTCATCGACGGCATACAGTGTCTTCTCCATCTCGGTTATGGGCTCAACATCACTGCACATACCCCAACCGTGGGAGACAATTGCTCGTATGTACTCCTCAGGCCAACCTCGTTCACTCAATATCTCTCGTGCTTTCTCGCAGTGCTGCTCGGGATAACGCTCGTAGTCAAGGTCATGCATCAGTCCAACAATTCCCCATTTTTCCTCGTCTTCTCCCCTCTTCCGTGCCATATAGCGCATCACCCCCTCAACGGAATAGGCATGTTTCAGCAGGCTATCGCTGCTGTTAAATTCCTTAAGAATCGACAACGCTTCCTCGTATGAAGGTGAATGTTCTTGCATTTGCTGCCTCCTTTGCAAAATCTTTATGGTCCGTGAAATGTATGGATGTGTCCGTATTTCTCATTTGAAATTATAGACTCTGAGGCTCCCTGTAATCAAGAGAAATAACATTATGACAAGTTGTCCAGCAGGACAGAGCGTCATATTGAGTAAGCGACACAACTATGATGTGGAGGTATCCGTGAAGCATCATTGCACTGCTACAAAGACAGATAATGATATCGGATACGTACGGCTTGATTCGTTATTCCAGCACTGGAGCAGGCCTAATCATCATTCACCATGTTAAACGCCGAACCCAGGAAAGCAGTAATCTCCCGGCGGATTGAGTGATACCGCATGAAGATGGTCTGGTGGTTCGTGGGTAGCCATACAATGCGAGGACGGCCACATGCTTGCCAGAACTCCAGAGTGGAATCCTTTGGCACATAATTATCCTGCTCGGCGTTAATCATCAACTTGGGCCGATCCCCAAGATATGGTGCAAAGGTAAGCGGGTCAAATAAGAAGCATTCCTTGGCCGGTACAACATTCTCAATTCCCTTTTTCCTTACATCAGCCAGGTATTGGGGGTAATGGCTATATACTTTGTGGCATTGGGATTTCGTGCACGTGCGGCTCAGCTGGGCTTCAGTCTCTTCGCTCCAGCTTATCTTTTCCATATTGCCCCCGGTGATTATGAACACACCCGCTTTAATTCGTTTGTCCACGCCCATAGCTATAGTAGAAGCCATGCCTCCCGTGCTTATGCCTATCACGACCACTCTCCCGGCATCGAGCTCATCTCTGCTCTCTGCCCAATCTATTATCTGACCAATGTTGATAACCAATACCCGGAATAGCTCCAGCCAGTTTTCAATGTAGGGCCCTGAGCGCTGTCCCCCTTTTCTGTTCTCCGCAGCCTGCGCTGGCAACAAGAGCTTGAGGATAAAGGTGGCTATACCCATTTTTGACAGGTCCCGTGCCAGCATCCTGTAAGGTGCTATATGTCTTTCTTCTGATATTCCCAGGCCATGCATTATAATGGCGATAGGAAATTGACTCCCGGTGTTCGGCAGATAATATTCACCACATGCTGTATCCTTCTCCTGGTAGCGGTTGGGACAAGCACTATGGAAGGTGACCTCGTAGTGAGGCGCATGCCGCCTGGTTACCTGGCGCTTGAGAGTAAAACGCGGTTCTGCTTTCACATAATCATATGGTTGCATGTCTTAACCGGGCTAATTCTACCTTATCTATCCTGTGTGATAAAGCACGAGCAAATCCATACAGTACACCATTTTCAGCAAAGTGATTTATTTTGTATTGCAAGTTTACACTTCTAAGAACACAAAAAACATTATGTCACCTGCCGGTTACGGAACTTTGCTTGTATTAGTTACATTGCCGTTGGTGTAAAATTAGTTGGCAGTTGGCGGTTAGTAGTTTAACTACCAACTGATTAACTGACTATTAGCTCCCCTACAACATAAATACACAGCCAGGCGAAGTAGTGGCGAGATTCATCCCCACCTTCCTGCCCCCATTTCGTATTGGAAGAGACTAGAGCTTGACAAAGTGTAAAGTCTGCACTAATATTATAACTAATCCAAGAGATTGGAGGTGGATGTCCCGTAAGGGGCAGCGTAGAGGAGTCAGGGAAGCTTGGCTCTTTTATTTTATCCTAGGAATACCTTCCCATAGCCATTCTTCCTCCCTTCATAGATATGGTGATTGTACTTCGAAACAATGACTTTGCAAATCTCCTTGCCGAACACATCACCAGGATCTGAAATCAGTTTTTTAGACAGGAGGATCTCTTGTTTAACAGGATACGCAAGCAAATCAGCCGATTGTAATCCAGCAATGTTAGCTATCTTAGGTTTAAGTTTTATCTCGCGGCTGGTCAATACCCGCTGGAAAAACTCTGTCCCTCTGAAATACGTTCCTGTTCTAAACAAAGTACAGTAAGCTTCTTTAAGCTGGGTATCTTCAGTCCCACCACGGTTTCCTGCCAATACATCCTCATGGGCATTATAGAAATTGAGAAATCCACAATAGCGCTCCAGGAGAGCTACCATACAGAAATGATAAGGATGGTAGGCAGATTCGCTATACCGCCTGATATGCGCTTTCTTGTCGATAACCACAGCAACAAGCCTATAATCCTGCACTGAGAAGAACTCCAGCAGGTCTATATTGAAACACTGCTCGTTCTCCAGATTTTTCAGCTTGCCAAAAAGCCCTCGACGGGTAACCAGCTCCTTACGGTGCAAAATAATTGGTTCATCAGGGCTATGAGGAAAATGCTTCTGTTTTAGCTTTTCTAATGTCGGCTGAAAGTCTGCCCGATATGTTTCAACCTCCACGAATAAACCCAACAGACACAAATATCTTCTAGCAGGATCTTCAAGATAGCCGTAAGTATGGTCACCAGATTCATCAACATACAAGCGCTAGCGCTTCATTCATTGTTCCCTGATTTTCACATCCTCGCAATTCGCCTGGCAGGAACCTACTGCTATTGTATTAAAAGCGTCATAAAGTGCGCGCCTGGCGCTGTCAATAAACACACGAAGCCTATCGACTGCCATACCTGTCGATGAAGCTCACTTCGCCCAGCTCTCTCCTTGTCGTTCGTCCAGTTTCTGCCGGGTGGCCTATGGCGATGGCACAAACGAGCCTCTCTTTTTCAGGAACATTAAGTAGCTTTTTGGCGCTAGCTTCATATTCCTCGCCGTAAATGGCGATCCAGCAGGCTCCGAGACCAAGAGAATGAGCCTCAAGAAGCATATTCTGCGTTGCTGCCGCTCCATCCTCCACATGGTGGCTTGACACCTCTGGATCTACGCTTACCACGATCCCCAGAGGAGTCCGGGAAAGAAAACTCCCCCAGGTGAGGATGTCCGCCAGCTTTTCCCTCACCTCCTGGCTTCGCAAAACTATAAATCCCCACGGCTGGCTATTATCCGCAGACGGTGCCCACCTGCCTGCTTCAAGAATCTTATTTATTTCCTCCTCGGAGACAGGGTCCGCTCTGTATTTCCTGATGCTCCTTCTAGACTTAATTACCTCGAGAATATCCATAGACATTCACCTTCCGAACCCGCTGACCGAGCTACCCTTTCTAAGGGCCTCCACTCTTTGCGGCGTTGCTGAACAATCTGCTTTGGCTCACCAATAGCGTTTCGGTGATAGTCATGATATCCAACGCTGCGGGGGCCTCACAACCGATTGTATATAACCCATAATACATCAAAAAACATGACCGGGCAATGGTTTGTGCTGGCTGAGATACATAGGTAGCACTGGACTATGGATTTTAGCCAGCTCCGTTTCAATATACTTCACAGGGTAACATAGGCAAGGGACTGGGGAGGCCAGTTGGCAGTGGGCGGTGGGCGGTTGGCGGTTAGCAGTTTAACTATCAACCGATTAACTGGTTATTGGAGGGTATAAGGCACTCCCACGAATTCAACAAACAACAGGATAATCTATCATTCCCAGTCGACAGGGGCGTAGTACACCTGATAAAAACCCTCCATGTTCCCCCAGAATGGTTCTCTTCGGCATATGGCAGTCCCGATCTCCAGTTTACCATCGCCATTGAAGTCTGCAGATTTCAGATCCCAGCTGAAGGAGTCATTCTCCCATATCACCTTTGACCCACCTTCATCCAGGGAGAAAAGCTCCAGGAATTGTCGGGGGCTACCTCCAAGGTTTCGGAAAAGGACAAGGTCACCGGTGAAATGGTAATCTTCAGGCTCGGAGGGTGAGGCAACTGGGTCTTTGGTGCAATAAATAACAACATCATCATATCCATCCCCATCGGCATCAATTATGGCAGGACAGCTATATATGCCGTTGTATCTGCTCTGAGCGGCGGCTCTATTGGTGGCATGTGTCCCCAGCAAGACCCAATCGTCCCCATTCTTCTGAAGAGTGGCTACACCACTCACTCCGAATGCCCTAAGGTGAAAATTGGCCCCAGCTGGTAATACCCAACTCTCTTTCCCGTCAGCTGAGTTGCCATTCAGATTGGCTTTTTGCGGGCCACCAAATCCGATCCCCCACACATCCTGCCGAAATGCCTCCTCGAATCTATACCCTTGTTCTTGGGATGGGGACAGGCGATGATATACCCTGACACTGCCTCCAAGAATCTAATTGTCTTTATCCATGTATTGAATGGCTACAACCAGGTCCATGAGCCCATCCCCATCGTAATCGAAAACGTTTCCACACGGG
>JAGGZD010000068.1 GCA_021162245.1 Dehalococcoidia bacterium | reverse complement strand
TGTAGGGAAGGGTTTTATACCCTCCCGATAACATTGTGCCCCAACAACAATAAAGAAAAGAGGGAAGGCCTCAGGCCTTCCCTCTTTTAGTAAGCCTTAGAGTGTTATCACACGCGACGTGTTCTGAAGATCAGGACTATTACCGTTATCACCAGAACAGCACCTATGCCAATAACTACCCATACCCACGCAGGTGTTCCTGCAGGCTCAGGTGGTGCAGGAGGTTCAACCGGTGCAGGAGGTTCAGGAGCAGTTCTGAAAGTGAATACATCACTTGTACTCACTATATCGCTTGCGCTGATTCCACTGCCCTTCACCGCTGTAACCTGCCATGTGTATGCACTGTCGTAAGCCAGACTCCCGGAATATGTATAGGAAGTGGACATCAAACCAGATTGAGAATCGACTGTCGCACCACTGCTATCCATTAATTCGAAGTCATAGCCCTCGGCTGTGGCTACACTCGTCCAGGTGAAAACTAGCCCATCAACAGGTACATTGCTCACTCCATTGTCAGGGCTGGTGAGCTGTATTGCTCCCAATGGGCCTGCTTCCACTGCAAAGTACCACGGCGTGGACCAGAAACCCTTTACTACTTCGCCGCTGTCCGCCACGGAATTCCTTACCCTCCAGTAATAGGTAGTGCTGCATTCCAGATCACCAGCTGCAATTACCATGCTGGGATGGCTCGCACTGGGCGGGTCGTAATCAGTCACGTTGATTACTGTCTCGGTGAAGTCCTCGTCAAGGGCTACCTGTACATCATACAGGCAGGAATCGCATTGCTGATCCCACTTAAGTGTGAAGTTCTCATTGATGCATGCGCAGGGATCTGAAGCAATTCGAGACCCTGGCATAGGAGCGACTAAGGATAAGCTGGTCTCGGCGAAACAATCTTCGTATCCCCATAGAGCGCCCCATTCGTCCCAGTAGTCATAGCCATAGTAGCAACCACCAGTATACCACCAGCCAGAATCTCCCTTGTTGTCGATGGCGTTCAGGTAGATGGTGCCATCGGTTCCGTAAGCCTTCATCGAACTGGGTTCATTGGTGAATTGCTGTGCGTATGGACCATCTGCTCCAATATATAACTCGGCATGCAGGTAATCCCAGTCAGCCTCGTCACAACACAGGTCGGCAGCGGGAGTAAGGCAACGAGCTGCGCCCGTGTAGTTTCCACCACTGTTGTTGTAGGCATAAGCAGCATACAGCACTCCGCCATCTTCTGGATCACAATTGTCACTAGCCATGGAAACTATGCCATAGTAACTCACATCTAGTTCAACATCGCCATCACCACCCATCTCAGTGAGGGTTGGAGTTGCATTGAGGTTCGTCTTAGAACCTCCGATAATGTGGCGTCGAATGCCTCCTCCGCCACTATCAGCAGTATAGACTGCCGAGTTTGTGTCGAAGTAAGCATCGAAAGCTACATGAACGTTGCCGGAGCCGGCTCCGCCCAGTGCCTCAAAGCTCTCTCCACCATCATCCGAGAAACTGGCCTGGCCATCAATGCTGCCGAAAAGGACATTATCGCCCAGCACCGCTATGGTGTGGCCGTATCCTCCAGCATCCACGTCGGCGTCCACCGGATCATCCCAGCTTTCGCCATTATCTGTTGATTTCGCTACTTCTTCACTGTCACCACTTGCGGCGTAAATGGTAGAGGAATCGGCAACCGCCAGGTCGCTTATGCAATCCAGGGTGCACGTGCTCTGCTCTGCCCAGTCGGTCAGACCTGTGCTGTCATTCCACCATACCGTATCTGTGCCACGGTCAACCAGGTAAATCGTCTCTACCCAGTCAGTCTCCTCAGGAGCTAGCCTGATGAAGGCTGTTTCACCACCAACGGAAGTGTTAAGCTCGTTAGCGGTAAGGTTTCCGCACCACACTCTCATGTAGTGCTCGCCCCAGTCCTTGCTATACCACAGGCTGTCGCACTCGCATACCTGGTCCCAGCAGCCATAACCACCATCCTCATACAGGTTAACGCTTGCTATGAAACCTTGTCCAATTGAGGTGTTCATACTGGAAGCATAATCAGACAGGTAATCAATGTCGGTGTCTATCAGGCTGTACTGGTTCCAGTATTTGCCCGGCTCGTCTATTTCACTTACAGAAAAGGCACCTTCATCAGAAACACCCGAACCCCATGTAGTAGCATAGGCTTTGTCGCCATCTGCAACGTATTGTATATTCGCTTCCCATTGTCCTGTAGGAGCTTTCTTCGTTTTCTCCCAGTCAGGACAACATGTGTCTATGGGCAGACTGGTGTAGTAGACATCGACTCCCTCACAGCATGGGATTTCTTCCGGGTCGTCTTCGTAATCCCATCCCCACGCGGCACCAACCATCAGCTTGCCTTCATCGGCAGTGCCGTAAGCGGAAATGCTTGACAGCAAGGGAGTAAATCTATCGTCACTACAGGGAAGGCCAGCATATTCGACAACGTCGTTCTCTATCTGGAATATCCTGCCAACGTACTGCTCCAAGTCATCATCGCCTTGATTCACGTATATCCAGGCATAACGAAGGTCATCTTTGCGGCCATCGTAATCAGCAGACAATGCTATGCCTGTAGACTGACCAATTGGAGGGCCCACTGTAAAAAGCTCAGGAGGGACATCCACGATCTCCACTGCATTGGGGAAAGCCGAGCCAGCGACATAATTCCACTGCTCAACGTTGCCCAGCCTGCCTGTTTGCAGGAAAGTAGCAGTGCCATTTGTGGTCACCGCCAGTATGGTGTCATCTGCATCGAAGTTGGGAGAGAAAGCCACGGATGTAACCATAGTTGTATTCATTGACGAATAAGAGCCATCCTCATCGCTGTCATCCCATCCAGGCAAAACGGCATCGCTGCCGTCATACCCTCCAATCAGCTCCCATGCTCCGCTTAAGAATCCACCGGTGACAAGCCGCCAGACATGACCATTAAAAGTGCCAACAGCTATGGTGTAGTCGTCATCCGACTCGCACGAAACAGCCAGAGACGAGATCATCTCGCCTCCAGACGCATCAGCAAACCCGCTGTTTCCAAACTCATCACCACCATCGTCAGAGCCATAGACCTCGCTCTCTCCAGAGCTATAATTGAATGCAGCCACGAACACCATGTCCGGATTATCAGGAGCTATCGCCACGTACCACGGTTCACAAACCGAAGCGTTGAAGCTGTCAGGGAAATTGCCTGTGATATCATCCCACGTGACATTACCTCCTTCTTCTGATTTCCATACCTTGGCAGTAACATTTGCCTGCGTTTCGTTACCGTACAGGCGCTGTCCGTCCAATCCCGTGCCAACGGCATAGATAATGTCTCCAGAAGAATCCGCAACAAAGTCGTAAATGGCGGAATTGGGGGCAATTTGCCAATCAGGACCATTTACTTCCGGCTGCCATTCTTCCCACCACTCAGTGTCGGGGTTGGCGCTTACTGTAGCTCCACCCACCAGGCTAAGAGATAGTGCCAGGGCTATAGCCAGGTAAAATACCTTGCTACGCCATTTCATTTTAGCCATTTGTTTATTTCTCCTTAATTTCTGTTAAGCAAGCTTATAACAACATTCTAAAACTTTACAAGCTCACTCGAAATTCAATATAGCTGAAGCCGACCAACTCCAGCTTTTCCATATTCAAAATCATTGCAGCTAACCCGAAGTTGCTTAAAGCCTGTAGCTACCACAGACTGCCCTGACATGTCCCGGGCAGGGACTTCACTCGCTTCCCCCTTACAGGATATTCCTTCCCTCCGGGGCTCTGTCATAAATAGCACCTCCTTTCAAATACCTATTTTCAAACACCGGGAAACCATGTGGCTTTCCGATAGCTTGATTCATATATAAACAGCTGCTACGGCTTTGTAGCCTATACTAAACCCCCACATATGTTTTGTCAACCAGGTGTGCTGGCTCAGCAAATAAGTCCCGCTGTGCTCCAGTTTTTTAATAATAACATCGACCTGCTGGGCATTGAGGCATTTGAAAAATCCCTCGATGCCCAGCTTGAGGTAGCAGAATTATCATTGAGAGCTCGTGACTGTCGTAGGGTAGTTCCACTGTCTGACAGCCTTCGCTCTCCGCATAAGTCAAAAACTTTTTCTGCTTCATCATTGGTATAGTGACCTCCCCTCTCTGGAACAGATGGAAAAGCCCGTCTGTGGTGGCTTTCTCCTCGAAGGGATATTGCCACGCCGCACGGAGCTCAACTCTCGGAATGCTATGGGATACAGGGGGATTCTGAGCAGGGATTGACAAACGAATGCACCGCACATACCATACCATCAAGATGCCGGGCCATAGCTATAAACCTGATAGTTCCGTATTTCACCACGTGGTAGATTGTTTTTCCTTATATCTCACATCATCGTTGATTGATAGGTGTGGTATAATCACGGCGTTTACAAACCTTGAGATTTGATTGGAGGGATAAAACTTGACATCAGGGGTGAGTAAGAAGGCAGTGACTGTGGCTGTAGATGCCATGGGGGGTGATTATGCCCCTCAGGAGATAGTCAAAGGTGCCATTGAAGGAGCCAGGAAGGAGGGAATTGAGATAATTTTGGTGGGTCAGGAAAATGCTATCCGGAAGGAGGTGATGCGATATGATATTTCTGGTCTTTCCATCCATGTAAGGAATGCCAGCGAAGTTATTCAGGAAGGTGAATCTCCCGTGGCAGCATTGCGCCGGAAGCCTGATGCCTCTATTGCAGTTGCCACCCAGCTAGTAAAAACCCATGAAGCCGATGCGGTAATGAGTATGGGCAACACGGGAGCAGTTATGGTGAGTGCCATTAAAATTCTGGGAAAGCTGAAAGGCATCAAGAGTCCCAGTGCTGGTGGTCTTCTGTCCGGTTTCGCCCCCAACACCGTGGTGTTTGACCTGGGACCAACCACTGATTGCAAGCCGCATGACCTATTGAGCCTTGCTGTTATGGGCTGCATTGTTGCCCGAAAGATACTGGGTATCAGTAACCCAACAGTAGCCTTGCTCAGCAATGGAAGTGAGGAGGGGAAGGGAAACCTCCTGGTAAACAAAGCTTACCAGATTTTTAAGGAGAGCAACTTGAACTTTATTGGTAATGTGGAAGGTAACGATATTCCCGCGGGTAAGGCAAATGTTGTTGTCTGCGATGGCTTTATGGGAAACATATTAATAAAATTTTGTGAAGGTCTGGGTGACTCCATTATCGAGCGACTAAAGGTTACTTTCGGCAAGCATCTCCCAAACGTGGACTTCGACGCCGTCAGCAATGACCTGTTTGCCTTGACTCACGTAGCTGAGAATGGGGGGCCAATCTGTGGGGTAGATGGTGTGGTCATAGTTGGACATGGTCGTTCTAAAGCCCCTCAAGTAGCCGACGCCATACACATAGCAAAGACAGTAGTCACATCCAATTTAGTGGAAGAATTAAAGACAGAGCTAGGGAACTTACAATGAAAGTTCAAATTCTGGGAGCCCACGGACTGGAGTCAGAAAGAACAAGGTTCGTGTCAATATTGGTTGATGGCGTGCTGGCGCTTGATAGCGGAGCTTTTGCTTCCAGCTTACCCTTCCCTGCACAGGAGAAAGTAAAGGCAGTTTTGCTGACTCATTCACACGCTGACCACATAATGGGTTTAGTCAGCCTCTGCATGCATGCCTATCTTATTGGTACCACGGTAGAAGTCTATGCCCTTAAGGATACCATTGATGCGATCACAACACATGTTTTCAATGGTATAATTCATCCCAAGTTCACTGAAATGCCTTCTTCAGAGAAACCAGCACTTCGATTTCATATAGTAGAGGTATACAAACCACGAAATATTGATGGATATAGCTCTCTTGCATTCCCTGTGTATCATACCGTTCCCTCCGTGGGCTATCAGGTCACCTCCGAGGATGGAAAGAGCGTATTGTACACTGGAGATACCGGTCCTGGATTACCTTCGCGGTGGGAGGATATCCATCCTGATTTGCTTATCCTTGACTGCGGAGTCTCAAATAGGTATAGCACCCAAGGTAGTAAGTTAGGCCATATGACTCCTGAATTGCTGAAGCCAGAGCTGGTTGAATTTCGCCGGCAGAAGGGTTATATTCCTCGCGTTGTTCTGGTGCATATGGCTCCTCCTTTTGAGAGTGAAATCAAGGAAGAGGCTGCTGAAGTGACTAAAGAGCTAGATGCCAAAATTGACCTTGGGTATGAGGGGATGGAGATTGAAGTCTAGGAAAGTGTAAATAGTCAAAAAATTAGAAGGTGTGTTATGACAGTGGCAGTAGTTATTGATAGCAGTTCTGCAATGACTCAAGAAGTAGCAGCCAACTACCACATTCGCATTGTTCCGCTAACGGTGCTATTAGATGGAAAAGAGTATACAGACTGGATTGACTGGACGGTGGGGGAATTTTACGAGCGGTTAAAGACGGCGAAGGCCTGGCCCAAGAGTAGTGGTTCAGCACAGGGGCAGCTTTATAAGGCATTTGAGGAGCTACGGGACAAGGTTGATGGCATAGCTGTGGTTGCGATTAGCCCCGCCAGTTCTCCAGCATTCTGGACATCAGCACTAGGAGCAAAGGGATTGGTTGAAGATATTCCCATAGAGATCATAGATTCTAACTCTGTGATCGCGGGTCACTGTTTGGTAGCTACCGCTGCTGCCAGAGCAGCTCTCGCCGGCGCCAGTTTGGAAGACGTGGTAAAGGCAGCCAGGAGTGTTATCCCCAAAGTTAATTATTTTTTCAATGTAGGCTCAATCGAATACTTTGTCAAAGGTGGGCACGCTACAGCACTAAAGTCAGACCCAAAGGGAGAAAGTCATGTACTTACCGTCAGCGAAGGTAAAGTTGTACCGTTTGCGAAATACCCCACCAGGGCGGAGGCACGCGATCAACTCAGGAGACTAGTGGAAGAAAAAGCGAGAAAAGATACTCCCCTTCATGCCAGCGTATTTCATGCCGCTGCGAAAGAAGAGGCTGAAGAGTTCAAGAAAGAAATTGCATCCGAATACACCTGTGCCGAACTTTTTATAGCGGAAGCCACTCCGGTACTGGCGCTTCATGTCAGCCCAGATTCGCTGGGGGTTGCTTTCTACAATGAATGAAGGCAACATAACAGCTACCAAGACTTGAATATCTTCGGAGCTGTGTTATTACAGGAGTATGCCGATTGGGTAGATATTGTCCCAGAGGAGTTTTACGCCCGAATTCCGAATAAAGACAGAGGAAATGGGAAAATGGTCTACTACCGACGGCTGCGTTCAAGGGGAGTTCTATAAGATATTTGAAGAGTTGCGTGGTAAAGTTGAGGGCGTGGTTGTCATTACCCTCAGCCCCGATACTCCTTCAGCAGGCTACCGTTCAGCTATAATGGCAAAAGATATGACTGAAGGTATTCCTATTGAAGTTGTTGATTCTCATGATGCTGTGGTAGCTGAGAGGCTGGTAGTCAAGGCAACCCAGAACGTTATTCCCAGGATGACCCCCTTTTTTTAGCGTAGGCTCGATAAGCTATTTCCTGCGGCTTGGGCGTATCAGTGAATTGGATATAGAGTGCAGGGAAGATAGTCACATTATCACTACCAGGGAAGGCAAGATTACGCCATTTGAGAACTACCCTGCCCAAGAAGAAGCCCATTCGGCGGCTAGCTAAAAGCTTCCCTCTAAAACTTCATCTACCAAACAGAAGGAAAGGATTTATGGATTCGATATTCAGTATCTTCGCCCAATCTGAAATAGAATGTGCTGGCTCAGCAAATAAGCCCCACTGGGCTCTGAGTTTGCTCGTACTACTTCCGTGATGGTCAGGCACTCGGGTTTACCACACGCCCCACGAATGATATTGCGCCGGTCTTGATGTCCCGAATGAGGAAGATGAAGGGGCGGTCAATAGTCATCTCAACAGTATCTTCCGGTAGTGCTGTTAATGTCATAATTACTGCCGTGGCTGCTGCCGCTTCTGTGCCCGCTTCGTCTACAGAAACAAATGCCTTGTGGACCACATCTGATATGAACATGTCGCGGTTGCCGGTCATGCCTGAGAAATCTGCATTTCCAGAGAAAGCATCCGGCATGCCCATTGCTGCCAGAGCCTCCCGCAGACTAAAGCTGGATGCGAATTCGAATCGTGGCATGGTCAGAGTAACCTGGCTGGGCTCCAGGTTTTTAATAATAGCATCGACCTGCTGGGCATCGAGGGATTTTTCAAATGCCTCGAAATTGCCAGCTTGAGGTAGCAGAATTATCATTGAGAGTTCGTGACCATCATAGGGTAGTTCCACCGCCTGATAGCCTTCGCTCTCCGCATAACTCAAAAGCTTTTTCTGCTTCATCATTGGTACAGTGACCTCCCCTCCCTGGAGCAGATGGAAAAGCCCGTTTGTGGTGGCATTCTCCTCGAAGGGATATTGCCACGCCGCATTGAAGTAAATGGCATTGGTGAGAACAAGCCTGGTAAATGGATCAATGGAGCCTTGTGGTAGCAAGTCTTTAATCCGTGCTTCCGTCTCTTCACTTACCCAGTCATTGATAACGATACGAGATTTTT
The DNA here is from genome assembly GCA_021162245.1 of Dehalococcoidia bacterium. GTDB lineage: Bacteria > Chloroflexota > Dehalococcoidia > GIF9 > AB-539-J10 > JAGMDB01. The sequence goes on along the minus strand of JAGGZD010000068.1, from coordinate 6,514 downwards.
CTGGCTCACTGGTGAAGTCCAGAACTCTCAGCCCTGCACCATAATTCTCAGCCAGAACATCAAGGAAGGTGGCAAGGAAGTGATAGTCTTTTTGCCCCCAGATGGCATTAGCGATATTCAGTCTGAAACCCTCACCGTCCTTGCCTTTAGCGCCTTTACCGCGCTGGCTTAGTTCCAAATCCAGGCTATTGAATGCTGGATGTAAATGGCCCTGGGGAAGTGTAAAGTGCAGTGTGTCTGCCATCTGTTTTTCGGTCTCGCCCCTGGCTCCGGCATAGGTCATCGCCAACGCCAGCGAGATACTGTAAGGGGAGTAGAATAAATTGCCCTCCTTATCTCTGAGTGCCTGATACAGGTCGAGGGCGAAGGCGCTGTTTCCATTTACCAGAGTTGTTAACTCAGTTGTATCTACTTCCGGGGAAGTTATCCTTTGTTTTTCTGATTGTATTACCTCGCCGCTGGCTATTGGTTGGGCGCAAGCCACCAATCCTGGCAGCAATATTACGGCAAGTACACATAGAAATACTTTCTTCATCTAAAGTTCACCTCTTGTGCTATTCGTGGCACTTCATTATATATAACGGGAAAACATTGATTTTGGTTTATGCAGTGCAACATCTCGCGGTTAAAAGAAGTTGCAGGCACCTATTCCAATTTTAAATCCTATAGCATGAGCAATTTTGATGCCCTCAAGCATCACGGGGTAGAACAGAAATGGTTCGCTGCCTTCAAAATATATCCATTCTACTGTCACTATTTTGGCTATTTCATCAAAGGTTTTTCGAAGCTTGTTGATAGTAAAAGTCCCATATGCCTTTGGCCCACCATACACAAAACAATGGTCACACTCTAAATTGCAGGTATAAGTCAGGAGAAAATGGATTCCTGTTATCATTATGCTCCTCCATATAATCTATATGTATATGGTCAACTTTACATAATAACCGTACAGATAAACTCAGAGTCCGCCTACTCCGCTCTCGTTTGTGGAATTGTAGTAGCCAAAGCTATACGGGCTTGTCCACCCGTCGCATGCCGAAACCCCCTTGATTTCTTTGAGAATGTACTTACTTCTTTGTAGTGTATGTGCTTTGTTAGCCGATAGCGTGAACGAAGGGGCATGGCTTATCAGTTTTCCCTGATTTTGGCATTCCTATTCATCTCGGCGTCCTGTTCATGTATTCACGATAGGCATCGCCATACTTCTCCAAACAGTATCGTTCTTCAGGAACTGCGGCAATGAATGAAAAAATTGTGTACACAATGGCAAACAGGAGAAAAAGCCATGAGGCTGAAGCTATTCCAACTCCGATGAACATTAGCAATTGAGTGATGTACATAGGATGTCTTGAATAGCGATACAGTTCTTTAGTAAGCGGTTCACTATCAACTGGAGTGGCAGCAAAAGTTATGATAACTAAGGTGTAAGCAATTAGCCCTACCATAGCGATAGGGAAACCCACATAGAACCACATTGTCTCCAGGCGTAGTGGTAAAATAGAGTATGCTATACCAAGTAGCCATATTATCCACATGGGGGGATAGAACTTCCTCTCAATATTGCTATGGGGCTCATTCCTCGTTCCTTTGTGGATGAACATCAGTAAGGGCATAGGTAAGAAATGGTAAACCATGAAAATCCAGGCATTACATAAACCGATTTAAAAAACAGGGATAAGCGACATACTCTTCCCCCTTCTTTCTATCTCTTACGCTAGAGCGCAATTCTTTCCCTACGCCTGTTACAATCATTCGGTCCCATTAAGGCAACATGTACGGGGCTCATAGCTTAACAAAGGTAAGTTTTCGCCACATTCTATAGCACCGAAGCTTCTGCAGCATACAAACTGATGGTTTATGATAGTTACATTGTGTTGGGATAGACGATACCTTGTCTATGTTATCCCGTGGAGCATATTGAAAGGGAATTTGCTAGAATCCATAGCCGGACGTTACCTGTGTGGTCTGCCAGCACGTTCCTATTCGGAGGATTGTTCTATTTTCTTAAGAGGAATCCACTCAAACAGAAGATAGGGACACACAGAAGGAATGTTCCAAAGAGCAGACCGGTGTTGGAATTCAAATTTAGTGGCTCTGCAAGTGCTATTACTATGACTGCACCGATGATGCTACCTGAAATACCAAGCAACAAAGAGCCACGTTGATGAAGAATCTTCTTTATTAAGACAATGCCAACTATTATGCCAGCAGGATACCCTATTATAATGCTAGCAAGCGCAAGGCCAAGTGCCCCGAATCCAACTGAGTTTCCTCCTATGACTTTGCCACCAATAAGGGCACCTATTAACCCAAATACAATGCCGGTAACTCCTAAGCCCATGGCCATAAGAATAAACCTGGCTATTCTCCTGGCTACAGTTGGTGATTTATCAGGCATGATGGGGTGTCCTCGTCTTTAGTACCACCTGCAAGGAGAGGCTTCTCACGGCAATCATTGTACCCTTACCCCATGGCTTAGGCAATACTCAGTCTTTGCTAAGATAGGGTGAGTTTGGAGTGGGTATCGAATTCTAACGCAAGATGGAGCTGAGAGGTGAAGGAAGTGCTTGTTATCTGTGGGGGAGAAATGTGATTGGATAGGGGGGTGGCGTTAAGACTTAGCCACGTGGGCTCATTTTTTAATTAGAAGAGGCTAATGTATGTTTCTGGGGTAACTCAATTTTTGGGGGAAATTTAGTATTTCTCAAACAAGACTACCATTGTGTTTACCTCTCCTCTTTTTTCTTATTCTTGGTTCTACTGAGAGCTAATTTCCCCTTCGTTTATTGATTCTTATTTTGCTTTTGGGCATTGGACATCAGTAGCATATATGATGTTTCCTTCTCGCAACCTTTTCGGATCTGCTTTTCCACTTCCCCCAAGGGTATTGTCAGGGCGCAAATATTGGTGAACTTCCACAAACCACTTGCCAGTATCATCGCTATATCGTATCATTTGGCTGTGGGTGCAGTATGGTTCATTTTTCCTCCAAGGCTCCTTTAAATGTGTGTTGCGTAAGAAAAGGACTTTTAATAACCCTTGCGATATCATAATAGGATATTGACTTCTATTGAATTTCTGGCGTATATTTTGCTCGGTGATATATTCTAACTTGTCAATGGGAGGTGTCATCATGTTTAACGAGCTCCTAAATCAAATAGAGGGGCACCAGAATACGGACTCCACGCTTCGTGATTTGCAAACATGGCTATTGTCTAACCTGCAAAATATTTTGGATTCCGGTGACACGGTAGCGATTGATATTGCAAATCAGATAGATGCTGACCTTGTTCAACTCGGCGAAGACGTCATAGATGAAAAAACTCTGCAAGAGCGACTGGAGCGTTATCGCAGCTCTATGGAGACTATTTTGATTGACTTGCCAAAACAACATCATGATATTCCTTCCACATCTGTAAATGAGACAATTAGATCCCAAGTAGATCTCAGCCCTGTGACAGATCTCTACTTGAGTCACGCCTTTGCCTAGGCATATAAATGACCCTAAAGGGAATTTTAGTTATACATATATTGTTAAGATATACTTCGAACCAGTAAATCCCTGTTGTTTCAAAGTTCACGGTAATACCAGCTACCAAATCTATTCCACGGTCCTCTTCTCCTTCAAAAACGAGTTGTTGTTGCAAAGGAGTAGACAATTCTCCCGATGGCTTTGAAAGCTTGATCTCCAGGGTAAAATTGCCCCGGGCCCAGCCAGACTTTAACTTGAGCAATAAAGTCAAATTGTAGGTGAAGGCTTCCATGTCATGGCTGGTATCTGTGACATAAGGACTGTGGGTTAAGCGGTCAATAATCCGGATAGCTGATTTTACTCCGTTAGTTTCCTGTAAAACCTTTTCACAAAGAAACGCTGCTTCAAGATAAGGACCATCCTTAAATGGCATATCTTTTCTCATATTAAACCTCCATGGTTCTTCTTTGACCGTTTTTCTGTTACTCCTTTGTCCTGAGACTATAAATTAAAGACTAGTAGCCTCTCCTCCTTGTCTTTCCCTTTTCCTCTTTCCATAAGTATACACCATATAGGATATGCCAGCTGCGATGAAGAGAGAGCCAGCAATGGAAGGCCAAGATGATCTCTGGCCCAGCCACACAACCAACGCAATGAAACCTATAACGCCTAATAAAATGAGTGAGTCCATGTAAACTTTCCCTTATTCTCATTGTATGCCCAACAAAAGATACTGTCTATAGACATAGTTTTTTCCAATGCAGGATGAGACTGAGAAGTCAGGGCAACTGGATTGTGATTGCGATATGCCAGTGGTAGCCAGGGTTGCCACGAATGCTACTTTTTCTTATAGACATCTACTATTGCCTGCCCTGTTTGTGCCACCAGCTCACGTAGCTTCAGTGGCTCCAGCACCTCCACTTTTTCTCCCCAACTCAGTATCCAGAAACGGAGTTCATCTGTAACGGTCACCCGTAGTGTCATTATCACTGAGGCATCCTTTTGCCTCTCCACTACCTGTGAGGGATGCCACACTGTCTCCTCCATTATCCTGGCTATTTCAGGAACAAACCTTAGCTTAACCGTCTTGACTTCACCATAGACAGTGATGCCCCAGGAAGAACCCAAGAATTCATTAGCATCAAAAGTAGGTGGTATGACATAATGCTCAAGGGGTGGGCCTATGCTTTCTATGCGCTCTATCTTGAAGGTGCGTATTTTATGGGCACGATGGCAATAGGCAATAACGTAACTTGAATGTCCTGCCGCCGCTGGCTCAATAAAGTATGGCTCTATTATGCGTTCAGTTGTCTTCTTTGCGTCCAGTGCCTTATAAATTATCTTAATTTGTTGCCGGGATATCCACGCCTCAGCTAAAGCCGCTATGGTGCGCAAATGCCTGTCGTCCTTTGGTTGTTTTCGCATCCACTCCATTGTCTTCTGGATCTGGTCTCTCAATGGAGGAGGGACTATAGAGTTCAACTTTGTGAAGGTAGAGGCTACATTGGGGTCATCGCGGTGGGTGTAGTTAAGCATCAACCGGGCAGCGAGAAAAACATTCAATGCCTCAGGCAGGGTAAAGTAGATAGGGGGAAGAAGGTAACCTTCTGTGATACCGCGCCTGGTGCCATCTTCCCAGATAGGCACACCCATCTCAGTATCAAGAGCACGCAGGTCGCGATATGTAGTCCTTTTGCTGACTTCACATCGGCTGGAGATTTGCTCTACGTTCAAGCCCCTGGGATTCTGGTAGAGCAGGTGCTCTACTTTCAGTAAGCGTGCTGTTCGATCCGTCTTACCTGGTCTATCAGCTTTACTCAATTTTGCATGCCCCACGTTAGCCTGAACTTGCCTGATTTTCATTATACCACTGGGTACAAGAATGTTTGTAAAAAACTGATACCCCAGCCGAATTTTTGACAGACTGTTGGCACAGGCCCATGTTAATCTGGCTCTGTAATGCAAGAATATTAAAAAGGGGGTGAGTGGAAACGAAGTCAGAAGAACGTCTCCTGGAGGCTATCCAGGAAGAAGAAGATAGGGAATTTGAAGGGCCTGATATGTATGACCGGATTGTCGGAAGACATGAGAGGTTACAGCACAAAAACGCAGGTGCTATCGAGAATTTTCTGGGCAAGGGCGATCGGGCAAATGCGGTAGCTATATTGCCAAGATACTATGGCGAGTTGCTGGCATGGGCGCTACAGCGCCACATCGAGGAAAATGGGTGGAATGTCGTAAGGACGCTCGGCTACCGCGGCAGCAAACCCGTATATATAGATGTGAGCACGGACTGCGATAGCTACGAAAAACTCTTGAGGGATGGACAACTGCTATTAGAGAGGGGCGATAGCCATTTCATAGTTACTGTAGATGTAAATCTGCAGTGGATGAATTCGGTTCAGGTAGAAGGCTCTGTTGAAAGCAAAGAGGACATCGAGAGATTTGTCAGTAGAGTTGAATTCATTGCCCGAAAGCGAAACTTCTACCGTGGCAAGAAAATTGAATTCGGGGGGCGCATTCAATTCTTGAGTGTTAAGGACAAATCGTGGGACAGCATCGTCCTGGACCCAGCGATAAAGAGGGAAGTCAGGGCTAACACCATCAACTTCCTGGGCAAAAAGAACCGCTGGGCGGAATATGGGATACCTCAAAAAAGAGGCGTTCTGCTGGCCGGCGAGCCTGGCACAGGTAAAACGGTAATCTGCAAAGCGCTGATGGCGGAGGCCGATGGAGTGACCTGCATTACTACCAGTGCCTACGGCTTGAGCGGCGATGAGTATGTCACCGAGCTTTACGAGATGGCCCAGGACCTCAGCCCGTGTATCGTTTTCATCGAGGACATAGACCTGATAGGGCTAAATCGAGAAGAGTATCATTACCAGAGTGGCCCCGCATTGCTTTCGCTCCTCAACGTGCTCGACGGAGTTGAAGATAAGCATGGAATTGTTACTGTAGCTACCACCAATAACCTGGAGTCGCTGGACAGGGCTATAAGCCAGCGCCCTTCACGGTTTGACTGCGTGGTGAAGATTCCTCTCC
>JAGGZD010000106.1 GCA_021162245.1 Dehalococcoidia bacterium | reverse complement strand
CTACTGGAGAGCCCATCCCGAATCCTTTTATAAAAGAAGGTGATTCAGTGGCTGTAATTGGTGTGAGAGCCAGAGAGCAATTCAGAAATGAGCATGGAATTAACATTCTGGAGCCTGCTCACTTTGGTGCCAGCGACGCCGGCTTTTGCGCAAACGGAACCGATTCATAGGGACCACTACTAGGAGGTAAAAGACATGGAAGAAGTAACATATCCGGACTACGATATGATCATGTACTCGGAGATAGGGCCTAAGCTGGGGGAGATCGAAGTATCCAGTAACAGGGTTAAGGTTGAGATCATAGGAAAATCCGGCACTGCCGGGTACGACCTTTACCAGGTGATCGTCTCGGAGCCTTCTACTTTCGGACGGCTAGGCGAATACCAGGCCTTCAGCCAGATGATGATTAAAGATCCCGAGAGGGCGCAGAGCATGATCGAGGGAGGCATGGATTTCAAGGTGCCCGTCTACATCAATGCATCGATCCATGGTGATGAGCCGAGCGGTGTTGACGCAGCCATTTGGTTTATTGAGACCCTCGCCTATGAAAATACAGAAGAGGTAATGAACATACTGCAGAATTGTATCGTGGTTGTAAACGTGTGTGCCAACCCGGAGGGCAGGACTGCGTTGACACGGCAGAACTTCGCCGGCGTCGATATGAACAAGGACTACCTCACTCAGTCTCAACCGGAGGTCAGGGCAGTGGTCGAGCAGATCACGAGGTGGAATCCGCTTGTCCTGATCGATTTACACGGATACTACAATCATTACCTCGTGCCTGATCCGGGCACGGGCCCTAATAATCCGAACTTCGAAGTGAAGGATGGCCTCTTCTTTCATTGGAATATGGAGCTTGCCCTCAAGTGTGAGGCAGTGCTGGAGAACATGGAAATTCCAGTGTGGGTGACATCTCGTGACTGGAAGTCCGGCGACTGGGATGGCTGGACCCCTATTACTGGGGATATGTATACCTGGTTGTATGGTATTTTGGGTTACTGTCCGGAGACCCACTATCGTGGCTGGAAAGGCGTGGAAGCCCATTATTGGGTATGTCGGACAGTACTAAACTTCGTGGTCGAGAACAAGGCAGAGATGGCTCATGATAAGGTAGAGATGTTCAGGCGCGGCGTGCTCGGCCTTGACACCACTGACGCAGAGATGCCCTGGGCCTACTTGATTCCGCACGAATCGATGCAGCCAAGTGCTCACCAACTGGCACGGGGGATTGATTTTCTGCTGTTTAACAATGTCCAAATTCACAGTCTGACGTCGCCGGTGGTGGTTGACGGGGTGACATATCCAAAAGGGAGCTACGTGGTCCTAATGGAGCAGCCGATGAGATGCATGGCGAACCTCATCCTGGAGGATGGCTCCCGTATCCATGACCTGTACCCGGACATAAAAACACTGTATGACATAGCAGCTTGGAGTCATCCAAGACTATGGGGCTATGATGCGATTCCCATAGAAGAGGAGATACCACTCAAGCTCTCCTCCGTAACGCACCCTCGTTACCCCAAAGGCGAGATTGAGTCGGGCAGGGCAGTAGCCTATGCGCTGGCTCCCAGCGAGAACAACTATGCGATAGCTGTCAATACACTTCTTAACGAAAAAATAGAAGTCTTTTACTCGGAGGATAGTTTTATCTCTACCGGGAGGGAGTTCGTGCCCGGCACGGTGGTAGTCGAAACTAACAAATCCATGCTTACCAGGTTGGTCGGGGACCTTGGACTTTCTTTCGCTGCTTTGACCCAGTTGCCCGAGGATCTCGTGCCGTTGAGGCCGCTAACAATCGCTGCTTGTGAGCCCGAGAATGATCCAGGTTCATCATTTGTCCTGGGAGAGCTCGGGTTCGAAGTCACCAGAATAACCGAAGCAGACCTGAGCGACGGGGTTGTGGACCTGGCGAAGTATGATGTCTTTGTAAATGGTAGCGCTAGATGGGATGAAATTGGAGCCACAGGGCAAGCCATGGTTAAGAATTTTCTTGACCGTGGTGGCGATTACATCGGACTGAACAAAAGAGGAGCCAAGTTTGCCAATGATGCCGGCATTTTAGAAACTACCTATGGAGAAAGTAAACGGTACGAAAACGGAATAGTGGAGGTGCTGAACGACCTTGATGATCCATTGGTTTCAACGTATCGGGAACGTGACTCAGTGTGTGTCTATGAACCTATCTGGTTCACTGAATATCCTGACACAGCATACGTTGTAGCATCCTTGCCAGAAGAAGACTTTTACATGGCTGGGTTCTGGACAAAACCTGGAGCAGCGGCGGGCCATGCAGTAGCCATCAGAGACATAGTTCTCAGAGATAATGAGGTCGTAAACGGGGTCGTTCTCATGGGTATAAATCCCACTTTCCGCGTCCATCCCCAAAAGACCTTTAGATTTCTGGTCAATGCAGTTTACTGGGCTGCCTTGCGGTAGTTCGTAGTAAAGAAGAAGAGAAGCGCGGTTGAAGTTGTACTCAAGAAGCCACTCGGTTGGCATGGATTTGAACTCTTCGGGATCTAAAGATAGATTAGAGTTGTAGAGCCATTCATACTCGAGTGTCTGGTTAAACCTTTCTATTTTCGGGTTATCCTTAAGGGGTTGCTAACTCCTGGACAGGGAGCCACTCTACCAGCAAAGCAGAGCCAGACTCGACCTTGCGTAACTCAGGGTCTCCTGTAACCAGAGGAGCACTCTTTACCAGGGATAAGGCAGCGGCGAAGCAGTCAGCATAGGCTATAGACCAATGCGCCTTCAGGTGGGCTGCTGCTAGAGTAAGACTACGGTCAGCGCCTACAATCTCAATAGGCAGCTCATCAATTCGAGCTAGTGTCTCCTGAGCTTTGGAAAGTCCTCTTTCCCGCTCCACGATATATATAACCTCACCCAGGTTAATTATGCTCATGTAGAGGCAACACTTGCTCTCTGTAGCTGCCTCCAGTAGTTCCTCAACATAGTCAGCTCCCGTCTCAGCTTCCAGGTAGGCGAGCAAGGCATAGCTATCCAGGACATATGCTCTGCCTTCCAGTGGACTATTCCCCTCGGGCAGCATCTTCCTGCCTGGATCCAGTTAGTGCTCTGACCAGAGAGGTCTTGCCCCTCAGCATACCCTTTGTGTTTTTGCCAGGGGCATCAGAAATGGGTATGATAGAGATGATGTTTCCATAATCAATAACATGAACCCTGTCGCCCTTTTTGAGGCCATAGCGCTCCCGCAGCTTCTGGGGTATTACAACCCATCCTTTTTTTGAAAGTGTTGAAGTATTCATAATAACTCCCTGCTAGTAGTTTATCTTTACTAGCTTATAGTATATACCAAAAAAAGAAAAGTATATACTGTGGCATAAAGGGCATCATCGAAAACTACAGTCATCTTTTTCATCGAGTCACCTCACCGTGTAGCCGTATATATGGTTATGCGATAGTGTGATGGAGTTGTCAAACAGCAAGTAGTTTATGGTTCATAGCTTGTAGCCGATGGCTCCATGATGGGTCAAAAGCTGCATAGCATGTGCTGGATACCGCACACCTGGTTCTTGATAGGAGGTTCTCGTTTTCTCATTCTTTACCCCTCCTCATCCCACGGCCCGGCCTGGCCCTTCGCCAGGCAAAAGAGCTGTCCTCGGAGTTATGCTAATTGTGGCAGTTGCAGGGCTGGAGTCATCGGCTCGAAAAGTGGGAGAATCCCACTTGACAAACTATCCCACTATGGTAAAATATGTGTGCGTGTAGATAATAAAGGAACAGGTGCATGACAAGCATAATAAAGGATGAGAAATTAGTAAGGATACCAGGGAGCGTAAAACCAGATTCCAAAAGGCGAGTAGTTTTGCCCGGTTTCCTGGTGAGGGAAGACATTACTTACCATACCTACAGCAACAGCGCGGGGCAAATTGTACTGGACCCTCAAGTTACAGTCCCTGCGTCAGAAGCCTGGCTATTTAAGAACCCCGATGCTATTGCAGCAGTTCGGAGGGGCCTTGCCGAGGCTGCACAAGGCAAGGTGTCTAAGGTTGACATCAGCACTTTATAGGGTGTTGAGCCTTGTTTGAGTTAGAATGGACAAGTGAGGCAGAGGCAACTTATAAATCACTTCAGGATAAGCCATCGGATAAAGCTTGCTACAAAGCCGTTAGAAAAAGCATAAAATTTCTAGCACAAAATCCTCGGCATCCCAGCTTAGAAACCCATCCCTTTATGAGTTTAAGTGGGCCAAATGGAGAAAAGGTATTTGAGGCATATGCACAACAAAAGACAGCAGCGGCGTATAGACTATTTTGGTACTATGGCCCATCTAAGGGGAAGATAACAATTTTCGCAATTACTCCTCACCCATGATTGCTCAAATGCGCTTCATCTGTTGTGGCCTCAGATGTCAGGTTGTCGAAGAACTCACTAGCTTTTTCAATCTTTCATCGATAATATGGGCCAGTTTACGTTGCCGTTAGTTTATTGTTGACGTGATAAGATTATCGGTAGTATTCTTAGTATGCTAAAAATTGTATTACTGGAGGGAAGAAACAAATGGGCGGGAAAGCAAAGACAGAAAAAATGTCGGTTACTTTACCCAGGGAACTGGTTGGTGAAATCCGTTTTATCGCTCACAGGGGAGAGATAAGCTCTTTTTTTACTGAGGCACTGGAGCATTACATAGCTTATCGCAAGCAGAAGATAGCTCTGGAGAAAGGGTTTGGTGCCTGGAAGGATAAGAGACATCCTGATCTGGCTACTCCTGGAGATTCCACTGATTATGTTCGTGCTATCAGGGAAGTAGACCTGGAACGACAACAGTGATTAGCGGGCGTCAGTGAAAAGTAGCCATGTAAAAGGTATCTCTTGCGTGGTGGATACCGACATCGCCATTGATTTCCTGAGGCGACGTGACTATGCTCAGCGGTTACTTGAAAGCTGGGCAGGGGAAGGGCTTCTGGCAATAAGTGTCCTTACCCACCTCGAGATATACCAGGGGATGAAAGCAGGAGAAGAGAGGGCGACCAATGCTTTCCTCGACAACCTTATTTCTGTTAGCGTCGATATACCGATTGCACGGCGGGCAGGTACGATGCTGAGAGAGCTTCGCTTAAAGGGCACGACGATTGGTGTTGCCGATGCCGTCATCGCCGCAACGGCTTTGCAGTTCGGTGTTCCACTGCTGACCAACAATGTTGGGCATTATCCTTTTCCCGGTTTAATGGTTATCAGGGGGCTGGAGGTTTAGCTATCACATAATTGTTACCTGGCAACCGCTAACTGCCAACTGGTAACTTCTACCTGAATGAAAGTAGGGGATGGTTTTACACCCTCCCGAGCATTGGTTCACCCCAACGGCAGCGTAATCAATGACAAAATGAAAACGAGCAGGCTTGTAGCGTGTAACAATAAGCGATAGATGATAAGCTAGATTCCTTTGCAGGTACTTTTGCTGCGACGAGCCACTCGCAGTATTACTATTACCTTTTGCTCTTTATAGACCTCATAGATGACTCGGTAGCTTCCTGTCCTGATGCGATAGGCTCTCTCGGCTCCTTGAATTTTACGCACTCCATCAGGGTAAGGGTTGCCAGCCAGGGGAAGTATGTCCTGTTCCAACCTCTGGCAGAGCTGAGGGGGCAGATGTTTGAGGTCTTTTGCTGCCGGTGGTGAAATCTCCACCCTATAAGGCATCTGCTTTGGCCTCAGCTTTCAGGCTGGCGAAGAACTCGCTGGCCTCTACGCCTCCCTTCTGCTGCCACTCAGCCCGAGCTGCCTCTATTTCAGACAGGAGCTCAGCATCTTCTTGAGCCTCCAGCCACTCCGTTAGCGCCTGGCAGACAAGCTTCTTCACCGGTTGATTACGCCTGGCTGCCTCTACCTTCACTGTGGTGTAGAGGGCATCATTATCGAAAACTACAGTCATCTTTTTCATCGAGTCACCTCACCGTATAGCCGTATATATGATTATGCGATAGTATCATAGAGTTGTCAAGTAGTTTGTGGCTCATAGCTTGTAACCGATGGTTCCAGCATAGTTCAGAGACTGTATAGTATGTGCTGGGCACCACGCAACCTGGTTTTTGACAGGAGGTTCTCGCTGCCACACACATGGCCTATCTGCAGTCTCTCATCAAGCATGGGGACCTTATTCCTTCTCAAGAACAAGACAGCCGATAAACTGATCTGCGCCCTGGAGAAGGATGGCTTCGTTCTCGATAACAAGGTCAGAACAGAGCGAATATACAGGCATCCGGATGGTCGGCGCGTCTCCATTCATTATCATACAGGCAATAGAGGTTATCGGCGGGGACTGCTTAAGGCGCTCCTTGAGGACATCGGTTGGACGGAGAACGACATGCGCCGCCTTAAGCTGATTAAATAAGAGCTTTATCTAGAAATTCGCCACCATATTATCTGTCGGCAACTATCTCTGACAGCTAACTACTAACCGCCAACTGCTACCTGGCAACTTCTACCTGAATGAAAGTAGGGGAGGGTTTTACACCCTCCCGAGCGCTGGTTTACCCCAGTGGCAGCGTAATCAATGCAATCAAAGCCCGCAACCGGCAGATAACAGAATGGCTTTTTGTGTGGTAATGGTGAGATTAGTTCTGATAGAATGCCTATATGGTGATACATTGTTCCAAGTATCTATCCTAAGGAAAGCTGCTAATATGTATCCACCGGAATCTTGGAAGTACTGAAAGGAGGGGAGAACACGTGAATCTATGTCAAATAATTATTGATGCAGCAAAAGTAAAGGGGATAAAACCTTTCAAACAGCCTTTCAAGCCTACTGAACTTGGTATTAAAGCAAGTGACTATGGGTCTTTTTCCGACTGGTGCGCGGCTGGAACGACCAAGTCTGCCAAATATAACCCCAGAGTTTGCCTCACTGTGACAAAAAGTTTAATGGCAAACCTTATCGCTATGTACTTATGCCACGAAAACAGTGGCGCTAATTGTTTCTATTTGCAGCGCAACGAACTGATTATCAAACTGACCTGTTTTTCGCCTAAAAGAGGTAACATTATGGCGAAATGTTTATCTGGAAGCGTGTATTACGAATCTCTTGGTGCATGGTGGATAAGGAATGACACTTGCGCCACTTAACTAGGTCGGAAACGCCAAGCATATTGAAATAAAGCCTTTAGTGTCGTATATTAGTATTGAACTATGAAGCAATCAGAATTCAATACTCATTTTAAACAGTACCTCTCCAGTATTGAGGAAGCCAAACGAAAGAAAGCACATCACGACCAGTTGAGAAGTATTTTCATTGGCTTCCTGAGCAAAGCTTTTGGTGTCGAATATGACGAAATTGAGCTTGAAAAGGGTGTTAAAATTGCCAAAGTAAAGGGCTACATAGATGCCCTATATCAGGACGTTGTATTTGAATTCAAGCGAGACCTTATAATTGAGAGACAAAAGGGGTTATTGGAGCTTGATAACTACATTAAATCTCTTTCCGGCAATACTTATTTTGGTATTCTTACAGATGGCATAGTATTCGAAGTCTATGCCTTAAAAGATTGTAAACTCGTCAAGATTGACGATGTCTCGATTAAAACGTTAACTCCAGAGGCAGCCTTCATCTGGTTTGATGCATTTCTCTTTTCTGAGAAAGAAATCACGCCAACATCCCAGGATATCGTCAAAAGATTTGGCGATAAAAGTGCGGTATTCAATTCTTCATTACGTAGACTTTCAGCTATGTCCGTTGCTTGCCAAGATAATCCGACCTATCAGGTGAAATTTGATGAATGGGACAAGCTGCTTGCCAAGGCATATGGTCATAGTGTCGCCCGAACTCAATTATTCTTGAGGCATACCTATCTGTCTATTCTGGTAAAAATATTGGCTTACTCCGCCCTTTTTAAACAGAAACCGAAAGGGAAAGAACTAAATGAAATTATTATCGGAAAGGCTTTTGTAAATTTGGCTAACCTCGTGGAAGAGGATTTCTTCTGCTGGATTTTATCAAAAGCGCTTGAAAAGGATGCTATTGAACTTCTCCAGGGATTAGCACAACATCTAGCTGCCTATGACCTGACTAAAGTAAATGAAGACCTGCTTAAAGAACTATATGAGGACCTAGTAGATAGTGAAACTAAACACGACCTCGGCGAAGTATATACTCCTGACTGGTTAGTGGAACTGACACTGCGTGAAGCCAATTTCAAAGCTGGGCAAAGTCTGCTTGACCCCGCCTGTGGGTCGGGAACTTTCCTCTTTACAGCTATACAGCTAATGAGGGAACAAGGGCTCGTTGGTGAAAAACTGGTGGACGAGGCTCTAAATAATATCGTGGGTGTGGATGTACACCCTATGGCAGTAACTATCAGTAAGGTGAACTATGTTCTGGCACTGACTCCAGATCTAGCAGACTATAAAAAGACTGTGGTGATACCTGTCTACATGGCCAACTCACTTGAAGGTATCGACCCCACCGGAAACCCAATGGTTGATATCTCCACTGGGAGCAAAGACTATTTTCATATTCCGACCAGTATGGCAGAAAACCCTACGTCGCTAGATAGGGTCATTGATGAAATGGGCAAGTACACCAGTGGCGATGAACATATATCTTTAGAAGGATTCTCATCATACTTAGAAAGCCAGGGCTATGCAGATTGGATTTATCTATGGCGGCCCAATCTGAAATTGATGAGAAAACTGGTGAAACAAGCACGTGATACCATCTGGAAATTTATACTTAAAAACTACTGCCGTCCGGCTTACCTTCACCGATATCCCTTTGATATGGTAGTTGGTAATCCACCGTGGCTTTCTTACCGTTATATAACAGAACCAGAGTATCAGGCACAGGTCAAAAAACTGACTTCTTCTTACGGACTAGTCAGCAAAAAGGATGTCAAGCTCTTTACACATATGGAGTTGGCAACCTTGTTTTTCGTTTTTTCGGCGGATGCCTATCTGAAAAAAGAAGGCACCATCGCCTTTGTAATGCCTCGTAGTGTGCTGACCGGAGCCAAACAACACAAGCGTTTTCAGGAATTCCTTAAGGGCTACCTGCTTCCGCCAACCCAATTAGAAAAAGTAATGGATGTTGAAGAGGTCTCACCGCTTTTTAAGGTTCCCGCCTGTGTCTTGATTGCCAAGAAACGTGGACAAGCAGACAAGGTGGCAGTGAAGTTAATAAGTGGGGAACTACCCGGTAAAAATGTGAAGTGGTCAACGGCAAAGGCCGAATTAAAAACTGTAACAAAACAGAAGCCGGCCTACAAAATATTTCCCCCAGCACCCCAGCCCAGCATGTACCTCAAGCAGATAAAGGAGGGTGCCACCATCGTGCCACGCAGTCTATGGTTTGTCCAACCTGTTTCCAGTGCCTATGGAACCAATCAGGCAAAGCCAACTCTAGAAACACATCCCGGAGCGCAAAGAACTGCCAAGAAACCGTGGCAGAATATTTATATTAAAGGCGAGATTGAGGCTCAATATCTATATGCTACTATACTAGGAAGGCAACTATTACCGTTTGGTTACATCGACTTGAGCCTAGTGGTTCTGCCGATGGAGGATAAATTAACCGGAGGTGCTATGGTAAATAAAGAGATGGCTCTGGGGAAAGGACATGCTGGTCTCTATGAATGGCTGAATCAAGTTGATACGTTATGGACTGAAGGACGAAAAGAACGCAGCCCGGGAGATGTCTATTCAAGGCTAGATTATCAGCATCTACTCACCTGTCAGCACCCCACAGGATACTACGCAATTTTGTATAATAGAGCTGGCACCAATCTTGCTTCTTGCGTGATACCCCCGAAACTCTCAAAAACAGAATTGCATGTCAATGGTTTTGCCGCTGACGCAGACACATACTATTACCAGACTAAAGATGAAATGGAAGCACACTACTTATGCACTTTCCTTAATGCTCCTTCCGTAGATGATGCAATTAAACCTCACCAGACCAGAGGGCAATGGGGTGCAAGAGATATACACAGGCGTCCCTTTGAGGTAGTCCCTATCCCTAAATTTAACCCTGAGGATGAGAGACATCTGAGGCTGGCAGAATTATCAAAGGAGTGTCACCAGAAGGTCACTCAACTTACATTAGAGGGTAAATCAATTGGCTTGCTGCGTGGTAAGGTCAGGAAGTCCTTGTTTAATGAACTAGCCGAGATTGACAGCGTTGTAAAAAGTATTCTGGCATAATATTGTAATAGGACAAGAGGAGGTGGACAATGCCAACTGGTATAAGGCCACGTGTAAACGAGGCAAGAGAATTTCTCGAAATCGCAAAGGACTTTAAGGACCCTAAGGAAATAATCAGAGAGGCTTTAAGCAATTCCTGGGATGCAGGCGCTTCAAAAGCTACTCTGAGATTTGACTTGGTGCAAGTACCCGGGACATACCGCAAAAAGATAGTGGTTTCAATCAGTGATGATGGTGAAGGTATGACTAGTACCAAAAGGGGCGAGGCAAACACTAGCGAAATTGAGGATTTCTTTAATTTGGGAGACTCCAATAAACCGTATGGGTCTATTGGGACAAAGGGTCACGGCACAAAAATATACTATAAGAGTAGTGGGATATTTGTTGATACGTGGAAAAAACGGAAAGCATATTCATGCCGAGAGTGAGGTACCCCCGTGGCAGACTTTAAGGAAGGGCATTGTTCCAACGTATAAATATGACGAGGACATAGCTGAAGGAAAAGGCACGACAATAGTTGTAGATGGATTCGAAGGTAAACAGTTCGAATTCAAATTTGACTCACTTAAGACGTTGATTTCATACATCTCATGGTACACGGTTGCAGGTTCGTTCGGTCAGTATTTTGGTAACCCTAAGAGGATGGATGTTGAGTTAAAGCCTGCAAATTCCCCAATACCAACACCAATACCCATTCCCTTTGGCTTCAAATTCCCAAATGAAAATAGCGACCTTTCGAAAGGGAGTAATAAGTACTGCAAGATTTGGGGGCCAGAGACTATTGATTGTGGGCAGACAAGAGAAGGAGATCATGTAACAATAAATGTAATTGGAGCAATATTGGGTGAGGACAACAGGGGGTCGATACCTCATACTTATGAAATATGGGACTTTGGTTGTGCAAGGACTTTATCAGGGTAGATAGAAATAACCTTATAATGGAAGAGGTATTTAAGGGGCAGTATTGGTATCGAAATATGCTTATATTTGCCAACTGCCAGCAATTTGATCTTACAGCAAATAGAAATAATATCAGAACTGACCAGGAAGAATATTACTTAGCTATTACAGGTATTAAAAAATTCATTGAGGAGATTAAGAGCAATCCAGATAGTATCTCCTATTTTAAGACAAAGGCGGAAGAAGATATACTGAAGCGCGCAAGGATACTGCGAGATAAAGAAACAAGAAAAAAAGAAGAAAGAAAGAATAATCTAGAGAAAAGATTAAATGATTACAAAGGTAGACCAGACCTCAATGCGCCCGACCTTGTAAAGGCGCCTGTTAAAGAGCCAAGAAGCGAAGCCGAAACTTCTTTACTTCTTCAAGCTATGATCTCGTCCAGGCATCCAGGTATTGATTTTAGAATTGGCGAATACAAAACTTCTGTAGGGACAGATTTAGTAGTTGAATGTGTAAACAAAGGGATACCCTCACTAGCTTGGGTAGAGATTGTTGTTACTCTTGAAAAACTATTTGAATGGTCGCATCCACCGGAGGGTATCCACAAAGTCATTTGTTGGGACTTGGGTAAGGTTCAAGAAAAACAGTCTTTTACCAGCGGAGAGGAAGCGAAACTTACGAAGAAAAAACAAGGTCGTTATCATTTAGATATTGGGACAGATACAATCGAAGTATATGTCCTGCGTGAAATACTGCAAGGGTGAAGTAACAGAAGCTTAGATTGTGCAGTCGCCCATCACAATGATAAAACCCGCAAAACGTTATTGAACATTTCTGACTTTTGTGTCGCTGAAATTCGTGGCCGTGGGTAAACAGAAAACCGTTTTAAGCAAGATATATTATTTTTTCGGCAATTCCTCAATCACCTCTACTATCCTTGGATTATTAGGGTTGTCATTAAACTTGACCAAATAACAATGTGTCGCTCTTAGCTTGATTTTTCGCTCCGCATACACAATATCGATATTTCCGAAATAGGGGCTATCCTCAGAAACAACTTCATACTTATACTTGTAAAGCCTCTGGGTTTTAAGATTGTATTCAGTTATTATCCTAATAGCAAGTCTTTGATTTGACATCGGAACACAACCTGGATCGACGGACTTGGAAGAGAGTTTCCTCCTTGCCTTAACTACACTTAAAGGGGGGATAGTTGCTTTCTTAGCGGATTCTCTTGCCAGTTTGTCAGCGGCTCTATTATGTTTGTCTTTTGAATGCCCTTCAACCCAGTAGAACTTAAATTTTTTCTGATTTCTATTTAATGCTTTTAACATCCTTATTAACTTTTTCCATAACTCTACATTTGCGACTGGCCTACCTTGCTTATTGAACCATCTGTTTCTTGACCATTCATAAATAGCTTTATAATAGTAATCACACACATATTTTGAGTCAGTTTGAATAGCAATATGGTCGAAGCTATTAAAAGATGGATGACGCATTACTCGTCTGATGCCTTCTATACAAGCATAAAGTTCCATTTCATTATTCGTAGCCCCAGTAAATCCAGATGGTGAAACGTTCTCGATTTCCTCAAACCCCTCCTTGTTGACAAAAACAAGACGGATTCCTATGCCACCCGAACGAGGATGAGAAAAAGAAGAACCATCAGTATAGATATTTATTGCATTCTCAATGACCATATCACCAGCAAGCTCTTCTCCAAACTGTAAAACTAATATTAGTACTCATCAAGTGATAAATCTAGGAATCCATAAGGCAATAACTTTGGATACTGAACTTTTTTAGCGTTTCGTTACCTGATTACACAAAAATCCGTAATGTGCAATTTGGGCAATAAGAGCCTGTTTTGTTACCCGATCAGGTAAATACCTATCTTGTTGGCTACTCTATACAAGCAACTTGCTGCTAATATGTGAGTAACATTGCAAAAAGCAAAGCCTTTCTCAATCGCCATGTCTAGGTATAGAGGTTCAGCCGGGTCAATCGCACCTTCGGGCCTTTTGTGCAGATAGGCTTCATGTGCTTATTGACAGCGCCAGGCGCGCAGTTTAGGGCGTTTCTAATACAATAGCAGGAGCTTCCTGGTAGATGAATTACGAGAATATGACAGAATGCACTTCTGTCATATTTCGCCTAACAAAACAGGCAATTGTCAGGGAGCAAGAAAGAACTATTCTATCGAGCTTTCTTCTTAGCCAAATGCGCGAAAAGAAAAGGCAGCCCTGCAACATTTATTATGGCAAACGTCAGGATGGCACATCTCCCCCAATCGAAGATAAGCTCATTAATCAGAAGGCCAATAGTCCCAATCCCCACCAGTATGAAGGCAATTAGAAGAGTATGTTCTTTCATGTATGTACCTCCCCGTATGTAGCAGTGCCATCAGTATATCATAGCAATTGTGCTGGCTGACTATGCAAGAAAGTCCAGCTTGTGCAATATCGGGCGCTGCAAGCATCCAGACAGGGGACACTGGCTGGTGAAATCTGTTTTATCGCTCCCAGAGGAGAGATAAGCTTTTTTTACTGAGACGCTGGAGCATTACGTAAGGCTTGACTGCTGTGAACGAGTATATTGTTAGTGAGACTATCAAACTTCATTGTTCTATTCAGGTGGTAGCCGCAGCAGTGCTTTTTGTATTATGCTTACCACATAACCATGATGTGTAAATCAAAGAACCGCATTTTCTATGGCTGGATCATAGTTGCAGGAGCTTCTGCCCTCGTATCATTGATATGGGGTTGTGACGGTACCTATGGTATCTTTTTACCCGAACTGGCAACTGACTTAGGTTGGACAAAGACT
>JAGGZD010000045.1 GCA_021162245.1 Dehalococcoidia bacterium | reverse complement strand
CCTTTAGATATTCATCCCTCGCGTGTATGTCCATTCTCTCCATTGCCTGGCTTAACCTCCTTTACAGTGCTAACCAGAGCATATCTTAAATACCTTCGGTTCGATTTTATATGATTCAATTCGCCCTATTGCCCGATGGCGAATATGTCACTATAATATTCAAGTAAAACTAAATTATGTTGTACACATCTACTACTCTAAGTGCTGGTAAGTGACATGCGAAAGCATTTCTCATTTGTTACTTACTTAGCTATTGCATTTGTGACGCTTTCCGCAATTGCATATTACATGCATTATCTCATTTTTCATGATATTCACCATATACTTATCTATATGCTTGGAGACCTTGCCTTTCTGCCACTCGAGGTACTATTAGTGGTAGTTTTCCTCGAGCGTCTCCTGGCTCGCCGGGAGACGCAAGCTAAACTGGAGAAATTGAATATGGTTATGGGAGCTTTTTTCAGCGAACTGGGCAACCACCTCCTTCGAGACCTTATCAAACATTTCGATAACCGCCTGGAGATTTCCAGGCACCTGAACGTCACTGAGAGCTGGACAAAGAAAGATTTCCAAAAAGCTATCGACTTTGCGTATCACCTCAGAATTGAGGTTGACTGCCGAAATACAGACCTTGGCGAACTCAAAGCCATCCTGGAACAAAAGCGAGAGTTCCTGCTGATGCTGCTCGGGAATCCCAGCTTGCTGGAGCATGACCGTTTTACCGACCTGCTCTGGGCAGTTACCCACCTGGATGAAGAGCTTGCGGCAAGACCGACGCTTATTGGTCTTCCTGATAAAGACCTGGAGCATATTGCTGGTGATATCCAAAGACTGTATGACCACCTGGCCAGTCAATGGTTAGACTACGTCCAGCACTTGAAATCGAAGTATCCCTTCCTTTTCTCGCTGGTCCTCAGAACGCATCCGTTCCAGGAACAACAGTCCCCCATAATAACCTGATAGCATAAGGCCATGTTATCTCCAGGTGTAGAAGCCTCCAGATTTGGGTTGGAAGATTTCCCTCAGTTTCGCCCTGCTTATGTATAATTTCTGTTGCGCCATAAAACTGCATAACATTCTGACGAAATGTGTACTGTTTAAATTGTAGATTGAAGTCTTGCCACATCTCCAGCGGCGGCTAAACTGATCGCCCCCCCAAGTTATCGGCTAGTTCAGGCATTGACCAGGTATCAGTCTGGCAATCAGGTGTTCTTCCTCTTCTTCCTTTTATCGCATCAAAAATCTTTACCTGAATTCCCCCTATGGCCAAGAAAGTGGCAATCTGCTAGCCACACTCCACCTCCTTATTTTAGTGGGTTATACGATCTGCGGTAAGCCAGTTTCGCCAAAATTGGCTTCCAACACTCAAAACCCTTGGGGTTCTTCTTCCACTTTGTCATTTCATGATCTCCCATATATTTCTTTCTTTCTCCGACGGGGACATGTACGTCATCTTACTTTGCTTCAATTTAAGGTATACCAGTGTCTCCAGATACTTAATTGATACAGCTACAGGATATATAACTGGAATATCATACCCCTTTTCTCTTAAAGCATAAGATAAGTCCTCATTTACTCCCAACATTCCTGTACAGCCCAAAATAATTGCATGGGCACCATCTTCTTCTATCGCCTTTACGGATTCACCAATAAGGGCACTTACTAACTTCCCTTTATCTTCAAGAGCAAGGACAGGTATTCCCACAGACCTAACTGAAGCCAGCTTGTCTCTCACTCCTAGCAGCAGGGCTAAATTTTCTTCGCCACAACCAGGTCCCAGCACTGTAATCACAGAAAATCGATGGGCCAAATCAGCAGCATAGATCATCGAGGCTCTACAAGGACCTACAACAGGTATATTAAGTTTTTCTCTTACTGCATCTAGGGCAGGATCGCCCATGCAATCTATAAGAATCCCGTCATAGCCTTCGGCCTCCGCTCTTTCTGCCACCTTGATAATCCCGGGGGCATTCAACATCTCATCGTATGCAAATTCAATTGATGCTGTCCCATACTCAAGACACTCGACATCAATTTCTGTGCCTTTAGAGGCAAACTTAACCATCTCTTCCCGGGTGGGTTCTATAAAACCTTTCGTCGTTATTGGCACTATTACTTTAATTTTCATACTGATTCCTCTTTTCTTTAATTTTTCCCTCAGTCTTTCCCGAGTGTCTCTCCTTCATTCCTTCACCTCCTTTTGAGCTTTCAGCATCCAGCCGTCAGCTTTCAGGATACTTATGTCTTAAGATGGAGTGGGATAACCCGCTCCATCTTATTGAGACTCACCTCTTCAACTCTTCCCATATTGTGTGCTGGCTGACCACATAGGTAACACTGGGTTATGGAGGTCACCAACTAGATTATGGCTAGCAAGCATTACGTTTTCCCTATTCTGAATACCTTAGTTCCACACACGGGGCACACACCTTGAGTTGCTGGTCTGCCATTCTTGAGTGTAACTTGTCTGGGATTCCTTATCTCCACCTTCTTCTTACACTTCATACAATATGCTGTCGCCATAATATCATCCTCCTTTGTTTCAAACCTTTTCTATTATTGGTACACAAATGAAGATATGTCAATAGCACTGTGGCCATGTGTGAGGCATCCCTTAGGTCAGAAATCACTTTGAGATAGTGTGCTTACCCACCTGCACATCACGTTCGGTAACAAAAGCCTGTTTTGTTAGGTGCCCAACAAAACAGGCTTTTGTTACCTGCGCTCAACATCCTGAACTTTTGTGCACAGCGAAGACGATGCTCCCTTCCCTGGCATCTACGGAGACGGTGTCACCCTCCTTAAACTCGCCTTCAAGTACCTTGACTGCCAGCGGGTCAAGTATCATTCGCTGGATGGTTCTCTTCAGCGGACGTGCACCATAAGCCGGGTCATAGCCTTCCTTCACCAGCAGCTCTTTAGCCGCCTCGGACACCTCGACCTCGATATGACGGTCGGTCAGCCGCTTTTTGAGCTGTTCAAACTGGAGGCCAACTATCAGCTTGACATGCTCCCGGGCAAGCTGATGGAAGATAATTACCTCATCCACCCGATTGAGGAACTCGGGACGAAACTGTGCCTTGAGGGCCTCCATCACCCGGTTCCTGATTTCTTCCTCCTGACCAGGTCCCAGATCAGCAATCCACTGACTGCCCAGATTGCTGGTCATAATAAGCACTGTATTTTTGAAGTCCACCGTCCGGCCATGACCGTCGGTCAGGCGACCATCATCAAGTATCTGGAGCAAGGTATTGAACACGTCTGGGTGTGCCTTCTCAATCTCGTCCAGCAGCACTACAGTATACGCTTTACGGCGTACCGCCTCGGTAAGCTGACCGCCCTCTTCATAGCCAACATAGCCTGGAGGCGCACCGATAAGGCGCGATGCCGTGTGCTTTTCCATGTACTCCGACATGTCCAGTCGCACCATGGCCCGTTCGTCATCAAAGAGGAATTCCGCCAGTGTGCGCGCCAGTTCGGTCTTGCCCACGCCAGTGGGCCCCAGGAAGATAAAGCTGCCCAGTGGGCGGTTGGGGTCCTGGAGGCCAGCCCGGGCGCGACGGATGGCATTAGCCACCGCCTTGATGGCATCATCCTGCCCGACGACGCGCATGTGCAGTCGCTCCTCCATGTGCAGCAGCTTCTGGATTTCTCCTTCCATGAGGCGACTCACCGGGACGCTCGTCCAGCGGCTGACCACCTCGGCGATATCTTCCTCGTCTACTTCCTCTTTGAGAAGTTGCTGCCCCGTGCTGACAGTAAGCTGCTCTTCCCTCTCTTTCAACTGCTTCTCCAGTTCGACAAGGGTCACATATTTAAGCTGGGCGGCCTGCTCCAAGTTGCCGGTGTTTTCCGCTCTCTCAATATCATGGAGCACCTGTTCCCTTTTCTCTTTTAGCTTCTGTAATTCCTGTATAGCATCTTTCTCCTGCTGCCACTGCGCCCGCAGGCGGTTGCCCTCTTCCTTGAGGTCGGCAATCTCCTTTTTCATATTGGCCAGCCGCTCTTTCGAGGCAGCATCCTTTTCCTTCTTCAGCGCCTCACACTCTATCTCTAGCTGCATAATACGCCGCTCCACCTCGTCCAGCTCGGTGGGCACGCTGTCAATCTCGATACGCAGCCGGGCGGCCGCCTCGTCAACGAGGTCAATCGCCTTATCTGGCAGAAAGCGGTCACTGATATAGCGATGGGAAAGCACTGCTGCCGCCACCAGCGCCGTGTCCTTGATGCGCACGCCGTGGTGCACCTCGTAGCGCTCCCGCAGTCCCCGCAGGATAGAGATCGTATCTTCTACCGAGGGCTCAGTGATGGTTACCGGTTGGAAGCGCCGCTCAAGAGCCGCATCCTTCTCAATATGCTTGCGATACTCATCAAGAGTGGTGGCGCCAATGCAATGCAATTCACCTCTAGCCAGCATCGGCTTGAGCATGTTAGAAGCATCCATAGCACCCTCAGCAGTGCCGGCACCGACGACGGTATGCAGCTCATCGATAAACAGGATAACTTCGCCCTGCGACTGTTGGATTTCCTTGAGCACTGCCTTGAGCCTTTCCTCAAACTCACCGCGGTACTTGGCTCCGGCCACCAGTGCCCCCAGGTCAAGAGCCACCAGGCGCTTGTTCTTCAACCCCTCGGGAACATCGCCGCGAACGATACGCTGGGCAAGCCCCTCGGCAATCGCTGTTTTACCAACGCCCGGTTCACCAATAAGCACCGGGTTATTCTTGGTACGCCGTGAGAGTACCTGAATGAGGCTGCGAATTTCCTCATCGCGCCCGATGACAGGGTCGAGCTTGCCATGGCGGGCAACCTCGGTAAGGTCACGGCCGTACTTCTCCAGCGCCTGATACTTGCCTTCCGGGTTGGGGTCGGTGACACGCTGGCTGCCACGGATAGCCGCCAGCACCTGGTAGATACGGTCTTTCGTAATGCCGTAACCCTTCAGTATTCTCCCTGCGGCACCGATGTCCTTATCAGCAATGGCAATCAGCAGGTGTTCGGTGCTGATGTACTCGTCCTTGAAGCTGCCTGACTCCTTCTCGGCCGCATCAAAAACCTGCTTCAGGCGCGGCGAGAGGTAAACCTGGGTAGGGCCATAGGCTTTAGCCAGCTTTTCCAGCTCGCCCTCAAGCTGTCGTTTGACCTGCGTATTATCGACACCAAGTTTGCCCAGAATCTGAGGTACCACACCACCTTCCTGGTCAACCAGCGCCATAAGAAGGTGTTCCGTCTCAAGCTGAGTGTGGTTTTTCTCCTCCGCCAGCTTCTGAGCTGCGAGGATTGCCTCCTGGCCCTTTTCGGTATATCGGTTAACGTTCATACTTATCCTCCCTCAATTAGACTTCTCTGAACTCACCTTCAACCGCGTCCCCTGGTGATTCTCCGCCGGTCTGGCCGGAATGAGAAGCATCACTCCCTGCGCCAGCACCAGTACCGGCCCCCGCCTGGCCATAGACGGCAGT
The DNA here is from genome assembly GCA_021162245.1 of Dehalococcoidia bacterium. Classification (GTDB taxonomy): domain Bacteria; phylum Chloroflexota; class Dehalococcoidia; order GIF9; family AB-539-J10; genus JAGMDB01. Next base: position 15,131 of record JAGGZD010000045.1, on the reverse strand, counting down.
GCCAATCTTCTGGAGCGATGCCTGTAGTTCATCGCTAGCACGTTTTATCTGGGAGACATCGCTGCTCTGCAGTGCTGAGCGCACCTGGGCAATCTTACTCTCGACCTCTGTCTTGAGATCAGCAGGGACTTTATCGCCCTGCTCTCGCAGCATCTTTTCAGCGCTATAAGCAAAGTTATCAGCCGTGTTCTTGGTCTCTAGTTCTTCGCGCTTGCGATGGTCTTCCTCGGCATGAAGCTCAGCTTCTTTGACCATGCGGTCAACGTCCTCCTTAGACAGGCCGGATGAAGCGGTAATCGTTATCTTTTGCTCCTTTCCAGTACCTTTGTCTTTAGCCGACACATTGAGGATACCATTGGCGTCGATATCAAAGGCCACCTCAATCTGGGGTACCCCTCTCGGTGCCGGCAGGATACCATCCAGCACAAAGCGACCGATGGTCTTGTTCTCGGCAGCCATGGGCCGCTCGCCCTGAAGCACGTGGACCTCCACGCTGGGCTGATTATCCGCTGCCGTGCTGAATATCTCACTCTTGGAAGTGGGGATAGTGGTATTTCTCGGGATGAGCGGCGTCATCACGCCACCGAGCGTCTCGATGCCCAATGTAAGCGGAGTTACATCAAGGAGTAATACATCCTTGACCTCTCCCTTAAGCACCCCCGCCTGGATAGCGGCGCCGATAGCCACGACTTCATCAGGGTTGACTCCCTTATGAGGCTTTCTACCGAATATTTTCTTTACTTTCTCAATGACTGCTGGCATGCGGGTCTGACCACCCACCAGAATCACTTCGTTAATGTCTGATGGCTTAAGTCCGGCGTCAGACAGAGCCTGCTTACATGGCTCCTCTGTTTTATCTACGAGGTCGTCCACCAGTTGCTCCAGCGTGGCTCTCGTCAGGGTCATGTTCAGGTGTTTGGGCCCGTTGGCATCGGCAGTGATGAAGGGCAGATTTATCTCGGTCTGCTGTGTGGTAGAAAGTTCGCACTTGGCCTTCTCCGCTGCCTCCTTGAGCCTTTGCAGGGCCATCTTGTCCTGCTTGAGGTCAATGCCCTGGTCTTTCTTAAACTCGTTAACCAGCCAGTCCACAATACGCTGGTCAAAGTCGTCACCGCCAAGGTGGGTATCCCCGTTAGTAGACTTCACCTGGAAGGTGCCTTCACCCAGCTCCAGGATGGAGATATCAAAGGTGCCACCACCCAGGTCATAGACAGCCACCATGGCGTCCTGCTTTTTGTCCAATCCGTATGCAAGGGAAGCGGCTGTCGGCTCATTGATGATGCGCAGCACCTCCAGCCCGGCAATCTTGCCAGCATCCTTGGTCGCCTGCCGCTGGCTGTCATTGAAGTAGGCAGGCACGGTGATGACCGCCTGCGTTATTTTATCTCCCAGCTTGGCTTCAGCGTCCGTCTTGAGTTTCTGCAAAATCATTGCTGATATCTCCGGCGGTGAATAGGTCTTACCCACCATCTGGACATGGGCATCTCCATTTGATGCTTTGACAATCTTATAGGGCAACAACTTCCTGTCCTTCTCCACCTCCGGGTCGTCATACTTCCGCCCTATCAGGCGCTTGATGGAGAAGATAGTATTATCAGGATTAGTCACCGCCTGGCGCTTGGCCACCTGCCCCACATAGCGCTCCCCGTTCTTATTAATAGCCGCAATAGATGGCGTGGTTCGAGCACCCTCGGCATTTTCAATAACCTTTGGTTCTCCTGCCTCCATTACGGCCACACAGGAATTGGTTGTTCCCAAATCGATTCCGATTACTTTCGCCATAATTATTTCACCTCCTAAACTTTATTTTACTTCCTTAATATTTATTATTTACTGCTAGCCAGCACTGGCGACTTATCTTTCGTACCTCGCAGTCCTGCTGCTTTAACTGGCACGATTAGCTCATATCGCCAGCCACATTGCGGGCATTCCCTGTACCAGCCGTATTTGTCTTTCTCAATAAACACATCACCCCCACACTCCTAGCATCTCTTTAGTCTCCACATTGATACATCACCTCCTCTGCCCGGATTCAATAATTTCCGAGCATCTCCAGTATATCGTCAAGCAAGCAGGTAAAATTCCACTCGAATTGCCTGTTCATTCCAGCTGAGGTAATCTCCCTCTTCATATCCAAGAGCCTTTCCCGCAGCTTGAGCACCAGCTCCACGCCAGCCATGTTTAACCCCTCATCATCCACTGGGTGCTTTATCATCTTCAGGCGAGCAATGTCCTCATCCGAATACATCCGCATCATGCAATGGCGTGATGGCGCTAAAAATCCAGCACGCTCGTATTTGCGCAGGGTCTGCGGATGCATACCGGTAAGCATTGAGGCTACCTGCATTACATAGACACCAGCTGTGCTCTCCATAACCTTTACACTCCTTTACAGTATATCGGCCTGGTTATTCTTTCTCACGCCGATATTGTAACAGTTGATATATTAGTTGTCAAGTCTCATTTGCAAAGATATATTAAAAATAATTATATTATGAATTAACATAAATAATGAATCAGTAAGACTTGACAAATATTTATATACTTATTATAATACACGGCGAAAGATATATAACCATAGTATGATGATTGCTAAATACTACAGGAGGGACATTCAATGACAACCATGTCCGGAGACAAAAAGGAGCAGGGGCAACCTGCCGAGAACGAAATGAGCAAATATACCATGGGGGTAGCTGTCAGGCTAACAGGCGTTGAGGCACACCGTATCAGGAGGTTTGAAGAGAACAGTCTGCTTGAGCCAGCCAGAACCGATACCGGACAGCGGTTGTACTCGGACACCGAGATTGAGCTTATTAGAGAGATAGCCAGGCTTGAAGACCAGGGTATCAACCTGGAAGGTGTCAAGGCAATTCTGGCAATGAGAAGAGGTGAGACCATATGATAGATATGGAAAATATTAAAGAGAGGAAGACATAGTAGTATGACTTAGCCAACTGGTGAAGCGACTGTTGTAGGGCCCGGATGCTCTCTCTGGGTTTTGCAGAAGTTATTAGGCAAGGAGATGGCGTCCGGGGCTCGTCGGAAAAGATTCGGTGAGCCCCTTTTATATCGCTGAGGTCAGGGGAGGCTGATTAAGTAATCAGAAAACGAAAGGAGGTAATAGAGAATGGTAATGAACAGATGGGATCCGTTTACTGACCTGGTAACATTGAGGCAGGCGATGGACAGGCTTTTCGACCAGAGCTTCGTCCGATCTGGCCAGACCGGTGCACGCGAGGTGACCGGTGCCAGAAGCATGCCCATAGACCTCTACGAGAGGGATAGTGATTACATTATTAAAGCTTATCTCCCCGGTGTCAGGGCTGAGGATGTGGGAATAAATGCCGACCAGGGCACTCTGACAATAAAGGCCCACATCCCCAGCGAGGCAGAGCGGGAGGAAGCTAAAAACTACCGCTGGCTGGTCAACGAGCTGGGCTATGGTGATGTAGTCCGCACCGTGATCCTGCCGTCTATGATTGATGCCAGCAAGATTGATGCCGCTGTTGAGAACGGTATCCTGACGGTAACCGTTCCCAAGGCTGAAGAGGCCAAGCCCAAGAAGATCACTGTCAGGGCGAAATAGGTTAGCTATCAGGGGGCGCCTCCCCTGACCTCAGCGATATAAGTAAGGAGAAAAATAATGGCAACAAAACGGGAAAAACAGTGGCGGTTCTCCATAGGCTACACTATCTTCATGGTGATATTCCTACTTCTGTTGCAGCAGTTCGTCGTGCCGCTGTATGGACCGCAGAAAGTCCCCTACAGCCAGTTTCTGGCGGCACTGGAACAGAAGAACGTGGCTGAGGCACAGATAAGCGAGACCGAGATTATCTGGGAAACAAAGGACGAAGGCCAGCTGATGATAAGCGCCAGGCTGCCCGGTATAGATGACAGTGAGCTCATTGGGCAGCTACGCCAGAGCGGCACCGAGTTTGCCGGCAATATCCCCAGCAAGTTCTGGACCAATGTTTTGAGCTGGGTTACTCCCATCGGTATCTTCGCCCTGATATGGTATTTGCTTATCGGTCGGGTGGGTGGCCGCCAGCAGTTTCTCAGTTTCGGCCGCAGCCAGGCCAGGGTGTACAACCGGGAATCGGTGAACGTTACATTCAACAACGCGGCTGGAGTTGATGAAGCCAGGACAGAACTTCAGGAGGTGGTAGACTTCCTGAAGAACCCGATGAAGTACCGCGCTCTGGGTGGGCGAATCCCAAAAGGAATATTGCTGGTTGGACCACCGGGCACGGGCAAGACTCTCCTGGCAAGAGCTACTGCTGGCGAGGCTGGCGTACCGTTCTTCAGCATGAGCGGTAGTGAGTTTGTCGAGATGTTTGTTGGCGTGGGTGCTGCCCGTGTGCGCGACCTCTTTGAGCAGGCCAAGAAAAATGCACCGTGTATCGTCTTCATTGACGAAATCGACACCATCGGAAAGCAGCGTGGCGGTGCCGTGGCATTCAGGCACGAGGAGCAGGAGCAGACACTCAACCAATTACTCACCGAGATGGACGGCTTTGACCCGTCACAGGGTGTCATCCTTATGGCAGCGACAAATCGCCCCGATGTGCTTGACCCAGCTCTGCTGCGTCCTGGACGATTCGACCGGCAGGTAGTGGTAGATAAACCGGATATGAAGGGACGCGAGGAAATACTGAAAGTACATGCCAGGGGTGTCAAGCTGTCTCCTGAAGCTGACTTGCACACCATTGCTGGCCGTACACCAGGATTTGCCGGCGCCGAGCTGGCCAACGTGGTCAACGAGGCGGCACTCCTGGCTGCCAGGCGGGGCAAAACAGCGGTCGAGATGGCAGAGCTTGAAGAAGCTGTTGACCGAGTGATGACCGGCATGGAGCGCCGCAGCCGCGCCCTGAGTGAAGATGAAAAGAAAAGGGTAGCCTACCACGAAATGGGGCATGCGCTGGTTGGCCTTCTCTTGCCTCATGCTGACCCGGTACACCGCGTGTCAATAATTCCACGTGGCACGGCGGCGCTGGGGATGACCCTCCAGTTGCCGCTACAGGACCGTTACCTCTTCACCAGGGAAGAGCTTGAGGACAAGATTGCCGTGCTGCTCGGCGGGCGGGCGGCAGAGGAGATTGCCTTCGGCAGGATATCCACCGGAGCCCAGAACGACCTTTACCAGGCAACTGAGCTAGCGCGGCGGATGGTGCGAGATTTTGGTATGAGTGAGAAGCTGGGACCGCTCACCTTCAGTGACGGTAGCAGTCCATTCCTGGCAAATAATGAGCCCAAGCTCTGGGGCAGACAGTACAGCGAACAAACGGCCCAGGCTATTGATGCTGAGATCCATGACATCATAGAAAGAAATTACCAGCGGGTAAAGACTTTGCTCAATGGAAAGGAAGACAGCCTTAGAGAGTTTTCCCTGGAACTGGAGCAGAGAGAGACCATCCAGGGCACCGAGCTCAGGGAGAAACTGGCGGAAAGAGCAAATGCAGAGTTGAATCAGGGACAGGTTAGGGAATCATGACAACAGAGGCACCATCACTATGTATTAAGAATTTGAAAGGGGTAAATTTTTATGGCGCAAGAATAGGGAGCAGAATATCATTAAAAACTAAACCTGAGTGGCTAGAAATAGGGCTCACGGTATTGGTTATATCCCTTGCCTTCATAACAATTTACAAGGCACTGTAATACATCGTATGATTTTGGCAATAAAGCTCTTAAGCGGCAACTGTAAGGTAACAAAACAGGTTTTTGTCCAGTTCACAGCCTGCCCTGAGCAAATAACTTCCTCTCTCTAACAAGTGGTCATTGCTATCAGCATCAAGGCGTTGTTACTGGTGCTTGCTTCGTTGGGTCTTACCAGTAACCTGTTTCATTGTTTCTCTTAACCATTCAAGGGCCTCAGCATCTTCCTGCCAGAATTGCCTCGATTGCTTCCAGCAATAGTAAGCTTCATCAGCATCACCCACAGTGACCCTGTCTAACCTTGCTGTCCTGCGAATTGAATCATATAAAATCGAACCGAAGGTATTTAAGATATGCTCTGGCTAGCGCTGTAAAGGAGGTTAAGCCAGGCAATGGAGAGAATGGACATGCACGCGAGGGATGAATATCTAAAGGTAATAAGGGAAAGGTACTTTGCTGCTGAGCCCAGGAAGGGTAAGTCCCAGATTCTTAATGAATACTGCGGCAATACAGGGCAATCGAGGAAATATGTTATTACGAAGATTCATAGTCCGGATTTTCATCCCAGGCAAAGGGAGAGGAGAAAAGAGACTTATGATGGCCAGGTCAAAACGGCCCTGGCTAAGATATGGTATGCCATAGGGCCCGATAAACTCGAATGTAAATGGAATACAATACTACGTAATCTCCCGGGGGCAACGCCTTCTATCCCTGGGTTTGGTGCCTCGGATTGCCGGTGCTCTTCTCACCTCACCCACTTCCAGGTGACTCCGCCCTTGGGTCTCTTCAAACATGGCCTGGAGCAAAACAACCTGCCGCAAGTCTACCAACTTAACGAACTAAATTCTCGTAGCACGGACCTGGATTGCACAATCCCCAGAATTGTTGGCCAACAGACCGATGTATTAGCACATCCTTAGGCGCTCGCAGCATGCTAAGTCAGTGCAGCCACTGTCTCTTTATCCAAACCTTGCACGATAGCCGTTACTAGCGCGACGGCATGGTCAAAATCGTCCCGACGAAGAATTGTATTATGGCTATGAATATGTCGCGTCGGCACACCCAGAACCACCGTAGGTACGCCTACCCTATGTAAATGGATCGGCCCGCCGTCGGTTGCTCCTCCTTCCATGACCGACATCTGAAGTGGAATATTGAGCTTCTTGGCAGTATCAATTACCATATCACGAAGTTTGAGATTAGGTATCATGCGAGAATCATAGGCTAAGAGTGTTGGCCCACCTCCAAGTTTTGTGGCTGATTCTTCTGGCTTGATACCAGGCACATCGCCAGCGATATCCGTTTCGAGAATGATGGCTACATCGGGATTGATGACCTCAGCACTGGTGGTTGCCCCTCTCAGACCAACCTCCTCCTGTACCGTGGCCACGCCGAGAACAGTGTTCGGATGCTCCTTCTCCATCAAGTTCTGCAGTACAGTAATAACCAGAGCGCATCCAACACGGTCATCAAAGGCCTTGGCCATATAGGTTTTTGTGTCAGACAAAATAGCGAATTCACTAACCGGTATAATAGGATCCCCTACACGAACACCTGCATCCTCAACTTCTTGTTGTGATGTTGCTCCAATATCGACATACATATCCTTCTTTTCACAGAGCTTCTTACGCTCCTCCTCGGAAAGGAGATGCGGGGGCTTAGCACCTATCACACCAAGTACACTACATTTATTGGTTTTGATACGCACTCGGTGTCCGAGCAAGACCTGGTCCCACCAACCTCCTAGAGGCGTAAATCTCACAAATCCTTCTTTGGTAATGAGTTTGACCATGAAACCAACCTCGTCCATATGGCCTACCAGAATTACTTTCGGCTCTTGTGCCAGACCCTTCTTCCGGCAGGTCAAACTGCCCAGCTTATCTTCAAGTATCTCTCCAAGTGGTTCGAAATGCTTCTTGACCACCTTGCGCGTCTCAGCCTCATATCCGGATACTCCGTCAGACTCGGTCAATTCCTTTAATAGTAACTCTATCTTATCCATTCGCAATTACCTCTCTCGAATTATTAATAGATATTATGATAACCCAAAATTCAACAACAAGCCAGTGTACGCAAGCCTCTCCTCTTGTGTATTTCGCGAAGAGCGCCCTGGATAATTACACAAAACGTCAGAATGTTGCTTGGGATATTGTGTTGATGAGACCCCAGCCCGAACCTGTTTATGATCAGATTGTGTGGTCAGCCAGCACAACGCATTGATTGGCCAGTATGGAGAGGGTATAATCATATCCGGCCGCATAGTTCGCTGGGTGATCGCATACCTGTTCCTGGAGCCAAAATACCCATAAATCCAATTTGCGAACTACTATACCTTTCGGGGGACAGGCAGTGAATGACCTGCGCGTATGGACAAAGAGAAAGAAGGAGAAAGAATATGGAAACGAATAATGGTTCAGACGAGTCTGCCCTGGAATATAGCTGGAAGTACAATCCACCCATAGACCCAATTGTTGCTGAGCGCAATCTCAAAGAAATGAAACAAATCCTCGATCAATTGAATGTGGTGTTTCTTCTGGGATCTGGTTCATGTCTGGGTGCGGTGAGAGACAATGCCTTCATTCCCTGGGACGATGATGTAGATCTGGTCTCTGTGATCGGGTTGAACGGTCTGACAGAAGAATTGATAGACACTACGACGGCAACCCTCAGGGATAAAGGATACTTCGTCAGCGAAATAGAAGGGACCTACTGCAAAACCAGAACTACGATGAAGAACCATTTAAGGATGACGCTGGAGTTCAAGCATATCATTGATGGAAACGCATACGCCTATCCAGGCATTCGGCTTCCAGTCAGGCTGTTCACCCACCCCAAAACGATTGAATTCCTGGGTGAGAAGTTTCTTGTTCCAAACCCACCGGAGGAATACCTGCGCCTGAAATACGGTGTGGAATGGATGGTACCCAAGAGGGCGGGAGCATATGAGAAAGATGTCGTGGAGAAGGTTCCAGGTGGGAATCTGGCGGGCCGCCCCAGTAGTCTAAGAGTACTCGACGATGAAGGTAGTCCAGTATCCGGTGCAGAAGTAGTGCTTGTCGGAGGTGGTCGTTCCAGGACTGACGGAAACGGATATGCAGAGATTATTCTTCCGAGTGCAGACTGGTACGCCTTGATTATCAGATACCAGGAACATGAGCAGGTACTCTATATGGAGAAACTGGAGCCAGGTAAATCCTATGTATACAGAGCGGACTCCGTATCAAAGGCCGTTGACCGTTCCCCAGGTGCAGTCGGGACTCTAGGCAACCTATTGTCGCCTGAATAATCAAAGGTCGTGTATGAACTCCAGGGGGAGCTGTGGGAGCACAGGTAAAAGCAGCATTCTGACAGACCAGGCCGCATGATAGACAGAGCTTTTGAACTGGCTTTCAGCCGCAGTATTTCATTAAGCTATGACCATTCCCTATAATCCTGGCAACAACTCTCCTAATCGGCAACTGTGAGGTAACAAAACAGACTATTGTGCAATCAGGTAACAAAACGATGAATTGTGTCTTTGATTACCTACTCACTTCAGATGCTAACGCTGGTGGTAAGTGTTCTTGGCATAGGTTCAGGCATACTACTTGCTATTCTAATGTACCTTACGATCATCTTTACCCTGACTCCCTTCTATTCCTATCTTAGAAAGGGCAGCTATATCTTTACCTCCTGACCCTGAATGATCTAGTTCAGATAGATGGGGTGTCACATACGTGGGTTATGAAAGGATGCTAAAGTAGCTGTGCTACGGATTTTTATTGCTCAATGCCAGATTTACCTGTCGTCACTTCGATACTTCCTCTCAAATCTTCTACCGCGTGTTCTCATGATAGGACAGCATGGTGCATAGTCCAGAATTAGAAATTATGTCTACATTCAGGCGCATTTCGTATTGGAAACACTACCATTTGACATAAAAATGGTAGTGTTTTACAATGGCAATTGGTATCGTTCGATACCCAGGGATTTGGGAAGCGGGGCTTTGTTCAGGGCAATAAACTGAAGGAGGTGTTGTTTATGGCAATAGAGAGATGGAGTCCGAGGAGAGGGTTAATTCCGTGGAGGCCATTTAGTGAGCTGGAGGAGATAGAACGACACTTTGAGGATATGTTTCGCAGGTCACCCCTGCCCTCATCATGGAGACGCAGCCCCACGATGGAGATGGGATGGGCACCAGCCATAGAAGTGTTCGAGAAAGAGGATAAGTTTGTGGTGAAGGCTGAGCTCCCGGGGATGACAGAAAAGGATATAGATATCTCGATGGTAGGCGACACGTTGACCATAAAAGGAGAACGCAAGGCTGAAGACGAAGTTAAAGAAGAGGATTATTACTGCTGTGAGCGTTCTTATGGTAGCTTCTCTCGCTCGATAACTGTGCCTTCTAACGTGGATACAGGGAAAATTGAAGCTAGCTACGATGATGGAATTCTGGAAGTTAGCCTTCCCAAAGCGCCGGAGGTCAAACCAAAGAGGATTGCAGTTTCAACTCGTAAGAAAGGGAAAGACAATAAGTAATATTAAGCCTTTATTGCCCCGCTTCCCTGCTTTTCAGTTATATTGCGCTTCTCCAGATTCTATCCTTATTTCTCTTTAGTATTTCTGGCGTCTCTTCACCACATACCAGATACAGTTTTTTAATATGGCTATTCCCTTCTGCCGCCAAATGGCGCCTGTAGATAAGCGAAGCAGCCTTGCGGCGTATGAACACTCGCACTCTATTCCAGCCTATCAACTTCCTAAGAGCCAATGGCTCCTGCGGGCTACATGGGATAGAACTTGAATTGTGACTACACTATCAGCTTCCCTGATTGATATCAAGGCTGTTTCGACTTGCTTGAATATTTTGCAATAGATAGAATGATAATGATATGAACGTTTTCTCCATCACCTTCCAGGCAGTATTTACACTCCTCGGTATAGGTATCCTGGGTTTCTGGATCATTGGGAGAAGACGTGTGCCCTCAAATACACTGGCATTCTTGTCCTCTTTAGCCATTGACATCGCGTTGCCCTTTCTCGTAATTACCAACCTAATATTTGATTTTTCACCGCAGAAGTATCCGAACTGGTGGCGTATGCCGCTGTGGTGGCTGGGTTTCACATTCGTGGCATTAGCACTCTCCGTGGGAACATCCTTGTTGGTCAAAAGGGAAATACGTAGTGAGTTTACCATGAGTCTCTTTTATCAGAATGGCCTTTTCTTTCCTATCCTGATTATCGGAGGCCTTTTTGGTCAGGGTAACTCTTATTTGGTCATGCTTTTTCTGTTCATGATATTCTACCCTCCGATGATATTTAGCACATACACTTTGTTCTTCAGCAAGGGTATTCAGAAAGATAAGCTAAACTGGCGTCAGATAGCGAATCCTGTGCTGGTTGCTACTGCCGTCGGCCTTATGCTTGGTTTAGTCGCAGCCAGAGACTATGTGCCGGATTTTTTGCTTAATATTTTTAGCATGGTGGGAGCTATGGCAACGCCGCTTTTTATGCTAATACTTGGCGGCAATGTATATAATGATTTCATGTATGAAAGGAATGAAAAGGAGAAATCATATATCTGGGAAGTTTTTAAATTTGTCCTTATTAAGAACATACTTTTTCCACTCGTTTTTCTCGGTTTATTGCTTTGGCTCCGCCCTGACTACACTGTCGCCTTTCTTGTCATGCTCCAGGCAGCTGTGCCCCCCATTACAGCGATACCAATCTTAACCGAGCGGTGCCGGGGGAATCGGAAGATAGCCAGCCAGTTTATCGTTGCCAGCTTCATAGTCTCTCTATTATCAATCCCTGCATTCCTTTATCTATTCAACAGGTTTTTTCCAATGCCTTTATAATAGAGCCCGTTACCAAGACAGCGAGTTGAAGACACAACAAATACGGCTCTCCAATCATTTCCTACAAGATCCAACGAAGTAGCGGAAAGCTTTTCGCAGATTGAGGCCAGGTGCATTTCTTTCAATAAATCATCGCTTTGTTATCGCCAACTGCCAACTGAATGAAAACAGGGAGGGTTTTTATCCTCTCCCGTAAGATAGCCTATCGCCAGGCACCATCTCGTTTTAGTTTAGAGCTAAGGCGAGGCATGGATTGCCATCTGAGGCTTTCATGCCAGTTTTGAGTGTGGACTTGCCATCACAGGAATTTGTGGATATCGGTAACCTGTGCTGGAGGTTTTGGTGGACGAGCTAGCGAGACAAGGAACGCAGAAACGGCGAATAGTATTGCAAACAGGGTGAAGGCCGATACATAGCTGCCCGTATTATCATATATCCACCCGGCATATATAGGAGCTAATACCGTGATTGGCGTCGTGAAAATCATTGAAGTTCCCTCGATTGAGCCGAAAGCCTTTCGCCCAAAGTAGCGAGATCCAATGCCAGATTCTAGGGGGAGTGCTATCCCTATTCCAACCCAGAAGAGGACAAGAAAAACATATACCATGGTTATAGTTTGGTTTAGCAGGAAAGCACCAATTCCAATGGCCTGGAGGAGGAATGCTCCTGCTATCAGAAATCGCAGGTGCCCTGCATCAATACGATCCATGAGAAATCCGCCTATCAGCCTCGATGGGGTACTGGATAAGATGATAATTCCAAGCAGTGATGCTGCTTTAACTGGTTCAATACCCATATCGGTTAAGAATGGCACGCTGTGGGTCAGAATTGCTGCAAAGCCTACCATGCGAACAGACATGGCCAAGATGAGTAACCAGTAGGCGCGTGTCCTCAATGCTTGCCTGAGGGTAAATTCTACTTCATGGAGTTCGGCGGCATAGTTCACGCCCTTGTCTATCATCTGGTTTACATCCTCATCTGGCTTTGCTTCAGCTGTAGAGCCGTCAGGGAGCAGTCCGTAATATTCTGGTCTCTGTGGCTTCACAAAAATCCAGGTAAGCGGCAAACCAATAAGCCATATACCCAGCCCACCTATTACGCAGGTCATTCGCCAGCCATGTGTGGAGATAAGCCAGGCAACAAGCAACAGCACCAACCCGGCGAAACCAGTAATAAGCCACCTGACACTCAGGGCTATCCCTCTTTTCTTTACAAACCAGTTTGTAATTGCCTTGTTTATAGGTATTTCCAGGCCCATATTGATGCCTGTTCCCAGTATAACTCCCCAAATTGTATAAAAAGACCACAGTGAGTTTACGAAGTTCATCAATATGAGGCCCAGGCCAGCCATGAACATGCCGATGGTAATTAGTGTCCTTGGACCGAACTTGTCAACAAGCCACCCCGCTAGTGGTGACTCAACTACTCGAATAAGCCTTCCAATACTGGCAGCAACGGATGTTGCCGTTCGACTAAATCCAAATTCTGAAGCTATAGGCTTGAATAGTGCGGAGAATCCATGAACCTGGAATCCGATTGCCCATGCGGATAAAAGACTGCCAGATAAAACTGTCCACCAGCCAAAAAATACCCTGTGGAGCTTTTTCCCGATACAGTTTTCCTTGTTAATAGAGAACTTCTTTCTAGAGAATCCTTCAGAAACTATCCATCTACCCATAAGGAGGGAACTACTGGGTAAGGTAACTCTCTCTCTAAGCCAGGACGTTTTCCGATAATTCTAGACTTCAAGATACTCCTGCGTAGCTTAGCTGTCAAGTTGGCTATAAGCTGAAATATTCACCATGCTCAGAGGCATCTTGCCCAGATGTTTTCCTTGCTAAATCGGCAGCGGCGCTCCCTTTATGAGCATGATGCTGTAGTTTATGTTCATGATATTTGTCATTACCGCAGGAGGGAAGCTCGGTGAGCTTAGAGTCAAACTTGTTCGAGATGTTAAAGGTCAAGGTAAAAAGAGAAGACTAGAGGTGTTTACGGGAGCTTGGGCTCTCCCGCAAGATAGCCCATCGCTAAACACCACGCCACCCCAGGTGGGGATAAACCCCGCCACTACTTTGCCTGGCTATGTATTTACGTTGTAGCGGAGGTAATAGCCAGTTAATCAGTTGATAGTTAAACTGCTAACCGCCAACTATTAACTGCCAACTGGTAACCGCCGCCCGCCAACTGCCAACATTCCCTGCATGGTAGAATGTATATGGGGGATGTTTTATTTTGGAGCCAATAACAATGGATGCGGGCATTTGTGTATGAGCCAGGAGAGAGCCAAATATGGCATTGAATTCCTGTCTAAGGAGGCAACATGAAACAGAAAATAAGGGTATTAAATATGGAAGAGGTAAAACAAATTCTCTCGATGTCGGATGTGCTGGAGCTAGTGGAAAAGGCGTTTAAAGAGAGGGGATTGAAACGTGTGCAGATGCCGCCTAAGTCTTATTTATTTTCCCAAAAGTTTGGCGGTGATCTCAGGGTAATGCCTGCTTATCTTGAGCAACTGGATGAGCTAGGGGTAAAGTTAGTTAGCGTGTACCCAGGTAATCCATCGAAGTATGGCCTGCCAACTGTGTTAGCTACAATAGTGCTTTTTGACCCCAGGACTGGCGCGGCGATAAGCCATATGGATGGCACATGTATTACTGCGATGCGGACAGCTGCTGCATCTGGAGTAGCTGTCAAATACTTGGCTAGAAAAGATGCCAGGGTGCTTGGTATTATCGGAGCTGGATACCAGTCCGCATTCCAATTAGATGCACTAAATCAGGTAATGAAAATCGAGTCAGTTAAAATATTCGATTTGACTGCTAAAGAAGCTGAAAACCTCGCAGTGATAGCAGCGGAAAAATTTGGCTTGAATGCCAGGGCGGTAGCTACTGCTGAGGAGGCTGTAAGAGGCTCGGATGTTCTGGTCACTGTCACTCCCACCAGAACGCCTGTAGTTAAGAGCGAGTGGGTTACAGAGGGGATGCATATCAATACCGTAGGTGCTGACGCCCCTGGTAAAGAGGAACTTGATGTAGAGATACTTAAGCGTGCCAGGATTGTGATAGATGATTGGGAGCAGGCCAGTCATAGCGGAGAGATAAATGTGCCGCTTAGTAAGGGAACGATAACGAAGGCGAGTATTCATGCTGAGATAGGAGAAGTAGTGGCTGGTGTTAAGCAAGGAAGGGTTTCAGCTGGTGAAATCACTGTATTCGACACGACTGGCCTGGCTATTCAGGATATCATAACGGCATGGCGTGTTTATGAGATAGCAGAGGAGAAGGGTATAGGACGAGAGTTTGAATCTTTGTATTGTGAGCACTAAGACCTGGATAGGGTGAGGGTTTTATACACTCCCGTGATAGCTCTGTTGCTAGACACCACACCACTATACTTTACCTGGCTATGCATTTGCATTGTATCGTAGGGGGGGGGTAATAGCCAGTTAATCGGTTGATAGTTAAACTGCTAACCGCCAACCGCCCACTGCCAACTGGCCTCTCCAGTCCCTTGTCTATCTTACCCCTGTGGAGTATATTGAAAAGGAACTTGCTAAAACCCATAGTCCAGTGCTACCTATGTATCTCAGCCAGCACAAACCATTGCCCGGTCATGTTTTTTGATGTATTATGGGTT